>JBEBWR010000016.1:0-26114 GCA_040392045.1 Chthoniobacter flavus | reverse complement strand
CCGCAATCGCCTCCCTTTCTTTATGTCCGGGCCGACAGAGGCCCCGGACGGCACCTGTGAGCAAATTCTCCTACCATAAGATCGCCATCCTTGGTCCCGGCCTGCTGGGGGGCTCGCTGGCGCTCGCTCTCCGGGAGCAGCTGAAAGGGGAGACGCGCATCGCTCTCTGGGGGCGCCGCGCCGAAGTCATCGAAGAAGCCCGCCGCCTCGCAATCGCCGACGAAGCCGATACCGATCTTTTCGCCGTCGTTCGCGACGCCGATCTCGTCGTTCTCTGCACCCCCGTGGATGTCATGCCCGCGCTGGCGGAGCAGATCGCCGGAGCGCTGCCCAAAGGGGCGCTGATTACCGACGTCGGCAGCGTCAAAGGGCCGGTCGTCGAAGCCCTCGTCCCGATTTTTGAAAAGCATGAGGCCCTCTTCATCGGCAGCCACCCTATGGCCGGTTCCGAGCAGAGCGGGCTGCACGCCGCCAAGGCGGACCTTTTTGAAGGGAGCACCGCCATCGTTACGCCCCACGAAGGAGCCAACCCCGAGGCCGTCGAAGCCGTGCGTCAGCTCTGGAGCGGCGTCGGCTGTCGCGTCCGCGAGCTGAGCCCCGGCGTGCATGACGAAACCGTCGGGCTCGTCAGCCACCTTCCCCACTTCCTCGCCGCCGCCCTCGCGGAATTCGTTCATGCCGAGGATTGGGGCGCCACCGCCTTTTGCGGTAACGGTTTCCGCGATACCACCCGTATCGCCTCCGGCCCCGCCGAAATGTGGAGCGGCATCTTCGCCCAGAACCGCACCGCCGTCATCGGACAGCTGGAGCGCTTTATCGCCTCCCTGACCCGAGCCACTGACGCGCTGCAATCCGGCGACGACGCCGAAATCCTCGCCTTTCTCCAGCGGGCCAAAGCTGCCCGCGATACCCTCACCCCTTCATCCTGACCTTTTTCTCATCATGGCTAGCTGGAACATTTCACGCGCATCCTCCATTCAGGCAGAGATCTCCGTCCCGGGCGACAAAAGCATGTCTCACCGGGCCATCATCCTCTCCGCCCTCGCCAACGGTACCTCCGTTATCACCGGCTTCCTCGACAGCGAGGACTGCATCTCCACGATGAACGCCATGCGGGCGCTGGGAGTGAAAATCGAGCACCCCGAGCCGAACACCGTCATCGTCTACGGCAGCGGCGGGAAACTGACCGCCCCCGAAGGCGACATCGACTGCGGGAACTCCGGCACCACGATCCGCCTCCTCTCCGGCCTGCTTGCCGCCCAGCCCTTCCGCTCGCGGATGATCGGCGATGCCTCCCTTTCCAAGCGCCCCATGAAGCGCGTCATCGACCCGCTCAGCCAGATGGGCGCGCGCCTTACCGCCGAAGGGCCGAAGAACGCGCCGCCGCTCGTCATCGAAGGCGGCGACCTCACGCCGATCCACTATCACTCCCCTGTCGCCAGCGCGCAGGTCAAGAGCGCCATCCTGCTCGCTGGACTTTTCACCAAGGGTAAAACCAGTGTCACCGAGCCCGAGCAGAGCCGGAACCACACCGAGCGGATGCTCGCGTGGTATCAGGTCCCGGTCCTACGCGACGGGCTGACCGTCTCCGTGCACGGCCCGATCCTGCCCGAGGCGCGCGATTTCCGCGTCCCCGGCGACATCTCCAGCGCTGCCTTCTGGCTCGTCGCCGCTGCGGCCAGCCCCGATAGCCGCCTCATCATTCGGAACGTCGGTCTGAACCCGACCCGCTCCGGCGTCCTCGACGTCCTCATCCGCATGGGCGCGCACGTCCGCGAGTTCTTCGACGAGCAGGAAGGCGAGCCGCGCGGCAGCGTTGAGATCCGGGGCGTCCAGCTCAAGGGGACCGAGATCCGGGGCAAGGAGATCCCCGTCGTCATCGATGAACTGCCCGTCCTCGCCGTCGCTGCCGCGCTCGCCGAGGGAAAAACCGTCATCGCCGACGCCGCCGAGCTGCGCGTCAAGGAGACCGACCGCCTCGCCGCCGTCGCCCATAACCTCCGGGCCATGGGCGTACAGGTCACCGAGACGGAAGACGGCATGGAGATCTACGGTGGCACCCCGCTCAAGGGCGCGCGGCTGGAGAGCTACCACGATCACCGCATCGCCATGGCCTTCGCCATCGCCGGACTCTTCGCCGAAGGGACCACCACCATCGACGGCGCGGAGTGCGCCGCCATCTCCTACCCGAGCTTCCGGGCCACCCTGGAGCAGATCGCCCCGGGCTGCGTCTCGTAAAGAAAGCCTGCCCATCCATGCCTCATCACCCCGTCATCGCCATCGACGGCCCCGCCGCCTCCGGCAAAAGCAGCGTCGCCAAAGCGCTCGCCCGGCGGCTCGGCGTCGTCTTTGTCAATACCGGGGCGATGTACCGCGCCGTCACGTGGCTGGCTGTCCGTAACGGCGTCAACGTCCACGACGAAGCCGCCGTCCTCGCGCTCTGGCTGGCGGCGACCGTCGAGTATGGTGTCGCGGATCATCAGAGCACGCTCCGGGTCAACGGCGAAGACCTCACCCCTCACCTCGGCAGCGCCGAAGTCAATGCGAACGTCTCCGCCATCGCCGCGCTTCCGGCCGTGCGCGAAGAGCTCGTCGCCCGTCAGCGGGATTACGCCCTCTCCCGGCCGCTCGTCATGGAAGGGCGCGACATCGGCACCGTCGTCTTTCCCGACACCCCGTATAAATTCTACATCGACGCCTCGCTCGAAGTCCGCTCCCGCCGCCGCGCCGCGCAGGGGCTTCACGACGATCTTGCCACCCGCGACCGCCTCGACGCCTCGCGGGCCGCTTCGCCTCTGCGTATAGCCGACGGCGCAGAGGTGATCGACAGCAGCGAGCTTTCCATTGAGGGCGTCGTCGATGCCATCGTCGAGCGACTCGCCCATCGCGGCTACGCCCCGACTTTCATCCGACCATGACCAAGACCTATCAGGTAGCCTACCAATTCCTGAAGTTCCTCGCGCGCACCTTCCTTTCCTATCGGGTGGTGAACCCCGAAAAGATGATCGAGAGCGGTCCGGCCATTCTGGCGATGAACCACGTCAGCTTTGTCGATCCGCCCCTTGCCGGACTCGCCACCAACCGCCAGCTCGCCATTCTCGCCCGTCGCAGCCTCCTCGACTGGCCGATCATCGGTCGGATTCTGCCGAACATCGGCGTCATCCCGGTCAATCGCGGCGGCGTGGACATGAGCGCGCTCAAGCGGCTCGTCCGCGTCATTAAAGACGGCGGCGCCACGCTGCTTTTCCCCGAGGGGACCCGCTCGAAAGACGGGAACCTCCAGCGCGGACAGGCGGGTGTGGGGCTGATCATCGCGAAGACCCTCGCCCCGGTTGTCCCCATGCGCATCTTCGGCGCGTACGAAGCCTTCCCGCGCAATGGCCGCTTCCGGCCCGTGCCCTGCATCGTCGTCGTCGGCGACCCCATCCACTTCACCGAGGAAGACCTGAAAGGCGCCACCGGCAACGAACTCTACCAACGCCTCAGCGACCGCGTCATGGAAGCCATCGCCCAAATCCAAGACCCCCGCCAGACTTCGTCTGGACTTTCTCGCGCTGCCGCGCGGGGGGGCGAGGCGGATGCGGAGAGGGGGTAATTCGAGTGGCATTACGGCGGGGACTCTCTAAACCATCGAGACTCTCTCCCCGTACCGCCCTGCTAACCAGACGCCCAGCCACCAACCGCTGGCGTCAGCCAGCCAGAAAGCCACTACGTGGCTAGTCGGAAAGGTGGTCAATTTTTCGGGCGAGGAGGAAATCCAGCTCCGTCAGGCCGCCCTCGCTGTGGGTGGCCAGCACGAGGCGCACCTTGTTCCATCGGATATCGATATCCGGATGGTGATCCTCCTCCTCCGCGATATCGGCGACAGCGTTGACGAAATCCATCGCAGCGCTGAAATCATCGAACTCGAAAAGGCGTTCAATCGCGCGCCCGTTGCATTCCCATTCGGGAATCCGCTTGAGCTGCGCTTCAAGGTCAGTTTGGGACAGCAGAGTAGCCATAAAAAATCCTCCGATAGTTTATTTACAACGTGATATCGCCCTTGAACAGAGTGATGCGCGGGTGTAGAACCGAGGTTCAGAGCAAACACTTTATGGAGCAATTCCGCTCCATTCTACGACACCACATATCATGGGCAAACTCTACAATAACATCGTCGAAACCATCGGCGGCACGCCGCTCGTCAAGCTCAACCGCATCTCCGAAGGTCTCGGAGCCACCGTCGCCATCAAGTGCGAATTTTTTAATCCCCTCGGCAGCGTCAAGGACCGTATCGGTGCCGCCATGATCACCGCAGCGGAAGAAGCCGGACTGGTCAACAAAGACACCACCATCGTCGAGCCGACCAGCGGCAACACCGGCATTGCTCTGGCCTTTGTCGCCGCTTCCCGCGGCTACAAGCTCATCCTCACCATGCCCGAGACCATGTCGCTGGAGCGTCGCACGCTGCTCGCCATGCTCGGAGCCAAGCTCGTCCTCACCCCCGGCACCGAAGGGATGAAGGGAGCCATCGCCAAGGCGGAGGAAATCGTCAAAAACACGCCGAACTCCTGGATGCCCCAGCAATTCAACAACCCCGCCAACCCCGGCATCCACGCCAAGACCACCGCCGAGGAAATCTGGGAAGACACCAATGGTGAAGTCGACTTCATCGTCTCCGCCGTCGGCACCGGCGGTACGCTCACCGGCGTTGCTGAAACCATCAAAGCCCGCAAGCCCGGCTTCAAGGCCATCGCCGTCGAGCCGGTCGATTCCCCCGTCATCACCCAGTGCATCGCCGGAGAAGCGCTCAAGCCCGGTCCCCACAAGATTCAGGGTGCAGGCGCCGGATTCATCCCCGAGAACCTCCATGTCCCCGTCATCGACGAAGTCATCACCGTCACCAACGACGACGCTTTCACCATGGCCCGCCGCCTTTCCAAGGAAGAAGGCATCCTCGCCGGGATTTCCTCCGGCGCAAACGTATGGGCCGCCGTGCAGCTCGCCAAGCGCCCCGAGAACAAAGGCAAGCTCATCGTCACCGTGGCCTGCTCCACGGGCGAGCGTTACCTCTCCACCGCGCTGGCCGCTGAAGCCCGCGCCGAAGTAGGCGGTTAAGTACATACCATTTCGCGACTCGATAGCGTCTGTTGTACGGGTCGCGAAAAAATCTGATCAATTCCGGGACGGAGGCTCGGGAGATGCTTGCACTCTCCCGATCTCCGTCCTTTATTTCTCATCCTCATCAATGCGCCCTCCCCGGAACCCTCCCCCCTGCCGGTCGGAAGCCATTGATGAAAAAAACTTCTCCATCGCTCGCGTCGGGCATGGAACGTGCGGCAAATTGGCCGCCGAAAGGGGGGAGGTCTCTCCATCAGGATACGGCGTGGTCTATTTCTTATTTCCATAGTCAGCATATATGATGCGTTTTGCAGCAGGTCAGCGTTGGATCAGTGAACCGGAACCGGAGTTGGGCTTAGGGATCGTCCTTGATGTCGAGCATACCCGGATCAAGATGTTCTATCCGGCCACCAATGATATGCGTCTTTATGCGGCGGGCTCCGCCCCGCTCCGACGGGTCCGCTTCAAAGTCGGCGATACCGTTCGGTCGCACGATGGAGAGAGCTTCACCGTCCACCTCGTCAGCGAGCGTGCCGACGGCGTGCTCACCTACAACGGCGCACGCGGCGAACGGCTGGAGGAGACGCAGCTCAGCGACTTCCTCACCTACGATAAACCGGGCGACCGCATCCCTGTCGGGCAGGTCGACGAAAGCCGCCTCTTCGAGCTGCGCCACGAAGCGCTGCGCCACCAGAGCCGCGTACAGGGTTCCCCTGCGTACGGCTTCGCCGGGGCGCGGATCGACCTCATCCCGCATCAGCTCGCCATCGCGCACGAAGTCGCCCGCCGCGCCGTGCCGCGCGTCCTCCTCGCAGACGAAGTCGGCCTTGGGAAAACCATCGAGGCCTGCCTCATCCTGCATCGCCTCATCATTACCGGGAAAGCCTCCCGCGTCCTCATCCTCGTCCCCGAAGCGCTCACGCACCAGTGGTTCGTCGAGCTGCTGCGGCGATTCAACCTCCTCGTCTCCCTCTTTGACGAAGAGCGCTGCGCCGCCATTCAGGAGCATCAGCCGGACGCCAACCCCTTTCTCGACGACCAGTTCATCCTCGCCTCTACCGCATGGCTCGCCGGGAGCGAGCACCGTCGCCAGCAGGCCATCGAAGCCGGGTGGGATCTGCTCATCGTCGACGAAGCGCATCACCTCCAGTGGAGCCCCGAAGCTGCCAGTCCCGAGTACACCCTCGTCGAAGCCCTCGCCGGGAAATCGCGTGGACTCCTGCTGCTCACCGCCACTCCCCAGCAGCTCGGCACCGAGGGGCACTACGCCCGCCTGCGCCTGCTTGATCCGGATCGCTACCCATCGCTCGAAGCGTTCATCGAAGAGACCGGGGAATATCAGCCCATCGGCCTCATCGCCGGAAAGCTGCTGGAAAAGAAAAAGCTCACCGTCAAAGAGTACACCCGGCTGAAAGGTATGCCCGGCCGCATCGCTGATCTGTCCGCCGCCCTCAAGGGAGGCGATAGCGCCGCCGCCACGCCTCTGCTCGAAGCCCTCGTAGACCAGCACGGCACCGGCCGCGTCATGTTCCGGAACACCCGGGCGCTCCTCGCCGGTTTCCCCAAGCGGAAAGCCATGCTCATCCCGCTGAAAGCGACAAAAGCCGTCGTGGCAGCCGCGCAGGAAGAATTCGCCGCCGCGCCGGGAGCGGCCTTTGACTTCTCCGGCGACGCCCGCATCGACTGGCTCGTCGCCTTCCTCAAAAAACTCAAGGGCGGCAAGGTCCTCCTCATCGCGCGTACCCGGGAAAAGGCCATTGCCATCGAAGCCGCCCTGCGCGAAGAGACCAGCGCCCCCACCGCGCTCTTCCACGAAGACCTCACCCTCCTCCAGCGCGACCGGAACGCCGCATGGTTCGCCGAGGAAGACGGCGCACAGCTTCTCATCTGCTCCGAGATCGGCAGCGAAGGGCGGAACTTCCAGTTCGCCCATCACCTCGTCCTCTTCGACCTGCCCGAGAACCCCGAGCTGCTTGAGCAGCGGATCGGTCGCCTCGACCGTATCGGTCAGAGCGCCGACATCAAAATTTACATCCCCTACCTCGCCGGAGGCCCGTACGAAGTTCTCGCCCGCTGGTTCCACGAAGGCCTCAACGCCTTTGAAGAGAACCTCCACGGAGCCGCCGAGCTTTTCGCCAAAACGCAGGAAGCCGTCCGTGCCCTCGCGCTCGGCGAAGCGCCCAAGCCCAAGCGCGGAAAGAAAGCCGCTGGCGATCCCCTTGATGCACTCATCGCCGAAGGACAGGCCGCCCGCGAGGAAGTCCGTGAACGCCTCGCCGAGGGACACGACCGGCTGCTGGAGCTCAACAGCCGCCGCCCCCGCGCCGCCGAGGCGATGATCGAAGCCATCCGCGCGCTCGACGCCGACACCGCGCTGGACGACTTCATGCTTCGCGTCTTCGACCAGTACGGCGTGAACGTCGAGGACATCGCCGAGCGGACATGGATCGTCACCCCCGGAGCGGGTGGCCCCACCTTCCCCGGCATCCCTCCCGAGGGCGTCACCCTCACCGCCGACCGCGCCCGCGCCCTTGCGCGCGAAGACGTCGTTTTCCTCACATGGGATCACCCCGCCGTCCGGGGAGCCTTCGAGCTGCTGCTCGGCGGACCGCAGGGGAACGCCGCCCTTTCCCTCACGCGGACCAACGGCCCCGAGACCGCGCTGCTGGAGACGGTCTTCATCCTCGAAGCCGTTGCCCCCGGGGAGCTGCACGCCGCGCGGTTCCTGCCGCCCACGCCTGTCGCCATCCTGATCGACAACCGCTACGAACCGATCACCGAAGACCTCGGCGCGCTGGAGGACGCCCCGGTCAGCACCGTGCTCGGGCGTACCGACCTCTGCTACAAATACCTCCCGCGCATGATCGAGCAGGCGGAAGTGCAGGCGCAGGCCGAGTCGGTAAAAATTCTTGCGCAGGCGCTCATCCGGATGCAGCGCGAGCTGAGCGGCGAAATCGCCCGGCTCTGCGACCTCAAAGCCGTCAATCCCGCCATCCGCGAGAGCGAGATCGAAGTCCTGCGCCATCAACTCTACGACCTGCGCGACGTCCTCGCCGAGCCCCGCCTGCGGCTCGACGCCGTGCGCCTCATCTTCCGGGCGAACCGCGTCTCGGCTCCCAGAGAATGATCTATCACGAATGACTAGCGACCGTGCACCTCTGGTGACCTTGCTCGCCTCCCTCACCCGGCAGAGCGGGGGAGAGAGGCCCTCGCCCGACCTCCTCCTCGACGCCCTGCTGGAGCACTTCGCCAGCAGGGGGATCACCCTCTACCCCGCGCAGGAGAACGCGCTGCTGGAGTTGGCCGCCGGGAACAATGTCATCCTCAATACCCCGACCGGCTCCGGCAAATCGCTCGTCGCCACCGCCCTCCACTTCTTCGCCCTCGGGCGGGGACGGCGCTCTGTCTACACCTGCCCGATCAAGGCGCTGGTAAACGAGAAGTGGCTCGCTCTCTGCCGCGAGTTCGGTCCCGAGAACGTCGGCCTGAGCACCGGCGACGCCACAGTGAACCGCGACGCCCCCATCCTCTGCTGCACCGCCGAGATCCTCGCCAACATCGCCCTGCGCGAAGGCGCGGAAGCCGACGTGCGCGACGTCGTCATGGACGAGTTCCATTACTACAGCGATCGTGACCGCGGCGTCGCATGGCAGGTACCGCTGCTCACCCTGCCGCAGACGCGCTTTCTCCTCATGTCCGCCACGCTCGGCGAGACCGCCTTCTTTGAGGAAGAGATGACGCGCCTCAACGGCCTGCCGAGCGCCCTCGTCTCATCCACCGATCGCCCCGTCCCGCTGGAGTTTTCGTATAGCGAAACCCCTCTGCCGCAGACCGTGGAGAACCTCTTGCAGGAAGGCAAAGCGCCGATCTATGTCGTCCACTTCACGCAGATGGAAGCCGCGAAGAGCGCGCAGGATTTCACCAGCCTTCCCACCTCCACGCGTGAAGAAAAAGCAGCCATCGCCGAAGCCCTCGAAGGCGTGAAGTTCAACAGCCCCTACGGGCCGAACATCAAAAAGTGGCTCCGCGCCGGGATCGGCATTCACTACGCCGGACTGCTCCCGCGCTACCGCATCCTCGTCGAGCAACTCGCCCAGCGCGGACTGCTCAAAGTCATTTGCGGCACAGACACCCTCGGCGTCGGTGTCAACGTCCCCATCCGCACCGTCCTCTTTACAAAGCTCTGCAAATATAGCGGCGAGAAAACCGGTATCCTCACCGCGCGCGACTTTCACCAGATCGCCGGACGCGCCGGGCGCAAAGGCTTTGACGATAAAGGCTGGGTCGTCGCGCAAGCCCCCGAGCATGTCATTGAAAACCTCCAGCTGGAGCGAAAAAAGGGGAACAAATTCGTCCGCCGCAAACCGCCGGAGAAGAACTACGTCAACTGGGATCAGCAGACCTTCCAGCGTCTCACCTCAGCCCCCCCTGAGCGGCTCACTTCCCGATTTCAGGTAACGCACGGAATGCTACTCAATGTGCTCAGCCGCAAAGGCGACGGACGCATCGCCATGCGCGATCTCATCCGCCGCTCGCACGAACCCGCCAAAACCAGGCGCGAGCACATCCGCCGGGCGTGGCAGCTCTTCCGCGGCCTCGTGGAGCGTGGCATCGTCGAGATCATCCCGCGCACCGGGGACGGCGCACGGCACCGGATCAACACCGGGCTTCAGGACGCGTTCTCCATGAACCAGACGCTCTCGCTCTACCTGCACGACACCCTGCCGCTGCTCGACCGCGAAGCGCCCGACTACGCCCTTACCGTCCTCACGCTCGCCGAGTCGATCCTGGAGAACCCCGACGCCATTCTGCGCCGTCAGCTCGACCGGATCAAAACCGAGGCCATCGCCGAGATGAAAGCCGGCGGCATGGAGTACGACGCCCGCATGGAGGAACTCGAAAAACTGGAGTACCCCAAGCCGCACCGCGAATTTATCTACACCACCTTCAACGCCTTTGCCGAGCGACACCCGTGGGTAGGGCAGGAGAACATCCGGCCCAAATCGGTCGCCCGGGAGATGTTCGAGGAGTACCGCTCTTTCTCCGACACCATCAAAGTGTACGAACTGCACCGCATGGAAGGCTCGCTGCTGCGCTATCTCTCCAGCGTGCACAAAGTGCTCGCGCAAACCGTCCCCGAACCCGCCAAAACCGACGAACTGCGCCAGATGGAGGAGTACCTCCGCGCCATGCTCCGGCAGGTCGACTCCAGCCTGCTCGACGAGTGGGAGAAAATGCGCAACCCGGACTGGACCGGCTCCGACGACGCCCCCGAGCTGCGTCCGCCCGGAGCCGAAGATGCCGAGCGCGACATCACGCGGAACACCGCCGCCTTCACCATCGCCATCCGCACCCGCCTCTTTGGCTTCCTCCGCGCCCTGATCGTTCGCGACTGGGAAGCCGCGCTGGAGATCGCCGGAGAAGCTTGGGACCCCGTCACGCTGGAAGCCGCTATGGACCGGTTCGCCGACTCGCACACCCGCCTGCGACTCGACCCCGAAGCGCGCAACCAGCGACATACCCACGTCATCCCACTCCCCGTCGAGAGCGACGGGCGACGGCTCTGGCGCGTCCAGCAGATGCTCATCGATCCCGAAGAAGAGAACGACTGGGTCGCCGAATTTGAAGTCGACCTCGACGCCTCGCGCACCGCCGGAGAGCCCGTCATGGCATTGCAACACCTCGGCCCACTGGGTGGGGTTCTGGCTGGCTGACGCCGGCGATTGGAAGCTGTGCGTCTGGTTGGTGGAATGGTACAGGAAGGGAGTTCGGTGAGCGCCTGACCCTACCGCTGTTTGACGCATTGCCTTCGCCTTTCGGGTCGAGTAAAAGGAACGCATGATGCCCCTTGCGATGATGGCGTTTATCGGGTTCCTGATTACGGCATCGCCCTATGCATTGCTGACTTTCTGGCCTGCCGGGAAGTCCGCCGTACTGGCAAAAGCAGCTCCGGCCGCATGGCTGATCGCGACCGGTTGGGAAATCATCGCCGCAGCACTTGGCTGGAATATTCGGGTCGACCTTCTGCTGATCGTACCGGTGCTTCTCCTTCTTTCCTTTGGCGCCTGTATCGTCTGGATATTCGCCCGCCGTCGCCCCAACTGACCCTTCACCCGCACCGCTCCGAAGCGGCGGGCTGCGCCCGCCTGCGCGGAGGCACAGAAGGGGCTTGGGAGCTTGATCAAGCAAATTCCAGGCTTGACAAAAGGTTCAGACACGGTACGTTCCGGCCCGACAAACGCCTGTCGGAAATCGTAGCAGATCAGCATCCTGCAATGTCCCACCCCTCCATCCCCTCGATCGGTACCCCTCCCTGGAGCGAGGAGACCATCTGCGGCAAGATTGACGAGTTTTTGAGTCTATATGAAAGGCGACCGTTTCAGGATAACACTGATGGGATGGGGGCTCCCCATCTCTTCGCAACATGGTTCATCGTACAGTGTCTCCAACCTGAAACCATCATCGAAAGCGGTGTGTGGAAAGGAATGGGCACCTGGTTTCTGGAACAGGCAAGTCCCGGGAGCCGACTGATCTGCATTGATCCGAATCTTGCCAAGCGGATCTATATTTCGCCGAAGGCAACTTATCACTCTATTGATTTCTCGGAGATCGACTGGCGCGGGATCGACCCTTCAAAGGCGCTCGTCTTCTTCGATGACCACCAGAATGCCTATTCCCGCCTGACACTCTGCCGTTGGTTCGGTTTTTCACGCGTTATGTTCGAGGATAACTACCCCTCTGGCGAAGGCGATTTCTATACCTTGCGCCATGCTTTTGAGGGGAGCGGCTTCGGTTCCTATCTGGCCGAAGAGAAAGCGAAGAATTACAGCAGCTTCCGCAGTAAACTCCTTCGTTTCGCCAAGGCGCGATTTAAGCGTTTCCGCAATGGGCAGGATTTCGTTATTCCCCAGTACTCCCGCGATTTCGTGACCCCAAACGACTTCGACGCCACTTTTTTGCGGAAGAACCTTCGACTTTACTACGAATTTCCGCCGTTGTTCGCCCCATCAGGAAGAGAGGGCATTACGGCCTCATCGCTTTTGTCCGATCAAGAAAAGGAGCGCTATCTCCCCTTCTATATTGATCGGGACCGTTACAATCAGATTTGCTACGTCGAACTGGCCTGAAGAGAGTGAAGGAATCAGGAGGCGGACTCTGACGGCCCGCCCGCGCGAGGCAAAAGGGGGCAAAAGAGGGCAAAAGGGGCTTGATTCGGCCCCCCCGGTAGGTGGAAGCTGACCACTTTCATCCATGCCCGAGCCTTTCCCGAAACTGCTGACGCCGGAAGCCCTTTGCGCCGAGCGCGACCGCCTCGACGCGGAGGGCCGGAAGCTGGTTTTTACCAACGGCTGCTTTGACCTGCTGCATGTCGGCCACGTGCGCTACCTTCAGGAGGCGAGGGCGCTGGGGGACGCGCTGGTGGTGGCGGTGAACGGTGACCGCTCCGTCAAAGCATTGAAAGGCCCGACCCGTCCGCTCAATGGTGAGAACGATCGCGCGGAGGTATTGGCCGCGCTGGCCTGCGTCGATTACGTTGTCATTTACCCCACCACCGAAGAGACACGGATGACCGGCCTTATTGCCACCGTCCGTCCCCACGTCTACGCCAAAGGCGGCGACTACACCCCCGAGACCCTCGATCCCGACGAACGCCGCGCGCTCGACGCGGCGGGGTCCGACATCCGCATCCTGCGGCTCATCCCCGGGCGCTCAACCACGAACCTTATCGAAAGCGCCCGTAAACCTTAAAAGGCCAACGGGGCATTTTTTTCTTAAAACACTTTCCGCTCCGCGCTGTCTCTCCTCTTATGTCCGCTCCTGTCACTCCGCTCCGCATCGGCGTCCTCGGCTCCGGTAAAGGCTCGAACTTTGCCTCCATCGCCGCAGGGATTGAAGCCGGTACCGTACCTGCTGAAGTTCGCATCGTCATCTCCGACTTCCCCGACGCGGGGATTCTGAATCTGGCGCGTGAACGCGGAATGCGGGCCGAGTACCTTCCGCCGGGCCGCTTCAAAACGAAACTGGAGCCGGAGGTGGAGCAGAAGCTGGCCCGAATGCTCACCGAAGCCGGAGTTGAGCTGGTTATCCTCGCGGGCTACATGCGCATGGTCAAAGCACCCCTGCTGGAAGCCTTCCCCGGGCGGATTGTGAACATCCATCCATCGCTGCTCCCCGCCTACCCGGGGCTGGAAGCGTGGAAACAGGCATTGCAGGACGGCGCGCCCGTGTCCGGCTGCACCGTGCATTTCGTGGACGAAGGAATGGACACCGGCCCTACCATCGCGCAGGAGCAGGTGCCCGTCCTCCCGGACGATACCGCCGAGACGCTTCACCGTCGGATTCAGGAGGCCGAGCATGTCCTCTACCCCGCCGTCATCGCCCGACTGGCCGCCGGATGGCCACGGGGATCGGACGGGCAATGATTCAGGTTGAATCCTGAGCAAAGAGGTGTTTGATGGGGGACGGGATGAACTCTGTCTTTGAAATCATTGGTCCCTCGATGATCGGCCCCTCCAGTTCGCATACCGCCGGAGCCGTGCGCATCGGCCTCATGGGGCATCACCTTCTTGGGGAAACACCCGCCTCGGCGCTCATCGGGCTGCATGGCTCCTTCGCCGCCACCGGGCGGGGACACGCCACCGATCGCGGCCTCGTCGCCGGGTTGCTCGGCTGGGCTCCGGACGACGAGCGGTTGAAAGACGCGCTGGATCTCGCGGCAGCCGCCGGGCTCAAAGAAGTGCGATTTGAAGCCGTGGACCTCGGCGAGAGCGCCCACCCCAACAGCGCCCGCTTCGAGCTGACCGCCGATAACGGCCACCGCCTCACGCTCGTCGCCGCTTCGGTCGGCGGAGGGAACATCGAAGTCACCGGAATCGACGGATTCCAGACGCTGCTCTCCGGATCGCTCGACGCGCTCGTCATCTGGCATCACGACAAGCCGGGATTCCTCTCGCACGTTACCGCCGCGTTCGCCTGCGTGGAGGCCAACATCGCCACCATCCGCACCGCCCGCCGACATCGCGGCGCGGAAGCGCTTACCGTCGTGGAACTCGACGCCCCGCCGCAGCCCGAGGTCGTGGCGCTGCTTCAGCGGATCGACCACGTCTCCCAGCAGCGGGTGACCGGTCGCCTGATCTGACCCTCTTGAGGAGACACCTATGGACCGCCTCCACTACACCAAAGCCGCAGAGCTGCTCGCGCTCTGCGAAACGCACGGGCTGAGCATCAGCGAAGTCACCCTGCGGCGCGAGATCGACGCCACGCAGGCCTCCCGCGAGGAGATTCTGGAGCGGATGACCGGCTACTTCCGCCTCATGCGCGACTCCGTGGCCAAAGGGCTGGCCATTGACGGCCTTTCCCCCAGCGGCCTCTCGGGCGGTGACGCAAAAAAGCTCTACCAGTATGCCCGGAGCGATGCCCCGCTTTTCGGCGCGCAGTTCGCCAAAACCATCGCCTACGGCTTCGCCGTACTGGAGACCAACGCCGCCTTCGGTCGCATCGTCGCCACCCCCACGGCGGGCTCCGCCGGGATCGTTCCTGCCTGTCTGCTCTCCTTGCAGGAGACTCACGGGCTGAGCGATGAGATGGCCGCCCGCGCCCTTTTTACCGCTGCGGGCGTCGGCCATATCATCGGTGAGAACGCCTGCTTCTCCGGCGCGCGCGGCGGATGTCAGGCCGAGGTCGGGAGCGCGTCGAGCATGGCGGCGGCAGCAATCGTCGAAGCCATCGGGGGGACGCCCCGACAGGCCGTCAACGCCGCAGCCTTTGCGCTGATGAACACGCTCGGGCTGGTCTGCGACCCCATCGGCGGCTACGTAGAGGTCCCGTGCGTCAGTCGCAATGGGATGTACGCAGTCCATTCCTTTCTCGCCGCCACGATGGCGCTGGCCGAGGCGCGATGCGTCGTTCCCTTTGACGATGTGGTGATCGCCATGCGCGATATCGGTCGCCGGATGCCGCGCGCCCTCAAGGAAACCGCGGAGGGCGGACTGGCCACCACGCCGACCGGCCTGCGATTCCGACCTGCACCCGCCGCGGAGAAAAAAGACTCATGATGACCTTATCCCAACTCGAGAAGACCGGCTTCGCCTACAGCCATCCGGCCAATCAGCTCAAGGAAGCCATCGCGCGGCAATCCACCCGGCTCTTCGCCGAGGGCGATGCCGCCCGGGACGCCATCGCCACTCCCGAGGCCCTGCGGGAGCGACAGGAGGCCGTGCGCCGCTTCCTCATCGACGCTTTCGGCGGGCTGCCGCCCTCGGACACCCCGCTCAATCCGCGCGTCACCGGCTCGCTGCGGCGTGAAGGCTACACCATGGAGAAGGTGATCTTCGAATCCCGTCCGCGCCACTACGTCACCACGAATCTCTACCTCCCGGACGACCGGGCGGAGAAAACCCCTGCCGTCCTTTTTCTTTGCGGACACTCCGCCAACGGCAAAGCCGCCGACCGTTATCAGTCCGTCTGCCAGATGCTCGCCCGCGCCGGATTAATCGTGCTTGCCATGGACCCCGTAGGGCAGGGGGAACGCTGGAGTTATTACGACGCCGCCACCGGGAAACTGCGCGTACGCGCAGCCACCGGAGACCACGACTACGCGGGGACGCCCTGCCGACTGGTCGGTGACACCATCGCCCGTTACTTCCTGCACGACGCCATGCGCGCGCTCGACTACCTCGCCACGCGCCCCGAAGTCGATGCCAGTCGCCTCGGCGTGACGGGGAACTCCGGCGGCGGGACGCAGACCTGCATGCTCATGGCGACCGATCCCCGGATTCAGGCCGCCGCGCCCGGAACGTTTGTCATGAACCGCGAGAGCTATTTTCACACCGGGCAGGCGCAGGACGCCGAGCAGATCTGGCCCGGCTTCACCGCAGCGGGGTTTGACCACGAGGATTTGCTGCTGGCGATGGCTCCAAAGTCTCTGGCCGTGCTGGCGGTGCAGTCCGACTTTTTCCCCATCGAAGGGACGCGCCGCTCGGTGGAGCGCGTGCGACGGTTCTGGGAGATGCATGACTGTCCCGCTCGCTTGGAGCTCTGTGAGGATGCCAGTACCCACGGCTATACCACACCGCTGGCGCGGCACGCAGCCCGCTTCTTCGCCCAGCACCTGCTCGGGCGCACCATCGACACCTCCACATGGGAGGGGAGTCCGCTCCCCGAAGCGGAAATCGCCTGCACGACTTCCGGACAGGTCAGCGGCGACTTTGCCGATGCCGAATTTGTCTTTCACGCGAACGTCGCCCGCGTGGCCGAGGCTGCGACGGAGCGCCACGCCCTGCCGCCCGAGGAGCGGAAGGCCCGGGCAATCGGCTGGCTGCGGGAGCAGGTCTTTGGCCCCCGGGAGGTTCAGACGCCGTCCGGACCGATCAGCCCACGGCTGATCCTGAGCGACGAGGTCTGCGAAGCATTCGATGTCGATACCGCCTTCTGGTATCCCCAGCCCTATGTCGCCAATCTGGGGCATCTCTTCCGCCTTCCGGGGCAGGAACGGCGGGGCGTCACCATCGCCCTATGGGAAGACGGCTCACGGCGCATCCGCGACCACTACGAGTGGCTGACGGCGGAAGCGGCGCAGGGCCGCGCCGTGCTGGTGCTCAATCTCTCCGCCATGGGGCCGCTGGAGCCGGTCGCGGAAAATCTTTATGGCTTCTACGGGCTGCTCTTCAAGCTCGATGATGAACTGCGGTGGAACGGCGACAGCCTTGCCGCGCTGCGCACGTGGGAAGTCACCCGCGCCATCGACGCGCTGGAGCGACTTCCCGGGCAGTGGAGCGATCTCGATCTCTCCGACCTTCGGCTCTACGGCTGCGGCCCCGAGGGCGTTTACGCCCGACTGGCAGCGGCGGTCGACCCGCGCGTGAAATCCCACACATGGGAGAATCCCTTTACCTGGACCTCCATCGCCACCAGCCGCTACTACAACACGCACAACATCAAGCCCCGCCTGCTCCCCGGCGCGCTGCGCTATTTCGATCTCGACGAGATCGCGTAGCCCTCTGCGATTTTTTTTTCAGCGACAAACAAAAAGCGCGACCCCGGGAGCTCCCGAGGTCGCGCTTTTTGAATTTTACTGGAACGCTTACAGCGCCACCGGCTTGCCGCCGTTCGCCACGCTTTCGTTCGCCGCTTCGAGGAAGCGGATCACCTCCACGGACTGCTCGAAGTCGAGCACGTCGTTGCCGTTGAGGAAAGCGAGCACCTTCTCCAGAAGGCTGGCGTAGTACGGCTTCGGCGAGGTGGAGACGTTCACCGCCTGGCTGCCCTTCTCGCGGTGGATCGTCCCGCCGAACTGGTTGTTGCCCGTGCGATGACCACGCGCCGTGGCGATCCGACCGTCGGCCCACTGGGCGACAATCAGGTCGTTCGCGCCGTCGCGGGTTACCGCAACTTCGCGGCAGCCTGCGCCGAGCGTCGCGTAGAGCATGTCGACCGTGTGAATCCCGTACCAGAAGAAGCCGGGCAGAACCTCAATCAGCGCCATGGGGCCGAAGAAGTCGCCGCCGGTGATCGCGCCGAGCGCGTCATCCGCAATCGCCTCCTGAAGCGGTTGTCCGTAGCGGATGGCCGAGGCGCTCATCACACGCGTCCCGGTCTCTTTGGCGATGTTCGCGATTTCGCGCGCTTCGCAGGAGGAGACGGTCAGCGGTTTATCGATGAAGACCGGAACGCCCCAGCCCGCGACTTCGCGGAACTGGCTGAGGTGTACGCGACCGTCGACCGACTCCAGAAAGATCGCGTCGCACTGCCCTTTGAGGTCAGCGATGCTTCCCACGATCGCTACGCCGTGCTTGTCGCGCAGCTCGTTGGTAAAGCCTTCGACGCGGTTGATGCTGCTGTCGAAGTCCGGCGAACCGCCCGGGAAAGCCGCCGTGATGCGTGCTCCGGGGACGTGGTTCGCATTGGCGCTGTCGTGCAGGAGATTGGCAAAGGCCGTGACATGCGAAGTGTCGAGGCCCACCATGCCGATTTTCAAAGTACTCATAGCTTGGCTAAGTAATGTGAAGGTTTGCTGATCCCTAGTATCCGGGAGCGGCGGCGTAGCACATCTCCGTAACGCGGACGACCTCGGCGGCGCTCTCCGGCGTGACCACCTGCTCGGCGCCGTTCGCCAGAACGTCGAAGATATTCTGATGGAAGCCGCTCACTGGCGCGGGCTCCACGGTGATCGTCTCTTCCACCCACGGCAGCTCTTCGCGGAGGTAGGCGCGGCCGGGAGCGGCGGCGTCGATGACTTCCAGCGAATCGACCTTGGTCGGATCGTAGTAGCGGAGCTTGGAGGTGACGCCGTCGCTGGTGAGTCCGCCGTATTTGCCGTTGAGCGTGTAGGTCGGACCGTTCTCGCCTGCCAGCGCGGAGGAGATCGTGAGGTCGCCGGTGATGCCGCTCTCGGTGCGGAGGACGACATGCACGTGGTCTTCAGCGTCGCCCGCGTCCTTGATATTGCGCAGGTCGGCGAAGACGTCCTTCACCGGGGAGCCGAGCAGCGGCAGCAGGAGGGTGAAGAAGTGCGGGCAGGTGTTGTTGAGCTGGCCGCCGCCGTTCTTGCGGAGCGTCTGCCAGTCCCAGCGGCGGGCGTAGCCGCCCCGGATGATGCGGATGTTGTAGATCGGGCCGAGCTTGCCGCTGTCGATCACCTTCTGGAAGTGGTGATACTCCGGGCGATGCAGGAAGGTATGGTGAACGAAGAGCTTGAGGTTCTTCTCCTTCGCCAGCGCGACCATCTCCTGCGCTTCGGCATGGCTCAGGGCAATCGGCTTTTCGAGGATGCAATGACGCCCGGCATTCAGAACCTTGATGGCGTCGGAGTAGTGGAAGGAGGAGGGAGTGGCAACCGCCACGACCTGCGCGTCGGAACCGGCGAGCAGCTCGTCGATATTCGCAAACGTCTGGCAGCCGCCGGTCTTTTCCACCGCCTCGGCGCAACGGTCGGCGGCGGGGTCAGCGACGGCAACGATCTTGAAGCCGGGGATCGCGAGGATCGGGTTGAGGTGAAGGCTCCAGCCGGCGCGGCCAAGGCCGACGATGGCGACGGTGATGGGTGTGCTCATAGTGCAGTTTTTGGTGTTGGGTTGGTGAGAAGGGTAAAAATTACAGTAAAGGCTCCAGTCCTGCGGTAGCGGCAGCGGCGCGAACGTGCTGGAAGAGCAGTTCGTTCTCCGCGGGGGTGGTGCTGCTGCCAAGGCTGAAGGGGACGGGCTCATAGCGCCCGGCGACGTCGCGCCCGCCGGACTGGATGCGCCGGATGATTGCGTCGAGCAGACCTGCGCCGACGGTTTCGAGCGGATGCGCCATGCTGGTGATCATCGGGCGCTCGCTGCCGCTCTCGGTCTTACAGCCGCCGACCACGCTGACTTCATCAGGGACGGAGATCCCGCGCTCATGCAGCAGCCGGATGATCCCCCGGGCGAGCAGATCGCCGATGCAGTAGACCGCATCGGGCTGCCAGCGGTCGAGCAGCGCGGCGGCTTCACAGCTGCTCTCCGGACCGGGACCGCTCGCTTCAAAAATCCGAATCTCCGTCTCCGCAATCGCCTCGCCGATTCCCGTCATCAGACCGCTGTAGCGCAGCAGCGTGGAGGTGGACTGGGCCCACGAATTGCAGGTCACAAAAAGGATGCGTCGCCGCCCCGCCGCGCGCCACGTCTCGCCCAGCGCCCGGCTGCAATGGTAGTAGTCCGGCGCCACGAAATTCCGGCACGCCCATTCGAACGGCGGGTTGAGATGAATGACGGGCAGCTGCGCCGGAAACGTGGGATGGGCCACAAGGCTCAGGTCGATCACGCCGTCCGGAGCCGGACCGCCGCGCGAAAGTGCCTCCATCGTCTGCGGGTAAAGCTCCATGGTCACGTTCAAGCCCCGCTCCAGCTTCCGCTTGAGGAATCCGCCGAGGATCGCCCCGCTCCAGCCGGTCCGACCGCGCAGAGCCGTCTCCAGCTCTCCCGAAGCGATGGAGGGAGCATGTCCGATCTGAAAGGCGATACGATAGTGGCGATGCTCCGGAGCTTTCCCTCCGCCCAGCCAGAAGGAGCCGACGCCGACCTGCGTCTTCACGCGCCCTTCACGGGCGAGCGTCCGGTAGACATTCTTGACCGTCCCGGCGCTGATCTCCAGATGCGCCGCGAGCGCTTCCGCCGTGGGGAGCCGACTTCCCGCCAGAAGTTCCCCCGTGTTCTCGCGCTCTTCAAGAAAGCGGAGCACCTTGTCAAAGGGCTTGTGGACGGAGGATGGCAAACCTTTCATTCGAGACGAAAAAGGAATAAGCGGCGGAAAAACAGAAGCCAGTAAACCGCATTTTCCTTAAAGGGCAAACCATTTATAGAAGAAAAATGACCTTCTTGCCCGAGTTTTGTCCAAGAAAGGCAAAAAGCGGGTAATTTGTGCAAAAAGAATTTTGGTGGGAATCATGATTTTTCATGTTAATCTCGATTTAACCGACGTTTTTAATAAAACACCATGAAGGATCTTCATTTTTCAGATCCCATCACCGTTTTTCATGACCTCGCCCTCCCTGAAGCAAAAATGCGTCTGGCGGGCTACGCTGCATTGATCGCCCGTTATGAATTGGCCGTTCCTCTGCCGTGGAAGCTTTGTGCCATTAGCGCGAAGCACAGGAAGTACGAGACGGATCGGTGGCGGGTGTTTACTCCCAAGCATCTGCCGCAGGATACGCTGGCGGGCCATCTCACCTTTGCCTTGAAGCATGAAGCGGTCGATCTTGCGGTCCTGAGCGGATTGTTTTCCCGAATCAGGGGGGAGGAGATCGTGGCCATCGTTCGCCGCGAACCAACCGGTCAATATAGTCGCCGGATCTGGTTTTTTTATGAATGGCTGACGGGGAGCCTCCTCGACCTGCCTGACTCCAAAGCGGGCGATTATGTCGACGCCATCAATCCCGTTTTTCAATACCCCGGACCGGCTGCTTTCTCCAAGCGGCATCGCGTCCGGAACAATTTGCCCGGCGTCCAAAACTTCTGCCCCTTGATCCGGCGGACAGAGAAGCTTGATGCTCTGATGGCGCGAAGCCTGTCCGCCGGTGCCAGAAAGGCGATGGGAGCGATTCATCCCGATATTGTCCTGCGCGCCGCTGCCTTTCTTCTGCTGAAGGATTCCAGAGCGTCTTACGCGATTGAAGGAGAGCGACCTCCCCGCAATCGGGCGGAGCGCTGGGCGCGGGCAATTGCGCAGGCCGGAGAGCATGATCTGACTCCGGACGAATTGCTGCGTCTTCAGCGGATTGTCATTGAGGATGTCCGCTTTGTCCGCATGGGATGGCGCGATGAAGGGGGCTTCGTCGGTACACACGACCGGCTGACGATGACACCGGTGCCGGAGCATCTTTCTGCCCGCTGGCAGGATCTCCCGCTGCTCATAGAGGGACTGACGGAAGCGGAACGGCGACTGACCGGGACGGCGTATGATCCTGTTCTGCTGGCCGCCGCGATCGCTTTTGGCTTCGTCTTTATCCACCCGTTTGCCGATGGGAACGGGCGCATCCACCGTTATCTGATTCATCACGTTCTGGCAGCGACCGGCTTTGCCCCCAAAGGGATCGTGTTTCCGATTTCCGCCGTCATTCTGGAGCGGCTGGACGAGTACCGGAGAACGCTGGAGGCTTATTCCAAGCCGCGGTTGCCGCTGATCGAGTGGGAGCCGACCGGGAGGAATAACGTGGAAGTGCTCAATGAAACGCTTGATCTCTACCGGTTCTTTGACGCCACTTCTCAGGCGGAGTTTCTCTACGAGTGTGTCCGTCAGACCGTCGAATCCAGTTTTCCGGAAGAGGTGGCCTATCTGACAAAGCATGACCGGATGAAGTCATGGATTATCGGGCATTTCGAGATGCCTGACCGGACGGTGGAACTTCTCATCTCCTTTCTTCGGCAGGGGGAGGGGAGATTGTCCAAGCGGGCGCTTGGAGCGGAGTTTTCCGCGCTCACCACCGAAGAAGTGAACGCGGTGGAGGAAGCTTATCGGGAGTTTTTCACCTAATCCCTCTCGTGTTAACGCGCCCTAACGCCCCGGCACCAGCTCGGCGAGGAAGCCGTGGAGGTATTGCGTCTCGGGGAGATTGAGGAGGACAGGGTGATCGGCGGCCTGCCCATAGCTCTCGATGAGCCGGAGCGTACGCTTTGCGTCCACGGCGGCGTCGGCCGCCATCTCGCGGAAGAGCGCGGAGTCGACGTGGTGCGAGCAGGAGAAGGTGGCGAGCAGTCCGCCGGGGTTGAGCAGCTTGAGCGCACGGAGGTGGATCTCCTTGTAGCCGCGCATGGCGTCGGCGAGCTTCTGGCGATTCCGGGTGAAGGAGGGCGGATCGAGAATGATCAGATCGTAGCGGGCTTCCCCCTGCTCCGCGTTCTTGAGGTAGTCGAAGACGTTTGCCTCCACGGCGTCGATCTCCAGCGCGTTGCGCCGGGCGTTCCCCCGGATCTGCTCCACGCACTCGGCGCTGATCTCCACGGCGGTCACGCTTGCGGCTCCGGCCTTGGCGCAGGCGAGGGCGAAGGCTCCCTGATTGGCAAAGCAGTCGAGCACCTTGCGCCCCTTGGCCCACGGGGCAACGGCGGCGTAGTTGTCGATCTGGTCGAGGTAGAAGCCGGTCTTCTGCCCATGCAGCAGGTCGATTTCAAATTTCAGCCCACAGGCCTCGATCTCCAGCGCTTCGGGAGCTTCGCCACGCAGGACGCCGACCACGCTCTCCAGCCCTTCGGCGCGGCGGATCGGGGCGTCGTTGCGCTCAATAATTGCCTTGGGCTGGCAGAGCGTCATCAGCGCGTCGGCGATCAGCTCCTTGCGCTGATCCATGGCGAGCGTGAGCGTTTGCAGGACGAGAAGATCGCCGTAGCGGTCGACAATCACCCCCGGCAGCCCGTCGCTCTCGCTCCAGACGAGCCGGCAGAGGCGGGGATTCACCCCTCTGCGCTCCCGCAGCTCCATCGCCTGCGTAATGCGGCGCAGGAAGAAATCGGCGTCGAGCTCCTGCCGTTGACGGGAAAAACGGCGGGCGACAATCTGGGAGCGGCTGTTGAAGATCGCTGAGCCAAGCAGGCGGTCCTTGCCGTCTTTGAGCGAAATGACGCTGCCGTCCTCGGGGTTGCCAAAGGTTTTCTGGATTTCCGAAGAGTAGACCCAGTCGTGGCCATGAAAGACCCGGGCGCGGGGACGGATAATAATGCCTGCCATTTTGCGGATAAGAGATTAAAGCTGCGAACCGTTCATGAAACCGCTTTCCTGCACGGCTGACCAGCGCAATCTGAAAGGCTTGACGTTCACCCCGGGCAGCGAGAACCTTTCCCGGACGTTTCCCCCTCTTTCATGAAATACCTGACTTCGCAGCTCATCCCCTTTGCCCGGAGCCAGATCAACGGGACGCAGCGGCGAAACGCCCGGCTGCTGGTCCAGTTCCTCCTGCTGCTCTCGGGGATGATCGTGCTCTACAGCGTGATCTTTCATCTGCTGATGATGGCGGAGGGGCGGGAGTATTCGTGGATCACCGGGATCTACTGGACGCTGACGGTGATGACGACGCTCGGCTTTGGCGACATCACCTTTCACAGCGACATGGGGCGGGCGTTCTCCGTGGTGGTGCTGCTCTCGGGGATGATCTTTCTGCTGATCGTTCTGCCGTTTACGTTCATCCAGTTCTTCTACGCGCCATGGATGGAGGCGCAGCACAAGGCGCGCGCCCCGCGCAAATTGCCGGAGGGACGGCATGGGCATGTCCTGCTGACCAGCTACGACCCCGTCTCCTCCTATCTGATCCAGCGGTTGGAGAGCTACGGCTACGACTACGCGGTGATCGTCAGCGACATTCAGGAAGCGCTGCGGCTTTACGATCTCGATATCAAGGTGCTCTACGGCGCGATCGACCGCCCGGAGACCTATGCCGCCGCCCGTGCCTCGCAGGCGCTGATGGTGGCTGCGACGGGAAATGACCGCGTCAATACCAACATCGCGTTCACCGTGCGCGAAGTCGCTCCGGATGTCCCGATTGTCACCACGGCCGACGAGGACGCCTCGGTCGATATCCTGCATCTCGCAGGCAGTTCCTACGTGCTCCGGCTGCCCGAGCTGATGGGCGAAGCCAATGCCCGGCGGATCTCGGGTGTGGACGCGCGGTCGCATCCCGTCGGCCAGTTTGACCAACTGCTGGTCGCCGAGGCTACCGCCGCCGGCACGCCGCTCGTGGGCAAGACCGTGGCGGATAGCCGATTACGCGAGATCGCGGGCGTGAGCGTGATCGGCCTCTGGACTCGGGGGAAATTCGAGCCCGCCATGCGCGATACGGTGATCGACGCCAACTCCGTCCTCCTTCTCGCCGGGACCAAAGAGCAGTTGGAGCGCTACGATGAGCTTTTCTGCATCTACCACGTCAGCGACGGTCAGGTGATCGTCATCGGCGGCGGCCGCGTCGGTCGCGCCACGGCGCAGGCGCTGGAGCGCCGCGAAGTCGACTACCGGATCATCGAGCAGGACCCGGCGCGAATCCGGAACCCGGAGCGTTACATTCTCGGGAACGCAGCGGACGTGACCACGCTGGAGCGGGCCGGGCTGGAGAACGCCCCGGCCATCGTCATCACGGCGCACGACGACGATACGAATATTTATCTCACCCTCTACTGCCGCCGCCTCCGGCCCGACGTCCAGATCATCAGCCGCGCGACACACGAGCGGAACGTCTCCACGCTCCACCGCGCCGGGGCGGATTTCGTCCTCTCCTATGCCTCAATGGGCGGCAGCGCGATCCTCGACTTCATCCAGGGCGAAGGCGTGCTGACCATTGCGGAGGGGATCAGCATCTGCGAGACGGCCATCCCCCCCTCGCTGGCCGGGAAAGCGCTGCGCGACACGAAGATCCGCGATACGGGGTGCAACGTCGTGGCGATCCGCGCCGGAGAGACCGTGATGGTCAATCCGGACGCCTCCGTGGAGATCCCGCCCTTTGGCGAGTTGATTTTCGTCGGTTCTCCCGAAGCGGAAGCCCGCTTTCTGGCGACCTTTGGCGCAAAAGTGGTCACCCGCAAACCGGTGAAGCCGATCCGCGCCGTCCCGCTGAGAATTTGAACGTCTTGCCTTCTGCACTGTCAAAATTACCTTCATGGCTCGCTTATTTCCTATTTTCGGAACCGCACTTTACCTCTCCGCCGCCCTCCCGCTTTTCGCTGCGGGGAACGACCCCGGCCTTCCGGCACCGGCTGCCCCGAGCGGCGGACTGCTGCGCCAGATCGATGAAGGATTCGTAGCCGTTTATGAGAAAGTGGCCCCGGCGGTCGTGGTCATCGAGAGCTTCAAGGCGGAGCGCGACGACGAAGCGCAGGAGGCGAATGAGCCGTTTGACTTTTTCCGCTCCCCGCATTCGCACCCTCACGGGCGACGGCGGCAGCCGGGGCCGGATTTCCGTCTTCCCGAGCCGTCGAACCGGAGCGAAGGCTCGGGATTCATCCTGCGACAGGACGGCTATATCGTGACGAATTACCACGTTGTGGAAGGCGCGGAGCAGATCTCCGTGCGGCTGCGCGACGGGCGCAAATTCCCCGCGAAGCTGGTCGGCTCCGATGAGCATACCGATATCGCCGTGATCCGGATCGAAGCGGAGAAGCTTCCGGTCTTACCCCTTGCCGATAGCGGCACGGTGCGCGTGGGGCAGCTCGTCTGTGCCATCGGCGTACCGTTCAAGCTCGATTTTTCCTTTAGCATCGGCGTCGTCAGCGGGCTGAAACGCTCGGGGCTCAGCAGCCTGACCTACGAGGATTACATCCAGACCGACGCCTTTATCAATCCGGGGAACTCCGGCGGGCCGCTCGTCGATGTCGACGGCAACGTGCTCGGGATGAACACGCTCATCAACGGCATCGGGCGCGGCCTCGCCTTTGCGATCCCGTCAAACATGATCCGCGACGTGGCCACGCAGCTTATCGCCGACGGACGGGTCCGCCGCGCCGCGCTGGGGATTCGCATTGAGACGCTCAACGACGAGAGCAGCCTGCGCGAGCAGATCAAGGGAGTGGAGCGGG
>JBEBWR010000015.1:0-26671 GCA_040392045.1 Chthoniobacter flavus | reverse complement strand
CCACGAATGAAGAGATCCCCGGCGTCCCCAATTCTAACCTCTCCGGTCACTTCCCAGAGCGTTCCGTCCAGCTGAAGCAGGCTGCGTCCGCTGGCGGTACTCTCTCCAACGATCAGATCCTCCGAGGAGGCATTCCCGCCCTTGAGCAACAGCTGCCCCACCGCTCCCGTCCCCTGCCCGATCATCGCGGCCTCAGTCACTTCCAGCCTGCCCAGCGCGGATTTGGAGAAATCGAGAACACCGGTAGCCGTTCCGACCTCCAGAGCGTTTTTCCCGACGGCCAGCTCTGAGATATAGGCATTGAAGCTGCCGCCGCCGGAAACAAAGGAGCCATCGGTGCCGAGCTGGGGGCTGTTACTGCCAACCCGATCCTTATAGCCGATATGAATATTGCCCCAGTCGCCGGCCTCCGTCGTTTCCGAGCCGATCGCCACATCCCATTGTTGATTGGCGGCTGAAACGATGCTCCCTGTGGTACGGTCGCCAGTGCCAATGCGCAAGCTGCGACCGACCGAGAGAGTAATCGGTGAGGCATTATAAGCCACCTCCAGCGTCCCGGACGTCAACGCCGCGCCAGCTCCATTCGCCCCCATCGCGCGGTGGGCAATCATCAGGTCGCGTTGCACTTCAATCAGCGATACCGCTCCCAGCTTTATCGCTCCGTATACGTTCCGGGCATCGGTGACGTTTGGGCGATAATGGGCACCGATGACAATGTCCTCTGTGACCGCCAGCGTCTGGAGCCGGGTCCCGGACTTCAGCGTCGCCCCCGAGAGGTCAAGCAGCAGATTCTTGGACTGGCCATTCTCTTCGGCGGCAACGGTAATGGAGCGGGTATTGAAGGTATCCAGCGTAGAGCCGGGCTTGAATTCCATGGCCAGCTGTGCCGAATTGTTTTCGGCAACGCTGCTCCCCAATTGAATCGACGCAGCCGCTGTAGTGGTGCCGACTTGTACCGTACCGTTTTCAAACATCGCGGCAGACTTCGCAGTGGTGCCTCCGCCCGCCACGGAGAACTGGAGCACTCCTCCATCCAGAACCAGCCGGTGGCTTCTCAGGTCTATCGTATTGCCGCCGGGGGACTGTGAAGTGATATGAAACCAGAGGCCGCCGCTCAGGACCTGCTCCGTGCGCCCTTCCGTGAGGAGTAACTCTGCGGTCACAGCAGCGCCTGCTGTATCAAACTTGATCGTCCCGGATTCCGGATGCGCTGGGGCGACTCCTCCAATCCAGTTCGCCGCCTCATAAAAATCGCGCGTACCGGTTTTCGCTTTATCCCACTCCAGCGCCCGCGCAGGGGACACGGGGAGAAACGCGGAGAAGGCTGCCGCAAAGCACAATAAGGCCGGGCGGGGAATGCGATGGGGGCGGGGTCGCTGATTCATTGAACCACTATGTACCAATTTCTGTAACTGGCAAGACTTTTTTACGGAGGAGCTTTTACGGCCCGGAGCGACTTGACGCCTTCTGCGATTTCGGGTCCATTCAGGGCTGCGATGGCGTCGAAACCCGAAAATGAGCCCAAAAGCGGTGCGGTGAGCTTCTTTCACCGCGCGTCGCTTGACGTCCATACGGAGCTTCCGCTGAGCCGCCAGATTGTGGTTCTGCTGAGCGATGCCATTGATAAAGGCCTTCTCAAAGAGGGCGAACGCCTTCCGCCCGAGCGCGAGCTGATGAAGCTGCTGGGGGTGAGCCGGGGAACGCTGCGAACGGCGCTTTCGGAACTGATTACGCAGGGCTACCTGAGCGCCACACAGGGGCGCGGCAATTTTGTCAAGCGGGCACCGGGCCGCAAGGAGCTTCAGATTCTCGCGCTGGAGAGCTTCCAATCCGACCTTTCTCCTGTAAAGCCGCTGCACTACGGCTGGATCAATGACGCGGCAAAGGCCGTAAATGCCAATGTCTACTATCGTTATACGCCAGCGGTTGATGAACTGGCGAAGACGCTGGCAAATCCGCCCGCCGGGTACGATGGCATCCTCATTTTCCGCGCAGTGCCGGACTGGAGCCGAGCGATGGAGGCGATGCCGGATAAGATCTTTGCAGAGTGTCCGCTGCCGGTCCTGATTCTGGGCCGAATGATTGCCAAAGCATCGGTGGAGATGGTCTCATGGGATTACCGCGCGGCGGCCCGACTGGCTACACGCGATCTGATCGAAGCCGGGCATACCCGGATCGGCTTTATCGGAGGGATGCGGGTGAAGGGACACTCCTTTGCCGATTTCCATGCCGGCTACATTGATGCCCTGAAAGAAGCCGGACTGACAGGCCAGCCGGAGGATGCCTTCTTCCGCAAAGGGCCGCTGGGGGTCGACATTCAGGAGTCCAACCTCGCGCTGGCCGATTTCCTGAAGCGCCGCCGCTTTACCGCTGCGCTCGTAGCGCTGGTGGCCCAGCCGGTAGAGCAGGTGTGCCACGAAGAAGGGATCACCATTCCCGACGACCTTGAAGTGCGCCTGGTAGGAGAGCAGTATTCTTTTGACGCCACGGATTTTCCTTGGGCGGGCTACGCTGAGCCGAGCGCAGCCGTCGTGAAGCGGGGGTTTGAGCGATTCGCTGAAACCTGCCGCGGGCGGCAGGCCAGAGGCCAGCATGAACTGATCCCGCCACGCGTCTACCGGGAGGAGTCCGCAGGGTAAAGTCGGCGTCCGCCATACGATGATCGGAGCGCGCGCCACAATGAATTCCGACACAAGTCAAAGACGATGCGGCTCAAACGGCTATTGCGATCAAACATTGCAAGATGCCGGACCCGGGGAGCCGGATGCTCCACGATACCTCTCGCGGCAGTTTGCAAAGTATTGATGCGCCGGGATCAGTTGGAACTCCGAGAGAATGTCCTGCTCGGAAAGTTTGGGGTCGAGTGATTCCAGAAAGAAAAGGACGTTGTCCTGATCAAAGGTGATGCGAATCCGTTCACCATACTTTTGCAGGATTTCTACGATTTTCTCCTGATTGTGATTTCCGAAAAGCGCAACGCGGTCGAAGTTGAGCGTTGTGGTGTAGACAGGGGCTCCAAACCCGAAACGGAGAGTTTCATGCCGGTAGCCGCCAGCAACCGGTTCTTCGCCGTCGATATCAATGATGCGGCTCCACGCCGGGTACGCCACGGCAAACCGGATGGAATAATGCCGGGCATAATGATTGAGCTGGCGTCCTCCCGGCCATAGCGAGGGCACAAGGATTAATTCGGCTCCTGCGTCCGCCTGGGCGGAGATCACTTCAGGAAAGCAGGTGTCAAAACAGATGGCTCCGCCAAGGCGGATGCCCTGCCACTCCATGAGCGACGGCTTTTCCGGGCGCATGCCGCTGTCGAGTTCCCCCGGTGTCGGGCAGGCTTTCCTGTATTGGCCAACGCAGTGGCCCTCAGGGGAGAGGAGGAAGAAGCTGTTGGAAAGTATGTCGTCTTCCCAATGCAGGACCGGCAGAGCCAGCGTTACTCCGGCTTCCTGAGCAGCGGCGATGACGATCTCTGTCTCGGTACGCCAGTCCCGAAACGCGGCTTTGTGGGCGGGAACGAAGCGGGGATTCCCTGCACCGTCGCCGCAGAAGCGGTTGATATTCTCCGGAAGGACGACGAGGTCACTCCCCTGATGTCCCGCAATTTCAATCCATTTGGCGGCTTCCCGCAGTTTGCTTTCCAGACAGTCGAAGTCGCGATTGCTAAGCGCGATGACGGAGATGGTTTTGGTACGCATGAGTGACTAGTGTTGTGTGAGCCAAGTTCCTTGAAAAAGTCCGAGGTGATTTTTCGCATTCTCCAAGACGTGAATAAGGGCGGTATCTGAAGATACCGACCGCAGCGAACAACGCCGGAGAATCGGAAAAGCTCCCGGCGATTTGAAAAGGAAATAGGCGAACATGACACCAGCTAAGATGATGAGGCTGTTCCTGCACCCCGGGGCGGAGGAACGACGGTAGAGCCTTCCACCTCCTGGAGCGGCACCAGCCGCTGGGCGTGGTGAAAGGGGTTCTCTATAGTGGCGATCATCTCCTGGAGCAGCAGCGTGGCGAGCTCCTGATTGGAAAGCGTGAAGCCGGATAGCCCCTCCACCGCGACCTCGTCCACTCTCGTGCTTGCCAGTGAAAAGTCGTGCCCCGCAGTGAGTCCTCGCCGGGTGGACTCCTCCAGTATGTAGTGGGCTACTTTAGGCACCCAAGTGAAGATTGCCGTTGGCGGTTCAGGAAGATCGAAGAGCGCCTTCACTTCCGCGCGTGCCGGGGAGAAAATGTCGCTGCTCTCCAGATCGTGTTCGTAAATGCGCCAATAGGCTTCCTGAAAATCGCCCAGCAGCTCAAGCTCGCTGAGGGTTTCCAAAAAGCGGGCCTTCATTTTCTGAAAATACCCGGACACCGTGGCGAAGCCGCTCAGAACCGCGATTCTCCGATTCCCGGCGGCGGCAAATCTCCGAACAATCCGCACGAGTGCCTCTTCGTTGTCAAAATCGACGTAATTCAGCGGCGTAGGGCCGAGGGGGCGGTTGCACGTGATCACCGGAAAGCCGGAGTCGCGCAGGGCCAACGCTTCAGGGTGGGAGTCTCCTCCTACAAAGATCACTCCATCGGGAGCGCCGGAGCGCCGCGCCTCCAGAGGACGCTCCGAGGCCATCAGCAGAACGTGACTGCCACACGCATCCGCTGCTTTCCAGATCGATTCGAAAAACGGAGATTGTATCGAACCAAAAGATGGGGCTTTCCACGAAGTGCACCTGACCCCGATCGTGTAGTGCTTGGGCAGGTGGCTTCGCTCCTCGGGAGTCACGAAGACTCCTTTACCGGAGACTACGTAGACGACGCCTTCTTTCTCCAACTGACGGATGGCGTTGGATACCGTCGTGGGGGAAACGCGGCATTCTTTTGCCAGATCAAGCCGGGAAGGAATCTGCTCGTCGCTTTTCCACTCACCAGAGCGAATTCGCTCCCTGAGACTGGATACCAGTGTCTCAAACTTTGTCATTGGTCATGTTTATCTCCGATTTTCCCAACATACGCAAGATCAGGTGAAGTTTAAAGTCTGGTTTTTTCTACAAATTTTTGGTTGCATTGTACGCACATTGTCCGGTATTTTTTGCTCGTTCCAACCAGTCTTTCTTTTTCCCTATGAAAACTTCCCTCCTCGTATCTGTTCTGACGGTCACTCTTGCCACCGCGTCATACGCTGACAATTTGGAGTGGAATGCTCCGGTGAATGGAAATATCGACGATGCTTCGCAGTGGACTCCCAACTCCGAGCCGGCCAGTGACGACCGTCTCTTCTTTAGCGTTAGCGGCGATTATACCCTTGGCAGCACAAGGGATGTTTCTGTCACCAACGTGACGCTCGGCGGGAATAGCGGGGTCATTCGTTTTGAGCTTGGGAACCATCACTTGCAGACTTCCCTGATCATTGCGAATCAGGATGCCACGTGGGCAAGTGGTCAGCTTACGACCAATCTTCAGATCGGAAATGCCACGTCGGGGCTAGGTTTCCTTTTTGATGGGGCGAACTCCCGATTCACCGGAAGCGCCGTTTCCATCGGCCGTAGCAGTGGAACTGCCGGAGCCAATGAGAACAGTCTCTCCGTGACCAACGGAGCCAACTTCGCTACGAGCAGCGCGGTGATTGTCGGCAACAACGATGCCAATACCGCCCACACGGCAAATGCAAACACGCTCTCTATCTCTGGTACGGGGACTACCTTCGCGGCTGGAGGTGGCATCATTGTGGGAAACCTTGGCTCCACCCTTACCGGAGCCGCCGCCAGCGGCAATCGCCTTGTCATTGAGGACGGCGCGCAGGTGACCACTGCGAGCCTTGTCCTTGGCCGTCGGGCTTCGGGGACTCTGGCCACCGCGATCAATAACAGCGTCCGCGTTACCGGAACGTCAACGGCCGGTACGTTGCTTTCCGTTAACGGAAACATCAGTATCGGCCCTGTCGGCGGAGGGAATAGCCTCTACGTGGGAAAATATGCCACAGTCGAAGCGAAGTCCGGGAATACCTCTCTCAATGCACGTGCGGGAAACAAGCTGGAGGTTGACGGCGGCGTCTTTGACGCCTCCGGGCGCAAGATCATCGGGTATGCCCTTTCGACCATCTCGATGAGCGATTCCGGCACCTTGAAGGCCGAGGAACTGGATATCCGGGGAGGCACCTTCACTACCCAAGGGCAGAACAGTATCGATCTGGAGCAACTGACGCTGAATGATAAGGCGACCCTTCAGCTCTCCATCGGCAACGGCGGAATTTATAGCACCGTTAACGTTTCTGAAACCGCAACGCTGGATGGGGTCCTCCGTGTCGTTTTCTCTGAGAGCTTTGCGCCCACCGGAGGTGAGAGCTTTCAGCTTTTCGGCTTTAATGAGGTGAACGGCGCTTTTGCTGAACTTGCCCTTCCTGAGCTGGCAATCAACCTTCAGTGGGACACTTCAAAGCTTTATCAAACGGGGACGATTTCGGTCATTCCTGAGCCTGCCTCAACGGGATTGGCTGTAAGTGGTATCCTGATGGCACTCGTCGGATACCGCTTCACCCGCACGTCCGCCCGGTAGGGCCATCAGGAGATTGGTGGGTGCCCTCCCCTCGTTTCCTGTTTTTCCTCTGCTCCCGGATTAGAGTGGAGGAAGTTCATCCCCCATCACGCGATATTCCATGACTTCCCCCTCCTGCCGTGACGGTTTCTGCCCAAGATACGGCGGCTTCTCTCTGCTGGAGCTGATCTGTGTCATCGCCGTTGTGCTCGTCATTTCTGTTCTTGGTTTCGGTGCCTTTCAAAAGATTGGCGTCGCTCAGAAAGAGATGCGTTGTATCAGTAATCTGCGCGTCCTGGGCGAAGGCATGCAGAGTTACATTTTGGATTGCAACAACGTCCTCTACTCCATGCATGGTGGAGCCGATGTGCGGGATATGTGGGTGCGCAAGCTGCTCATGGGAGGATATCTGAACCCTCAGGCGGAGCGATCCGACCTGCTCGCCAGAGAGAACGCCATTTTAACGGCAGAGATCGGAACGGTCGGGAAGTTCTTTCGTTGCCCGACCGGAAAGATCGAGGCTTCCTTCATTCCTTATGATACGCATCCCCGCCGCTGGGGATGGCAGGCTTATGGTATGGGGATGTACGCCCCGGAGGGAACGATCGAAGTGCTGAATGTGCCGAAAATGGGAAACACCGGCTTCTTTCGGGTTTCGATCGCCAGCATTGAGTCCCCTTCGAATTACATCCTCTTTGCCGATAGCGCCAACAATGAGAGCGACGGCTATCAGGATTTCAAGATCTCAAAATCCCTGGGGCATTCCGGGGGAATCGCCTTGCGGCACCGGGGATTTGCCAACGCCGTTTTTCTCGACGGCCATATCGAACGTGTCGACCGCCAAAGAGCCATCGAAGCGCGCGTGCCTCCCGAGAAGATTTTCCACCTCAAAGAGTAGCCCCCCTTTTCCATTGACTGAAATCCTTCGAATGAAACTGACATCCATTTTTTCACTGGTACTCTGTCTCCCGATGGTTGTGGAGGCCGGGAATCTCGTCCGAAACGGCGATTTCTCCGAGCCGGGCATTGTTACCAAGCCCTCCCCTCCAATCACCCGTCCGGATCACCGCATCCCGAAGTGGGAGCTTAATGGCTTTTGGCACGCGGTGCCCGATGTCCCCCCTCCGTTCTCCGGAGCGACCGTGGTGGAAGCCAATGCGTCCACCTCCCCCGGCTCTCTCCGACAGGCCATCTATCTTACACCCGGTAAAACCTACACCTTGAGCGCGTGGGTAAAAGCGGATGGGCTCACCAAGACCGATTCCAAGCTCGGGGAGAGAGCGGCGAGCATCCGGGTGAATAACTGGAAGGGAACTGAGAATATCTTCCTTGCAGCTCCCTCCGAGATCAGTTCCGAGTGGACCCGCTATAGCAAAACTTTTTCGGCTCCGGCAGAATACAAAGTCGCCGGGGTGCCACAGCCCTGCTTCCTGAGCCTTTATATTCCTGCCGATGAGAGCGGACGGATCTGGGTTACCGGATTTCAGCTGGAGGAAGGCGATCAGCTTTCGGAGTTTAACCCCGTCAGCCTGACTGATGTCCGCGAACTGAAAGACAATATTGCGACACAAGAGGAGCGTATTCGTGAAGCGGTGGATGCGGTGGAACGCTTCGAGGGGGCGGGAAAAGAGGATTTGCGCAAAAAGCTTCAGGCCATTCAGGCAGAGCTGAAGGAGAAATCAAAAGCGCTCGATGAAGGCTTGAAGCTGCCGATGGAAAAATGGCGGATGTTAACGACAGAGGTGGACGGCACGCTTCAGCTTGCCCATGAGATTACCGTTCCGCAGGTCTGGTGGGCGGAGCCGTGGGGCGATCCCGCTCCGCGTCTTCTGCCGGCCAGCGCCGATTTGGCCTCGAAGGAGGTGAAGATGACGCTGGGCATCAACGACTACGGCGCCGCTTTGCTGCCGATCACCGTGCTGACGCAGGATGCCCTTGCCGCAGAGGTTCAGGTCGGGGAAGATCCAGGACCGCTATCCGCGCTCTCTTCTTTCTCCGGTCCCATCCGTCCCTTTCAGGTTCTGAGAGTATCCAACGAAGGATACTTTAATCTCCACAGCAGAGTGCAGGAGCACCAGCGACTCCCTCATTATCTTAATCCGCTGGCAAACGGGAATGTCATCACGCTGCCGGGTCAGCAGACTTCCCAACTCTGGTTGGACATCAATACCAAGGGAATGAAAGCGGGGACCTATCGGTATCCCGTCGTCATGAAAGCCTTGAGCGGAACGTTCCAATGGAGGGGAGCGGTGGTCCTCGAAGTTCTTCCGGTGGAGCTGCCGGATCGCGTTCCGGCGAATGTCATCGCATTTTCCACGATGCCGTTCTTCATGACGCCGATCAATCCGCACAACCGGGAGCGCAATCTGACTCATCTGACGCCGGAAGAACGCCAGAAGATTGCCGGCCCCTGGCTGGAAAGCTGGCGGGAGATGGGCTTTAATCGCCTGCTGGTGACCAATCAGTTTCTGGACGTGAAGTTTACTCCTGAAGGAGAACTTGCGGAGCCGATTGACTACAGCCGGATGGACGCGCTCCAGAACCTTTACGCGGAGTACGGTGCCGATTTCTTCGGCGCTTACAATCTGGCCGCATATCATATCTTCCCGGAGTGGAAGAAGGCGGCCAAGGTGGGGGCCCCGGAGCGGGCGCGGATGAAGTCTTTGTTTACGAGTATGATCGGCCATTTCAAGGAGCTTGAGATCAAGCCGGAGCAGTTCCCTCTCTGCATGTTTGACGAGCCCTACGGGGCCCGGCTGGAGATCGCGCGCGCCGGTGCGGAGGAACTCAAAAAGGTGGCTCCGGAATGGCCTGTGCTTTCCACGGCGATTGGTACCGAGCGTCATCATATCGAGCCCATGGTTTCCTACGTTGATATCTTTGTGGTCCGCCAGCGAATGGGGCGGATGGATATGGAGCCACGAACGATTGCGTATCTCCAGCGTCAGGGGAAAGAGGTGTGGGGCTATAGCTGCTCCGGTTCGTTTGATTACATGCACCCTTATCGTTACTTCCGCCTGCTGCCGTGGCAGGCCTGGCAGAATAATCTCACAGGGTATGGCACGTTCATGACGCTGAACGCCAAACAATGGGATGAACTGGGGCCTCGCGCCAACTTCTACTCGCCTGTCTTCTTTGGTCGGAATGGCCCTGTTCCCGGAAAAGGAGCCAAAGGATTGCAACGCGGCGGTCGCGACTGGTGTCTCTTTGTCATGGCGAGGGAGAAGGCTGAGCAAATGCGGAAGAACGGCGATGAAGGGAAGGCGGCTGAACTTCGGCAACTGCTGGCAAGCTCCGTGGCCAATGTTCTGAAAGATGAAGACAATACAGCGCTCGCTGATCAAAGCAGAGACGCATTGCTCCGCGCCCTCGTTCCCTAGTCCGTTCTTTCTTCAAAGCCATGCAATATAGCTTACCGCCCAGACGTCTCCCTCGTGATGGGGAAGAACCGCTTCGCTTCGGCCTGGTGGGGGCCGGTACTCACGGTCGTGGTGCTGTGATGCCCGCTTTCTCCCAGTCTCCTGCCTGCCAGCTCGTTGCGGTGGCAGACGCCGGGATTGACCTTGTGAACTTCGAGGAAATTCGCAATCAGGGGATTGCTACCTACCGATCCCTTGAGGAGATGCTGGAGAAGGAACAGTTGGATGCCGTCTATATCGCGACACTTCCCTCCACGCATTGCTCCATCGCTCTAACCAGCTTCGAAGCCGGGCTTCACGTGGTCTGTGAGAAGCCGATGGCAACAACTGCCGAGGAGGCGCAGGAGATGAATCTGGCAGCGGAGACGGCGGGACTGCTGCTGTTGGTGATGTTTGAAAACCGTTTCAAACAACACTACCTCACCCTCCGCGAATGGATCACATCCGGAGCGATCGGCCAAGTAGAGGCGATTCATCTCCAAACCTTCGGGAGGCACCCGAGCGCGCAGCCCCGGAGGAAAAACCTGCTCGATGCCGCAGGATGCCTCGATTGCGGCATCCACCAGTTGGACCTCGTACGCTTCTGGTTGAATGGCGGCGAATGGCACGACATTCACGCCCGGGGCGCGTGGTTTGGAGAAGATGTGATTAATCCCCCCCATATCGCGATGACTGCGAGGGTCGACGGGCGAGTGCTCGTTAGCTTTGAAGATAGTTTCAGTTATGGTGCCGGGCTGCGCAGCGCTCCATGGAACTTCGCGCGGGATTCCCTTACGATTGTGGGGTCAGAAGGTGTCATCGCCGATGGCCTGCTTGGCGGCACGCTCACCTACGAGTTGCTCTCCGATGAACGTCGCGAAAGCGTGCCGGTGCTGCGGTCATCCCATTCGGAGGAGATCGCCTGCGTGTTGAATGAGTTTGCTTTCGCCGTCAGGTATCCTCTTCAGGCTCCCCATGTCTCTCTGGCTTGGGGAGAGGATGGATTGGCAGCGCAGATCGTCACGGACGAGGTGAACCGGCAATGCCGGGAAACCAGATCCGACGCGAATGGCGCATTGCGTCCTGAGACCTTCGTCGCCAGCCTTCCTCGCGTATGAGCTTTTTTCGCTATCTGCCGGATGCGTCCGGGGAAGGGGCATCGCGCTGCCCTCTCCCGGAAGGCAAGGCCACACCCTTCGGCTGGCCCGCGTGGCGCATCGATTCCCACGGGATCGTGCTGCGGTGGCGCGGAACGCTACAACCTGTGGAGGAGCTTCGGTTTACCGTGGCGCTTGATCTGCGCGAGGCTCCGGTGGTCGAGGTGTTGCTTGGCGAATGTAGGTACCGTGTCGGCCTCTGCGAAGTGATCTATGGTTATCCGTTGCAAACTTTCCCGGTAAATCTGCCGGAGGGTTTGGAACACGCCATCCTGAAGGAAGGACTGCTCCTGCGAACGATGTCTCCCGATACGGAAGTCTGGATATTGGCTCCAGCGGAATGCGGGAAAGACGTGCCAGAGATGCTGGCTCCTCATCTTTTTGGCCCCTCTGGGACAAAGAGGGATTGGGAAAACGCCTATGCCAGTCTTTGCAGCCCCGCTTCGCTCCAGATATTTGGCTGGCTGGAAGGGTGCGTGCTGGAGGGACTGAATGAGTTGGCCCTCAGGCGGGAAGATTGGAGAGAGCGGGCGGAAGCAGCCATTCAACTACATCTTGATCATTTCTTTTCCGAAAAGCATTTCAGTTACGTTACTCCCCGGAGCGAACCGACGGTGGATAACTGGAGGAATAATGAACATGGCCTGATGCTTCCCTCGCTGATTCGTTATCGGCCAGAGCATCCCGCTGTCTCTGCTTACGAATCGCTTCTCTACGGGCACTATCGGAAGCAGCTTGTGACTTTAGAGCAAAACGTATCCTGCGAGGGCTGCTACACGGTTGCTTACCCGTTTGCCATGTTGGCGCGATTGAAGCAGAACCCCGATTTCCTGGACCTCGCGCTTGACCTTCTGCTTCTGCACCAACGCGCTCTGAAGGTAGGGGAGACCCTCTTTCTCCAGTATCGGCACGAGGAGAGAAAACATGTATACCCTTTCTGGATCAGGGGAGTCGCGTGGTACCTGCTCGGGCACGCCCGCGTGCTGCAGATCGTTGCCGAGTGGCCGCAGGGATCGGCACTTAACTCCGCGAAAGTGGAGGCCGTACGGAGTGAACTTCAGGGGATGATTCAGAAAGTAGCGAGCTTACAGCGGAACGATTTCCTTTGGAACTGCTTCGCGGAAGACGCTGCTTCGGGGGCGGAAACATCGGGGGCTGCCGGGGTTGCCGCCGCGTTCCTGCTAGCGGGGGATCTCGGGTGCGCACCGGACTCAATGGTCGAATCGGCAAAGCAGACGCTCCGTGCACTGGAGTCGTACCTCACTTCAGATGGCCTGCTCGGAGGAGTGGTGCAGTCCAACAAGATCGAAGCCGGAGAACCGCTCCAGCGCTATGGGGCACGTTGCCGCAGTCAGATGGGACAAGGACTGGCGGTGCAGCTCTCCGCGCTCCTCGTCCGGCGGGCCTGACCATCCTGCGCGACAGGCTTTCGGGTGCTTGGGGAAGCCTGCGTGCGTCAATCGTTTATCTTCGGATAATCGGTGCTCAATCAGGAGATTTGTTCGTCTGAATTTCTTCGCGCTGCCAAGCGAGGCGATTGTGCGACTTCATGAGGAGGTGTTGGCTCTTCGCTCTCTTGACGATACTCCCTAGTTGGTAAAGATCTTTAAGGATGCTTTCAACTTGGTTGAGGCGGTTCTTCCGATTTTCAAAGGCGTATCGACGGACCGGAATTTGACGCACGTGATATTTCGGTTGAAGACATTGACATCAGTTACCCATCCCAGATTCACGATTAAGGAGCGATCCAGTCGCGAGAAAAATTTGCCAGGCAGCTTCTCTTCCCATTCTCCGATGGATCGGAGAACCAGCATGTGTCGTCCTTTCTCCAGTTGAACCCGCGTATAGGCTCCCTCGGCCTCGATCCATCCGATGTCCCTCACCAACACCACGCAGGTCGTTACTCCGTTGCGTAGCGTGACAAGATCATCCGGACATAACTGACTTGATGTTGCTCCAATATTTGGAACAGAAGAAGCTCGCAGGCGTTCAATGGTGGAAGCCAATCGCCTCGGATGAACCGGCTTCAGAAGATAATCAAACGCATGGGCGTCAAAAGCGCCGACGGCAAACTCATCGTGAGCGGTGACAAATACAATCATCGGCCGGCTTTCCAGATGAAGTAGAAGATCAAAGCCGCTGGCCTCGGGCATCTGGATATCAAGGAAGATAACGTCCGGGTTGGTTCGTTGCGCCAACTCCGCTGCTTCTCTGACGCATTCCGCCTCTCCAACAATTTCGACTTCCGGATGCGCTCGCAAGAGGATCCGAAATTGTTTTCGGGCCGGGCCTTCGTCGTCTACCAAAAGTGCGCGCAAGGGAGGGGTCATAAGGATTAAGAGGAAACAGGCAGTTGTATCTCGGCGAGAACCCCTTCATCGTCATGAGAAAGGGTAAGCGATGCACTCTCCCCATAAATGAGTGAAAGGCGGCGACGCAAATTGTCAATGCCCGTCTTTGTGGACCGGCCACTTTCGGGAATCACCCAGCGACCCGTATTGTGAACGGCAATCAGAAGAATCTCCCCCGTCACTCGCGCGCTCACTCTGACGGCAAGGAATTCCGGGCACGTCTGTCGCCCATATTTAATGGCATTCTCCAGTAACGGCTGAACGCAAGCATTTGGAACACAAATGCAACGCGCTTCTGATGTCACGTCAACGCCATAGGTAAAGCGCTTCTGAAAGCGGACCTGCTCGACCTCCAGATAGTTCTCCAGAGCATCAAGCTCCAACCCCAATGGTTCGCTCTCCCGGTGTTTGCGAATAGAAAATCGGAGATATTCCGAAAGAGCCTGAATGAGGGAGCGTGCCTTGGGGTTATCGATTTCAGAAAGAATGGTATTGAGTGCGTTGAACAGAAAGTGAGGATGGGTCTGAGCCTGTAGAAATCGCAGTTCACTAGCTTCGGCTTCTGCTTCGACTCTGGCGCGATGGAGACGCTCTGCCTGCGCATCCAGCCAGAAGTTGATTCCAAAGTAGAGAAGGCTCCAGACCCAGTAGATGATCGAGCGTACTACGAAGGAGAGGAAGAAGAGTTGCTCCAGCTGATCGGCAAAGGGGAGGTCTGCTTTCGGTTGGTAAAAATATTGTGCAACAGCTCCATCAAGGGCACCCAACGTGCCACATAGGAGGAGCACCCCGGCTCCCGTTATCCAGATATTTTCGGTTCGCGCGCGAATGAGCCGGTAGAGGTACCGCAACCCGCAGGTAACCAGGAAGCCAAAGAGCGTACGCGCCAGAATTACCAGAATGAAGCCGACCCCGAAGAACGTTGCCGCGAAGGGCACTCCGATCAGCGCAGACGTAATCCATCCGAATGCCTGAAGACGCCAAAACAAGCGTAAACGGATGGCCGGGTCCAAACATTGTTCTCTAAACGGAAACATCGGTAGTGGTGCGCAGACTCGGCGTTCCTATCGCCAAGATTTTTTTCGTATCGATTAAAACCCGAGTAGCTCTTTTTTCCGAATCGCACAATCGAATATTATCCTGTTACCCAAATCGTTCGAAATCTCACCGGACTCGTTAAAGCGGATTTGACTTCCAGGTATCGGCTTGAAAAGAGAAATCCCCAAATCTTCTCTATGCACCCTACTCTTGCTATCCCTACGTCGCTCATATCCCGGACCAAAGCTCTTGGCTGCCTCTCGGCTCTCGCGCTCTCGCTCTCATGCGGTAGCGCTACTGCCGCGGACGGCACATGGTCAGCTCCTTCGGGGGGAAATTACCTCGATGGTTCGAACTGGATGGGCGACACGATTGCAAACGGGACTACTGCGATGGCAACCTTTGGCGATAGCGGTAATGGAACGGTAACGATCAATGGGGGATTTCAGCTCCAGGGCATCACCTTCACCGGTAATGCAAGTGCTTATACCTTCAGCCCCTTGACGCCCTTTTATCTGCTGATGTCGCCCGACTCGACGATCCAGACAACCGGCAGCGGGTTAAACGATCAAATTTTCGAGACATCAATCGCGCTTACAGGCGGCCTCTCCTTTTCAAACAATTACGATACCAACGTTCTTCGCGTTACCCAAAGCGTGTTTAGCTGGGCAAACGGGAATCATACCCTAAGCCTAAAAGGCAGTAATACGGGGGCGAACCTCATTGGCGGGCCCATTGTCAATGCTTACGGAAGCATCAGCATCGTGAAAGAGGGCGCAGGGAGCTGGATTCTGGAAGGGGACAATACGTACACGGGGACCACTGAGATTAATGAAGGGGTGCTTCTTGTCACGGGAACCCACTCGTTTGGAGGCGGCTATACGATCAATGGAGGGTATCTGGGCGGTGCAGGCGGAAAGATCACGACGGACTCGATCGCTATTGGCGACGCGCCGAACTCCGGACTGGATATCTCGGGCTCCGGCATCAGCGCTCAGGAAGCTCTGTTGGAATCGGGCACGCTGGAACTGGCACTGGGAACGGGCTCACTGGATCTCGCTCTGGCGGGGGAAAAATCCCTCCGGTTCGCTCTGACATCTCCCGATACCAGTGATCGTGTATTCATAAGCAGCGGCACGCTTGGCCTTGGCGACGGAGTGATTGATCTGGCGACGTTTCAGTTTGATGTCTCTCAGTGGGATCAGTCGGAGGGAACCTATTTTCTCTTCACGACGGATTCTCCCGGCGGCATTGTCGGCTCTCTGGCGACCACGGGTCTGGAGGGAATCCTGGATGGACATTATGTCTCTCTTATCCAGACTGTCGATGATGAGGGGAACGCCGCCGTGGCCATAAATATCGCGATTCCTGAGCCGTCCGGGATTGCAGGAATGACCGCGCTGGCGATGGCGGCATGGCTGGGAGCACGCCGCAAGTTGAAGAATCCGGCGGGAGGTCTTAGGTCTTAGCCTCTGCAACTATTGACCAGAAAGAAGCGCTGCCAGTTGCACGGCCAATCCCTGCCCCATCTGACTGCGGCACCGGATGCCGTATCGCTGCAGCGCCTCGCCTGCTTCGATTTTGTTGGACTGCACTACGCCGGATAGCAGACCGTCCGGGCTGAGATAAGCCTCCAATCCCCGCAAAGTCCGCTTCGCAGCCGCAACCGCCGAAGCATCAGCGCATCCCAGCCCGGCGGCCAACACGAACGCTCCAGCGATTCCCGCGGAACCGGAAGTTTCTTCGCCGGTGATCGGCTCCTTGGCAAAGCAGGCCCAAAGCCCTCTCTCATTCTGAAGCGCCAGAAGCGTCTCCACCATCGCGCGGATTTCTTCGCGAATGGCTGTCAATTTCGTTGAAGCCGTCCCGAAGTCTTCCGCAATCTGAAGTACTCGCAGATGACCGAGGAGGTACCAGGCTACGCCGCGTACCCAGGAAGGGTAAATCCGCGTGCCCTCCGCATAGTTGTATTGAAGGAACAGGTCGCCTTTCTCTTTCAGGTAGCGTTGATGCTGGAGCAGCGTGTCGAGCGCCATTTCCAGCAGTTCCCGATTGTCATCCCGCCTGGCCATCATCGCCAAAGGGTAGGCAATCGTATAGCAGCCTTCGCATGACAGATTCCGCTCAAGCCGGGCGAGATGCCGCTGATAAATCTCCAGAAGCTGAAGCTTGTACTGGTCAATCGCGGGATGATCCGGACGCGATCGGATCAACGTCGGCAGCATCAGGCCGTGCTCGTTATTATACCAGCGATCGGCCACCGGTTCACTGCGAGGGCTCACAAAGGTCATTCCCGTGGAAGAGAAGAAGTGATCGAGGTGGTCTTCGATCGCACGCTCCGCCCCGGCTCTCCACTCCGGCACCCGCAAGGCCAGCTCGCTGAGTCCCTCAAGGACGCACCCCTCCAGCCAACCGAAAATCTGGATGGATGCCAGACCGCAAAGGCTTTCAAAGGAACGCTCCCATTTCTCCGTCTCCGCTTTCCCTCCGCCGCCGAAAAGGTGTGGGGCAAGCCCGGGAGGCACCGAGCGGCCCTCCAGATCGAGCGCGAGTACCCAGACGCCACTCCCATCAAGCGTGCGCAATCGCAAGCCTTCTCTTCGGATTGCCGCTTCCAAACCGGGGTGAAGCGCAAATTCGAACGTCTGAAGCGGATAACCATAGGAGACTTCGCAAAGCCCCACCCGGAAGCCGCTTTCGGCCAAAAGCAATTCCACCACGGGCGCGCTGCGGAGATCCACCGCCACCGTGAAGCGAAACTCCCGGACCTCCCGCAGCTCCCCTTTCCAGCGGAGCGTTACTCCATCCGGTCCGATACACCACGCCCGCCAGCCGAAGGGAACGGCCTTTCTGGCCGGAAGCGGTATCCCCTCGCCTCCCTCGGCGGTATCCGGGAGAAAGCGGTGACAGTCTGACTGCGCCGAAGACACTTTAGTTCCCCTCTCCTTTTAACCGCACGATTTCGCGGAGAAGCTCTTCCCGCACACGATCCGCCTGAGAGCTGTCCTCTTCGTCTTTGACCACGTCGCTCAACGAATCGCTTAACAGCGACTCCAGCTCGCCCGTGTCACCCCCGGCTTTCTTCCGCTGTTCCAGCAGCTCCCTTGCCATGGTAAAGACCGTCCAATCCCGGCTACCGGCCTGAAACCCGCGTGCACCGCGTCCCGCCACGGGACCGTCACGCCCCAGAAAAATCGGCGAAAAGTACGATGAACGGGCGCTCAGATTCGGATAGGCATCGTGGAGGATCGTCATATAGAGACCGTACCCCGTCAGCCCGCTCGACCACGATTGCCACGGCAAAAGCCGGAAATAGCGATACGGATGCAAGTATTCGAACGAACCCGAGCAGGCGTATCCCCACACCTCTTTGCCGCTGTTCTGCAAATATTGGATGGTCTCGGGCTTCATATCCATCTGTCCCATGCGCTGACGCACCACGAAAATGTCCAACAGAGGGACCAAGTCCTCAATATGGCGTTTTTCCGTCCCCGCGATGGCTGCCATGACTTTCCAGTCGGGAGCCACTTTTTTAAGGGCCTCCACACCTTGGCGGGTCACATCCACGCGCTTGCCATGCGGCTCGTCGAAAAGCGAGATAGGCATCGTATCAGGAGTCAGGCCAACCGATCTCGCATGATCGAGGAAGCTCTTAAGTACCGATTCCGTGCGTTTGCGCGACTGGGCATTGAAGCGAATCTTCGAGAGATCACGATGGTTCTTATAAATATGATAAGCTCCCAGATTGTATCCCGCCCAGAAGGTGTCTCCCACCTCGCTGAAAAGGGTATGGTAGGCATCGAAGATCGAGTAGTCCACCGGCGCGGACAGCTCGCCCTTATCGTCAAACTGATACTTGACATACTGGTTGGTCAGCATCAGGCGGTTGAATCCCATCTCTTTCCAGATATCCAGCCACGGTCTCGCAAGCGTCTCGCGCTCTTCGGGGGTGAAATTGCGGATCGGCGCTTCGGCGCTATGCGGACTGAAAGGCTGCATATACAGGGGCATGGTGAAGAAACCCATGACGCTGGAGGGCACCTTCTCGGGCAGCGTGACGGGAAGCACCGTCAACTCAATCTGCCCCTCCCAACGATAGTCCGCATTCAAGCCGATCAGGGTCACGGGGTAGCGATAGGTCCCCGGCTGCATCCCCTTGGTATCCACATCGAACCAAAGCTGGGTGGTTTCGTTTGCAGGAAGCACCGTGACGTTGCTCGAAGGCAGTGGCTGCAAATAGTAAGGGAAAGATTGATGTTCCTTCACCGGACTGAGCGAACTGACATACCCCTCATTGGAAACCCAATAGGAGGTGGAGACCTTTATCGGTCCATCAAAGCTGCTTTGCGTGGAGAACGGGGCGACCTTATCTCCCACCTTTACCTCTACAGGAATGGTCGCACCGGTGAGATTGGCTACAGGAAGAGCCAACGCGCCATAATCATTTACTGCGCGTACGATTTTTACTTCGCGCTGAGTCACAGCGGCGGCCTCACCGGGAAGGCCTTTCAGCGGAAGGTTCTCCCATGCATTCTGCCACCATGCAAAAGGTTGGCTATAGCGGGCGGCATCCGCGCAGAGCGTGTTGACCTTTTCGCGGATCGTGATCCACTCAGCCGTGCGCAAGGGACCATTTCCCTTTACTTTACTGATCGCGCCCTCCAGCGCCGTACAAGCATCGCTCACCTCTTTCTGAATCCCTCCCTTGGAAAGCCCCTCAAATCCTTCAAGAAGTCCGGCTGTCACCTTGAGGGCCGTCAGATGCTTCTCCATCTTTGCCGCTGCGTCGTTTCGCTCAGGCGTCGAAACGAATTGGAACTCTCCGAGCTCGGTCCCTTCTTCAATCTGAATGCCGCTGATCCAGAGCGTCCCCTTTTCACCCTTTGGCACAAAGACCCGCACGAGGCTCGGCTGCTCCACGCCGCCCACGATATTCGGCTCGGGCGTGACGAAGGTGATGCGATAACGCTTCCAGTCGTCCTGATCTGCGCCGTCTGGCCTGAGGACTGCTTTTTCCGTCCAGCGCCAGTTCGTGACCAGCACTCCCGTTTGATGATCGGTATTATCCGTAGCGACCTTTGTCAGGCCCTTCGCCCTGATCCAGGCGCTGAGCGTATAGCGTTTACCCGCTTCAAGATAGACACTCTGAACAAGATCACGATGCTCGTCTCCTCCCTCCACGCGCAATACCCTGGCGCCTTCAAAAGGCGGCGCTACACTCTCATCGATATACCACTCCGCCCGCATTCTCCATGAGGGAATCCGGTTGTCGGGTCGGGAGATGGGGGGCTGAGGGGTCGTCACAGCACCGGGCTCGGTGAACGCTCCATTTCTGACAAGGTTGGCTTCCAGAACCCCCAGAGATCCACACCAAAGGGCCAAACTTAGAGGAATAGCGGGGACGACCCGACGAAGAGCAAAATCAAACATAATCATAGGGAAAAACAGTTATCGCACCGACAGGATCGGTGAGCGGCAGGGCCGGAAAAAGTAAACCAAACAATGTCAATCGACAGGTCTCACTACTCCTTCGGCTCCATAATGCTATGTGCCGGAAGACCGAGAGCGAGCGCTTCTGCCTTATCAATTTGCGACAGGTGACCATCCAGGAAAAACGCATTGGCATGCCCGCCATGCCGAAGGCTCACTCCGCCTTCACCGGCATTTCGCGAGATGCGGAAAGACTGGTAAAATCCCGGCCCCACGCCCGCGCTGTCGGCCAACAGGATATACCGTCCGGGCTCCGGGATCGCCACGGTCTTCATCTTAAACGAGTTGGTGACTTTTCCCTTTACGGTGACGGCCGTCAGTGGAATATCGCTCCGGTACATCCCAAGGCCATACGCCTGCCAGAACCAACGTTTGGGATTTCCTCGCACGTTGATGCTGTCCGTACGGAAGGTCGCCTCAATCGGCCCCGCCGGACAGCGCAGCAGCGAGCCGACTGCGTCGATTCGCTCCAGAAGCGTGGCGTTCTCGCTGACTCCGGTGAGGGGCTGTCCGAGATAGCCGCCATAAAAGAGGCGGTGAATCCAGTTATTGTTCGCATCGTTACCTCCGTGGAACGACTCAAGCGTCTGGTTGTTATCTTTAATCTGCGCCAACATGGCGGTGCCTGCCTGACGAAGCTGTGACACGCAGCGCGTATTCATCGCAGCGGCTTTCACGGTGCGCATGGATACGATCAGGAAGGCCGCCAGAATAACGGCGATCACCATCGCGACCAGCAATTCTGTCAAGGTGAACGCGGCGCGACACCGTCGCGTCAGAAAAGATGAACCGGTCCGGGAGGAAGACATAAGATATTTGGTTGAGGAAGCGCCCTCTGGCAAATGTGGCCAACGGGCGATTATCCAAGCCTATTGGGCCGCACGCTTAAGATAGCGGAATCCGGCAAAGATGCCTACTGCCGCGAGCGTCAACATCGCTGTATTCGGCTCGGGAATCACGGTGATGGTGCCGTTGCTGTAGAGGCTCTCGGTATTCCACGCGAGGCCTGCGGCAAGGTCGGGAAGGTCTACCGCCGTAAACTCTCCGGCGGCCTGCCCAAAGCTCAGGATCTGGAATGAGCTGCCCGCCACCGCTTCATATCCGTCAGCAAACGTGACATTCAGCGTGCCCATGAAAACCAGTTCATCGACTCCGTTGGCAACTTCGATCCGGCCATAGTCCTCAGCGGAACTGATGGCGATGTTGATCTTGGAAGTGTTGCTCAGAGTCAGCTTGGTAAGCTCTACCGAGGCAAGGCCTGTGGTCGTGAGCGATGAACGGAGATCAAGCTCTCCCGTGGTCAACTGTCCACCCTGCGAGATGGCGATGACGGAGTTGCCATAGGCGGTGAACTTCTGGCCGGCGGCCAGGTACTTGCCGCCTTCAAGGATCAGCGAAGTGCCCGCTCCACTATTGAGCGTGGTGGCGCCACCCGTTGCTGTAACGGTACCATTGGACTCCACCCGAATGATGTTGTTCGTTCCGATCGCGCCGACGGCCACCGCCCCGCCGATGGTCAGGCTGGTGGGCCCGGTCCCTCCGCCGACGATCACCTGATTTCCGTTTGCCGCAGAGGAGGTGACCCCCGGGGCACGACGGGTAACCGTAAGGGTGCTCAAGGTGGCAGTCGCCCCGTCCGTGACAACAAGGCGATTGTTATTCGCGGTCTGTCCGGAGAGCTGCTCACTAAGATTGGCGATAAGGAACGCGCCTGCGGTAAAGGTTGTTCCCGCCCCCGATACGGTCACCGTATTATTGTTGGTCGAGACGGCCTTGCGGCTGTCACCGATGATAAATGTGCTGCCGCTATCGAAGGTGGCTCCACTGGTCACCGTCAAAGAATTCCCGCTTGCGGCGGCCGTGCTGTCGCTTCGCCCCACATAACCGCCCGTTGCGGATCTGAAAATAGAGTTGGCTCCGGAAACGGTAAATGATTTATCGGAAACGCTATTACCCACCTGCATCGTACCTTCAATCGTGCCGGAGTTGAGTTGCGCGTTCTGGCTGACCAGGAAGATGGAACTCAGGGTGAGCGTCTGCGTACCGAGATCAAAGGTGACCAGTCCGCTGCTGCCCCGCAGGATGACATATCGCGAGGTCATGTCATTCTCCAGCCCTACCTGATAACTCCCCGCAACCTCAAAGATCATTTGAGCATTCGTAGGGTTAAACCCCGAGGGAGACCAGCTCTCGGGATCATCGAGATTTCCATCCGCAGCGGTGTTCCAATTATAGGTTGTCTGCCCATAGAAATTGGCGGAGGCAGCCAAAATGAGCGCAGCAAACAGCAGTCTGGTTTTCATAGTTATTAGGTTTAAGCGATTGGGATTTCTGAGGTTAAAGGGGGGCTTTCGCTAGGTGATGTTTTTCGGCGGAGCAATGGAACCCCGATCAATAAATTCGAAAGGCTCCTCTTCCTGGAGGAAGTAAAAGGGATTGCGGATGGTTTCCATCAGGCCTTTGACCAGCTTTCCGCCAATATCAATACCCTGATAGGAGTAACCGCTAAGGTGAGGCGCAGCCATTTCGCAATGCGGCGTATAAGCGACCGAAACATCATCGGGTACCGAGATCCCTTTCTCCGCCAGAACAGGCAGCAGAGAGGTCACCACGTCCCGACCCCAGCAGAAAAATGCCGTCGGCGGCTCGGGCAAAGCGAGAAGCTCCGCGGCCCGGGAGCGCCAAAGCGTGAAGACGTCCTCGCCTTCCGCCGGCTTCGGCAGTTCAAGCCAGTAGGGATTGACGTTGTATTGCAGGTCACACGACAGCAGCGCATTGATGAAGTGCGGCTTCAGCTTATAGAGAAGATTGGGGATCGCCGTGGGCGGGATCAGCATTCCGATTCGGCGATGCCCCGCTTTCACAAAGCGGCGGACCAGATCATCCATCAACAGCACGTGATCACAATCCACATAATTCAGCGGCGAGCGCTCCAGCGGCCGGTTGGCGCTGATGACCGGAAATCCTTCACATGCCAGCCCCCGCGCTTCACCATCCACATCGCCCCCCAGATAGATGACGCCACGCAATCCCATCGCCTGACACCGCTTTTTGGTCAGCGGTTCTTCGCCGGGGCGCTCCTGCAAAATCAGAACCGGGATACCCTGATCATGAGCCGCGTCCAAAATCTGATTGACCAGATTACTCTGATAGCCCGGCGTACCCCGCCCTGTCGCCCCCATCCGCACGTAGCTCCCCCGCAGACCGATCGCACCGCCGGACTCCGCCGGGGTATCCTGATTCCCCGTATCGGTGAGAAGCACGCCCTTTCGCGGTAGAATGCGGACAAGCCCTTCCTGCTCAAGATTTTTGAAAACCTGCGAGATCGTTCCCGGAGCCACGCCGTACTCTTCGGAGAGCATCATCCGGCTGGGCAAAGCCTGAGCTTCACCCCATTCGCCGGAGCGGATGCGATCTCTAAGGTTCAGCGTCAATTTCTCAATCTTTGTCATACCGCCGAAGATACAGGAATTGGTCGTTCTGAAAAGGCTCCTTCATGCTGTTCCTGCCGTGTGGATAGTCTCGAGGTCTGCTCCCGCGATGTGTCACAGCGCGCCCAATACCTCTTCAGATCAATTACGGTCCCCTGCTCCATCGCTTCATCAATGGCAAAAGCCGTTACGCATGCGCGGATTCCATCGTCCACGCTTGCCAGTAGTTCGCCGTTCCCGCACATCGCGCTTAGCAGATTGGCCGCCATCACATCATCCCCGCCCGCATGCCCCTGCCCTCCACCGTCCGTCGGCTTGATGAGGTACGTGGGCACGCCGTACCCGATCCGGCGCCAACTGATTTCGCCGGTGTATGCATCTGCCTTCAGCGTTCCCTCCGTCCCGCAGAGGTAGAAGCGCCGCTCGCGCATGGCTGTGTTGCAGTTCGTATGGAAAGTGGCTCGCACCCCGTTCTCATACTGAAGGATGGCCACCTGATTATCGACAATGGAAGCCCCCGGGGAAAAGGGATGCACGACGTCGGGGGTCGAGTTATAGGCGTGGTATGCCCGTCGCCCGCCGGGGGCCGGGCCCACCCTGTCGACATGATGTGCATGATCGGGAGTGAAAAAATCGCGCCCCCCAAAGCTCGCCACCTTTACGGGGAGGCTTCCGATGAGCCAATTTGCAAGATCAAGGTCATGGCAGCACTTCTCCAGAAGGTGCGATCCGGCAAGATCGTAATTTCTCCGCCAAGTGCTGAAAATCCTTCCCCCGCCGTGATCAAAATCGAGGGTTTCGTTGAATTCAAACGACACGATCTCTCCGAGGTCTCCGCTCTCCACGATCTCTTTGATCTTGCGATAGAAGGGTGAGTAGCGGAGCACTAAGCCAAACGCGAACACTTTCCCGCTTTCACGCACCCGATCCCTGACCAGAAGGCAGTCTTCAAAGTCAGTGGCCAATGGCTTCTCACAGAACACGTTCAGCCCGGCGTCCAGCGCTTTCAGAACATGATTGGCATGGAGGTGATTGGGAGAGGCGATAATCACCCAATCCAGCCCCTGAAAAGAGAAAAGATCGTCCTCGCTCCCGCAGAGAGCCACCTCCGACCCGAGAAGCTCACGGGCAGCTTCCAGTTGACCCGGAACAGGATCATAGACAGCCGCCACACGCACCCGCCCGTTCCCAATAGCCATCAACCGGTGCATCACTTGGCGCAGCCGAAGTCCGCAACCGAGAACTCCCACCTGCACCGTCCGATCACCGATTGATTTATACCTTGTGGTCATTTTTGTGGATAATCCATAAAACACTCCACAAGGTCAACACAATTTTCCGCGACTCACCGGGTGAAATTCGGAAAGACCCTCATGTCGATTGGCCCGCTCTCCATAGGGCGGCGATGAATGGCGGGTTGTTATGAGGCGGGGGACCTCGAAAATGAGGGTCGGGCAAAATGAGTTTGCAAATTACGCCCGCCCGCCACCAGCGTTTGCTGGAGCTTCGTTGCGCTGCCGCGCGGGATCGCATTCGCGAGCTGTTTGGACGCTTCCCCGCTTTTAACGAGTCGAGGGTGTCAACCGAGCGTGCGTTTTCCGTCTCTGCCCGGCACAGCCTAGCGAAGAGGCGTATAGTTCATTCGCTCGGAGAGGAGCACTTCCTGAGCCCAAGCACCAGCTCCGCCGCGGCCTTCCACGCCGATTTTCGAGAGGATTCGCTCCACGTGATGCGCTACCGTTTTGGTGCTGATATTCAGGATGATCGCGATCTCGGGATTCGTCTTGCCCTGCGCAATCCACGAAAGCACCTCCGCCTCCCGCTGAGAGTGTCCGTATTTTCTAAAGACATTCAACGGAATGGAGGCGCTCTGCTCGTCGGTGGTTAACGTATGTTCATTCGCGCCATAGTTAGGGGAAATGCGAATGGTGAGGTGAGCGTCCTCACGGTGCTTCTTGAACGGCAAAAGAGAACCGGATGAGTAGGTTCCGGCGTTCTCGCAAGCCAGAGCACGAAGAGCCCAGTTACAGATTTCCGCCGGAAGTTCCTGATTCTCAATGCCACCGTAAAAGCGCTCGATCGACTCCTGCGCTCTGCGAGAGCAGTATAAGATCTTGCCGCTTTGATCGAAGACGATCGTACCGTAGCCGCGCTGATCCATTGAGCATTGCATCCGGTCGTAGACGGCGGCGTTCTCGTACGCCTGCCGGAGGTGAGGCAACAGATAGCTTAGAAGCAGCCGCTCCCTCTCCGAGAAATCTTTGTTTCCGCGATTTGCGGCAAAACCGATCTGGATATTTCCCTGTCTGAAGAGAAAGGCGAGCTGATAACGGATACCGATTTTACGGAAAAACTCGTTATAGAGCTCGGTCTTCAGCCATTCCTTGTGGGGCTGAAAGTCTGAGAGCTTTACGACCTGATCATCATGTTTTTCTTGAAGATAGATAAGGCCGGGGTGCTGGTACGCAAGGCGTTGAAAGGTGGCTTCCAGCTCCGGGGAAATCGTAGGATTGAGAACCGCAACAAAATGCCCCTCGCCAAACTCATTATAACTCAGGTGCTCGCATTCGAGCAGCTGCCTCGAGACCGAGAGCATGCGAAAAGGCAATTCACCGAGCCCCCCAGGGGTGTATAGCTTCGCTGTGGCCTCCGAGAGCCTAAATAAATCTTGGGACGATACGGACATCGGACATCATCGGCAACTAAGGCGCTCCCTGCGTCTTTACGGATCGCTCACTCGACTCTGCGTTCTCCCTCGCGTGAATTTCACGATAGAGCTCGCCTCGATAGATTTTCACATCGACCGGTGCCTTGATCGCCAAGCGTACAGCGTTGCGTTCGAAGCGAACCGCAACAATTTCAATCTCGTCGCCGATATGAATGGATTCCCCGATTTTCCGTGAGAGAACGAGCATAAAGGCGAGTATTCTTACCAGCTACGTGAACCGAACGCCAACAATTTAAGGCTGAAGAGGGTTCAAATGAAAATGATAAATAAATTATGTTTAACTTTATATTAAGATTGTTAAATCAAAGTGATTCAATTACCTACACCGTTAAACGATTGCGGTTTACAAATGAGGGAGAGAGATGTCCAAGCCTATCAAGATAGATCCAAGCATTGCGCCCTTCCGGTCGAAAATCCTCCTGTAGGGAGGCTCCTCTCCTTTGGACACGAATATACCGCTCAATGCATCGCGCTGTTAACGAGCGAGGCTCAAGCGTCATCTCCCGCAGAGCATTCTGCAGAACCTTGAGAATCTCCCCTATCAAGCTGCCTGTGAAGAAACCGGCGG
>JBEBWR010000014.1:0-26826 GCA_040392045.1 Chthoniobacter flavus | reverse complement strand
GGGCGTTATCGGATTAACGGTGGATCAACGCCGCCATCCCGCCCACCTCGTTCTCCAACCTGCAACGCTTGCAGGAAAGCTCCGTTGCCGTACCCGACGGCCCGGGGGTATTTTGGCGTCACAGTGGCCTCCGCGCCTCTGCTCCCCTACCCCCGCTCCTCCGCCATGACGCCCTTTCCTCCTCCGCCCCAGCCCTCTTCCCGGAGAACCGCCTTCTCTCTGCTGGAGCTTCTGGTAGCCGTCGCCGTCGTAGCGATCATCGCCACGCTCTGCTTCTCCGTAGCTCCCTCCATCTCCCGCTCCCTGCATCTCGCGAAGTGCAGCAAGAACCTCCGGGAGCTTGCCGTCGGCTTTCACCTTTACCTTCAGGATCACAACGGAAACTTCCCCGACGTCCGCCCCGACAATGCCTCCACCGACGCTTCGCCGGGATTCCGCAACTACCTTCAGATCCCCTCCTCCGGCAGTGACCGCGACACCGTCTACACCTGCCCCGCCATTCAGGCGACGGAGAACCGCTCCAGCCGCCCCTACCATCTCAATATCGGCGTCAACAGCCGCCTGAGCATCGATCGCTTTTCGCATAGCATCGTCAACGTCCGCCGCATCCGCCATCCCGAGCAGACCCTGCTCTTTACCGAGACTCCGGTGAACGGCACGCAGGGCCCCGCGCTCAAAGGCGGTAAGAATTTCTACACCCACTGGGCCTACCTCGAAAAGGAGCGCCTTCTCTACCCCCATCAGCGGAAGCAAAACGTCATTTTTCTCGATGGCCACATCGAGCAACTCTCCATCGACGCGCTGGGAACCGCCCGGAACAGCTACCCGTGGTCTGGCGGCGTCGAATAACGCGCCCCCCTTTTTATTGCCCATGACCTCCTCCCGCCTCCATCCCGCTCTCTGCGGCCTCCTTCTCTCTCTTCTTCCGCACCTTCCCGCCATCAGCGCCACAGCTCATGAACGCGCAGGCCTCCCGGAAGAAGTCGCCTTCGATCCCGGCAACGTTAAAATCAAAGGGGAATCCGGCATCCACCTCCAGCAGGCCTCCATCGCCCGGCTTAACGACGACCGCTGGGCCTTTCGTCTCCGGTTCTCCGAAGCCCCGCAGTTCCTCTTTCACAGCCTCGCACTGAACTTCAACTTCGACGACTCCGATGCCACCGGCAAAACGCTCAACAGCCGTCCCGGCACCGATCTCCTCCTCCGGATCAACAAGCAGCAGGTAAGCGCGGAGTTTTCCGCCAGCGAGATCGCTATCGATCGCGCATGGGCGCTTGCGCTTCAGGAAGGCAGCGAGCTGCTCGTCGTTTGCAACCTCCCCGGATTCCCCGCCGCGGAAGTCTCCCGCGTCCGGCTCTTCTCCCGGATCAAAGGCAATGGCGGGACCACGCAGGACGCCATCCAGATGACCCAGTTCCCCCGCGTCGCCTCCCGGGAGCTTCCCGACCTCCCCCGCCCCGAGCTGGCGGACTGGCAACTCGTCCTCCCGCCGGAAGCCTACGCCGCCGTACGCGACCCGAGCCGCCCGCTCCCCGGGCAGGTTGATCAGTCCTCCCGCAAGCACGGCATCTTCTACTCCGGGAAAGCGGATCGCGGCCTCATTCCCTCCCAGCTTCCGCGCCCCTCCTCCACGCCGTTCCGCTTCCCCCGCGCTACGCCTCTTCCTGCGCAGGTCGGACTGACCGACCGGCTCCCCACGCCAAAAGAAAGCGCCGTGCATCTCCCCGTCACCATCGCCGTGACAAACGAAACCGGCGAACCCCGGCCGGGAAGCCGTGTCCGCTTTGGCTTCCCTCTCCCCAAGGGAGCCTACACTGCCCCGGAACAGATCGACCTCTTCCCGGCGGAAGAATCCGCGCCTCTCGCGGCACATCGCCACGTCCTCTCCCGATGGGACGACGGCAGCCTCCGAGCCCTGCTCTTTGACTTCCGCGACGATTTCGCCGCTCGCGAGCAGCGCAGCTACCGCGTCGCTCCCTCCGCAGCAAACCCTGCATCGTCCTCTCCGTTTGTCACCTCCACCCCGCGTGGCTGGCTCATCGCCACCGCTGGCGGTACCTATGAGCTGCTCCGTCAATCGTATAGCCCTATTCATCACGATACCGGTAGCGTCCTTTTCCCGCAGGGTGTCCTGATGGAGGGTGACCACGGCGCGCTCTACAGTACGATCCACCGCGCTCCCCGTAGCGTCTCCGTGGAGGAAAGCTCCGATTCGCAGGTCACCTTCCGGCTGGAGGGCGACTACACCTCCCCTGCCGGTCAACCCTATATGAGCTACGTCAGCCGGATCACCTTCAGCCGACATAGCCCCCTCATCTCCCTCGCTCATACCCATATCAATACCGAGCTTTCCCATGAGTTCAGCGACCTTCGCCGCCTTGAGCTTCCCCTTGGCCAGCCGCTTCCCGGGAGTAGCGCACAGGCGGGCCTTCTGAACACCTCCGGAAGCTTTGCGGAAAAAGCGCTATCCCCGATCCGCCAATGGGATGACGAGCGCTACGGCTCCGATCCTTCCGACGCTACGCCCGGCAGGATCACCGGCGCTTTCCGCGTAGCCGCCCCCTCCGGCGGGGGAGTCACCGCGTGGATTGAGCATGCGTGGCAGCGCTGGCCCAAAGGGTTTCGTATTGCGAACGATCAGCCTATCCTCGAACTGCTCCCCGCGCTGCCGAGCGGCTTCGGCAGCGACCTTCCGATCCCCCTGCGCTTCCCCTTTGTCGAAGATGCCTACCGCCTGAAATGGGGCATGGCCTTTACCGAGCGGCTTACGATCGACCCCACCGGGCACACTCCTCTCGCCACCGCCTCCGCCGAGGCTCAGTCGGGGCTGGTTGCCGTCATCCCCGCGAGCTGGTACGCCGCCACGGAAGCTTTCGGTGCGACCGCCACGGGCGACAGCCCCCTGCATCAGCGGTGGGACGCCTTCTTTGACCACTCCTTCCGCCAGCATGAAAAACGCCGCCAGCAGCAGCGGGAATACGGCTTTCTCAACTACGGCGACTGGTTCGGCGAGCGCGCGCGGAACTGGGGGAACAACGAGTACGACACAGCCCACGCCTTCTTCACCCAGTTCATGCGCACGGGCGATCCCGAGCTCTTTCGCTCCGCCATCGTCGCCGCCCGCCATCAGGCCGACGTCGACATCGTCCATGCCTACCCCGACGCCAGCGTCATCGGTGGCAACGTCCTCCACGGCATCGGTCATACCGGCACCTCCTCGCACCTCATCGACTACGGTACATGGTCCGCCCCGCTGCACGTCAGCGCCTCGCCCAACAACGGCCATACGTGGAGCGAAGGGATGATCGAAGCGTGGTGGATGGCTGGAGATGCCGCCTGTCTGGAGTCTGCCCTCAAGCTGGCCGAAAACATGTGCTGGGTCTACGCCCCGAGCTTTCACTCCGGCGAAAAGGTCGCTCCGCGCAAGGCAGGCTGGGCTCTGCGCGCGCTTTCCCGGCTCTATGAAGCCACGAATGACCCCGCCTACAAAGAGGCGGCGCACACGATTGCCCACGGCGTCATCCCCTTTCAGGACCCGGCGACCGGCGCGTGGTTCTGGGACGTCCCACTCCGCTGGTCGGAGATCCATGAGAGCCGTAAGCAGACCTCGCCCGGCGCTCAGACATGGCAGCTCGGCATCCTCCTCGCCGGTCTGCGCACCTACTGGAGCGCCACGGGCGACCCCGCCGTCGTCGAGCCCATCGGAAAGCTCGGTGGATTTCTGGAGCGCAGCTGGGTGAAAAACGGCGGCTGGCCCTATATCACCGCCCCCGACGGCGGCGCGCACCCGAGCCGCCCGAACTTCAATACCGGCATGAACGGCATCATCTCCCAGGGGCTGCTCCCCATCGCCCCGCTCTCCGCCGACGCAGCGGCACAGCGCGCCAGCCTCGTCCGCGCCGCCCTGCTCCAGATGATCGAGGAGCACGACGTCGTCGCGGCCGGGCAGCGGATCGGCTACACCCTGCGCGATCCCGCCATCACCCTCGGGCTGCTGGAACAGCTGGAGCGCAAGGAGAAGAAGTAGTTCCCGCCGTCCAGACCCCCGCAATCGAGATCAGCCTCGGTCGCTGGGGGACGCCCGTCTCCCGGGAGTGAATGAGCTGTACCACGTAGCGCACCGCCTCCATCCCCGTCTCCATCGTATCCTGATAGACCCCGGCGCCGCTCCCGGTGGGCGACGCCAGCGAGAGATTCAGAAGCCTTGGCGGTTTCCCCGGCAGGCGCAGTTCCTCCAGCCACCCCGCCAGCCTTTTCAGGGAAATGTCTCCGGGTGTCACCACGGAATCAAAGCGATTCTCCTTCAGCCAGATCCGGAACGGCTCGCGATCGCGAAAATCGCAGACCAGCATCGGCCCCACCTTCTCCTTGCCCGCCAGATTCTGAAAGCCGAGATAAGCCGAGCGATAGAGATGATTCGTCCGCTGATCAATTCCCTCGGGGAGCACCAGCCCGATCTTCCGGCTCCCGCTTTCCAGCGCCCGGGAGAGGCAAAGGTGGGTCGACTGATGGTAGTCGATCACCACCCGGTGCAGCGCCGGTTCGCGGAGCGAATAGCCGATCACCACCGGAGAGAAAAGCTCCCAGCGGAATCCCGTGATCGATCCCGGAGACTCCAGCGGATAGACGATCACGCCCTTGATCCCGCGATTCCAGATAATGCTGCTGAGCCGCCGGGTCGTCATCCCCGGCTCCTGCGTCGCGAAGACCTCAATCCGGTACCCCAGCGCCTTGGCCTGCTTGAGAATCCCCGCGATCGGATTGCGCCCGCTCTTGAACTGCTGATCCGGCATCCCCGGGAAAGTCGTCAGTACCGCTAACGCCGGTTGATCGCTCTTGACCTTCCGCGAGCGCAAATGCCCCATCAGCTCGGAGAGCCGCGCGTCGGGAGTATACCCGAGCCGCTGCGCAATCTGCTGAATCCGAAGCTTCGTCGCCGGGGAGACCCAGTGATGGTTCTGCAAGGCGCGGCTGACGGTGGAAACCGAAACACCGGCCTCCTTTGCAATCAGTTCCAGTGTAACGGGGGCGGGCATCTGCAAATGCCGGGGATATTAGGAAATACAGGCGCTCCGGGTCAAGCCCTCCCCCTGCTCCGCCGCATCGAGCGGAGTGGAGACTGCGAGCGCTTCAAAGATCATCTCCAGCGCTTCCAGCCCCATCCTTCCGTTCATCTTCATCGGCTGTCGCCGCTGCCGTACCGCCTGCGCAAAGTCGATCAGCGCTTCCGCTCGCGCATTGCTCCCGGGAATCTCCGCCGTCAGGTCGGTCATCACTTCCGCCCCTTCCCTGGCGCAGGTCTGCTTGAGCTGAAGCGAGATCGGGGCCTCCGTGCAGTAGATCCCGCCGGTGGTTCCATAGATTTCAAGGCTATGCCGGTAGCTACAGATATAGTGACTATGGAACGTCACCGGGACCGATCCGAACTCTCCGAGGAGCACAAACCCGTCCTCCACCGGCGCGGAGGTCACATGCTGATAATGCCGCCCCGCCGTCCACTGCCCCTTGCCGAAAAGAAAGCGCGCCAGATCGAGCTTGTGAATGCCGACCTGAAAAAGCGGCCCCCCGGGGTTCCCTCCCGGCTGGTGCCGCCAGTTATCCTTCGGGATCATCAGCCCCCCGGAGTGCATGCTCGCGATGGAGACACTGATCACCCGTCCGATGGCTCCGCGCTCCAGCAGCGCCTTGACCTGCTGCCAAAGCGGCGCAAAACGGACCTCCAGCCCGTGCCCGTGCGCGATCCCCCGCTCCTCGCATAGCTCCACCAGCCGCCTCGACTCCTCCAGCTGATGCCCCAGCGGCTTCTCGGTAAAAATCGCCAGCCCCCGCTCCACCGCCGCAAACCCCTGCTCCAGATGATACCCCGGCGGCGAACAGATGATCACCGCCTCCACGCGCGCATCACTCACCAGTTCCTCCATCGACCGATAGCGCACCAGCGCCCCGCCCTCCTCCGCCTGCGCCGCGGCAAACGCCTCATCGCTTGGCTCCAGCGCACCGATCAGCTCAAAGCACCCCGCCAGCGCCAACTGCCGACGCCGGGTTCGCGCAAAGCCGCCTACTCCGCAAAACGCCACGCGAAGCGGAGCGGACGATAGAGAAGTCGTATCGCTCATGGATTAACGGCTGCCTTTGCGCCATTGACGAAACGCCATAAGAAGCCCTGCCGCGCCGATCATTGCCACCGTCGACGGCTCCGGGATCGCCGCCACCTTCAGCTCGCCGAACACCACCGGCATCGTCGAAGCCCCCGCCTGACGGATCTGAAAACCGACGTTGACGGTCTCCCCCAGTACCGGTACTGAGGTATCGATAAAGTCGAAGCGGAATTCGCCGTCCTGATAGATGGCCAGCCGGTTCTCCGTCCCACCGGTGATGAGCTGGAAGGAAAAGCGATAATCCGTCGCGTAGCTGAACTCGCCGCTCTTGAAATCATAGCTCTCGATATCCGAAGTCACGCCGTTGACCTTCTTGCGGAGGATCATCTTATCGGAGCGCACATCGAGGATATACTGATTGCTGTCGCTCCCTTCCTGACGAATGATCATCCGCACGTAGTTGAAGCTTGTCCCCGTCTCATTGAGCACCCGGAAGGTCGCTCCATACTCCAGCCCTTCCCCGAGCAACAGGGAGGTATTCGACACCAGCCCGAGAAACGACGCGGCGTTATTCGTTACGGTCAGCTCATTCGGCTCCCCGCTGGTAATCCTGATGCTGCCGTCCGCCGACGTATTGCTATAGCCCCAGCGGAGCCACGGCCCCTTGGCGATAATCTGTGCCGCCGTATCGTCGGTTTGGTATCCTTGCCAGTCTTCGGTAAATCCGATGGAGGCGGCATAGCCACAGACGGGCAGGAGAAGAGTCGCGAGGAGAGGGAGGATGCGCTTCATAGCGGCCACTCTATGCCCGCGTTTCCGCAGCGCTACCTTCTTAACCTGCAAACGTTGCAGTCCCTGGAGCGGCTATGGAATTACTTTAACCGCTCTATACCTTCAGCTCCGACTCCAGCTGCGCAATCAGCCGCCGCAGCCGATTCGTCACGGAAAGCTCCTCCAGCAACTGCTGTCGGGCGAACGGGTCGCGCACAAACGTATGCGACACGATATCCGCCAGCGCCGAAGGGTCGCTCACCGTCTCCAGTTGGCGCTCTATCGGTCCCGGCACCTCGGTCCCCTGCTGCTTGAGTTCACTGCACAGCTCCAACACGCGCACCACCAGCGTCATCGCCTCCTCCGAGCCGCCCCGTCCGCTCGGCAGCGGGATGATCTGCGCCACACGAAAGGGCCGGACGCGGCACCACCCCTCCATCTGCACCCGCGCCAATCCCTGCAATACGAGGTTATAGGCCCCATCCCCGCGCATCACGCAGGCCCGGATCAGCCCGATCCCCCCCGTCTGGTAGAACTGGCTCACCCGTGACGCCTGCTCCACGCCCGGCTTCATCAGCGCCACGCAAAAGAGCCGGTCCCCCTCCAGCGCAAAGCGCACCATCTTCCGATAGCGCGGCTCATACACCGTCATCGGCAGCAGCGCGAACGGCAGCAGCGGCACGCGCGGAAGCACCATCACCGGGGCCGTCTCTGGAAGGCAGAAAGCTTGCATCTCAAAGACCCTTTCGCGTTCTCCTCCCCCGTACGGACGCGGGGGCAAATCCCCTCCCGAGGTTTTCCTCGTCAGCTCCCCCGGAAACCCCGATAGTCCCCCCTCCCATGTCCAGCCCCGCCTTTGAAATCGTCCGGCTCAAGAACGGTCAGCCCAGCATCCGCTCGCTGCACCACGGGGAGACCATGCATATCGGCAGCGACCCCCGCGAAGAAGCGCTCAGCCTTCACATCCACCAGCCCGGATTGATTGAGCGCCTCCACGCCTGCGCCGCCCCGCCCTTTGTCATCTGGGATATCGGCCTTGGCCCCGCCGGCAACGCCCTTGCCCTGCTCGACACGCTTCAGCGCGAAGCGCGCCCCCGTCTCCCGCTGGAGCTGCACAGCTTTGAGATCGATACCGCCATCCTCGCCTTCGCGCTCAATCACGCCGACCAGCTCCCCACGCTCCACGGCTGGGAACCCGTATTGCGTGAACTCCTCGCCACGGGCCGCGCCGAGCCGCTCCCCGGCGTCCGCTGGCGGCTGCACCTTGGCGATTTCTCCCGCGACATCCCCGCTGGCGTTCCCCCGCCGCGCGCCGTCTTCTTCGACCCTTATTCCCCGGCGAAAAACCCCGGGATGTGGAGCCTCGAAACCCTCCGCGCTCTCCGCGATCGGGCGGCAGCCGATTGCGTGCTGACAAACTACACCCGCTCCACCGCCATCCGCGTCACTCTCGCCCTCGCAGGCTGGAACGTCGGACGCGGCATCCCCACCGGGGAGAAAACCGAGACCACCATCGCCGCGACCGTTCCCGAACGGCTCGCCGCCCCGCTCGGCCCCGACTGGCTTGCCCGCGTCCGCGCTTCCACGAATGCCGCCCCCTTCCGCAGCGGCGTCTACCAGCCCGGGCCGATCAGCGCCGATGACTTCGCCGTCCTCGAAGCGCTCCCGCAGTTCAAGGGTGCATGAGCGCATCCCGCAGGCCCGAGTGCCGCTCCACCTGTCGGCCCAGCGCCAGCACCACCCCCTCCCGCCTTCCCCAGAGCATCACCGCTCGCCGCGCCCGGGTCACTCCCGTATAGACCAGCTCCCGCGTCATCAGCGGGACATCCCGGTCCGGCAGCATCAGCAGAACGCGATCAAACTCCGAGCCCTGACTCTTGTGCACCGTCATCGCAAACGCCGGCTCCGTCCCCGGCAGCCGCGCCAGCGCCACGGCCCGCACCGTCCCCTGCTCCTCCGCCGGGAACCAGACCTTGAGATGTCCCTCGTCGTCCGGCAGCACCATTCCGATATCGCCATTGCGCACCCCGAGCGCCTCGTCATTGCGCGTCACCATCAGCGGCATCCCGGCGAACACCTCCCCACCGCGTACCGCCCCCGCCTCACGTAAGATCTGCTCCACCATCCGGTTGATCCCCTCCACGCCATACGGCCCCCGCCGCAGCGCGCAAAGAATGCGGAACCGCCCGAGCCGCTCCAGCGCCTTTGCCGGATCGCGCTCGCGTACCACTTCCCCGTACTCCGCCAGCACCGGCTCGCGCAGCGCCTCCTCCAGCCCGCCCACCGCAGGCAGTTCCCGCCAGCTCACCTCTTCCCCTCCCATCTCCACTGCCGTCATCGCCGCAGCCGCATCCCCCTCGCGAATCGCCTCGCCCAGCCGATAGATCGCGCTTTCATTTCCAAAGCGATAGTTCTTCCGCAGCCGTACCACCGCTCCCGGCAGCCCCTCCACCACATCCGCAAGCACGCTCCCCGGCTCCACCGAGGCGAGCTGATCCCGATCCCCCAGCAGCACTACGCGTGCCCCCTCCGGCAACGCCGCAAAAAGCTTCGCCATCAGCGGCAGCGCCACCATCGACGCCTCGTCCAGCAGCAGGAGATCAATCGCGAGCGGATTCCCCCCATGATACCGCGCCTGTGCCCGTCCGGGCCGCGAGCCGATCAGCGCGTTCACCGTTCGCGCCCGGGGCAGCCGCTCCAGTACCGCCGCATGCTCCGGCCCCTGTAATCCCTGCCGGATCGCCTCCTCCAGCCGCGCCGCCGCCTTCCCCGTCGGAGCCGCCAGCGCAAGCCGCGCCTCCGGATTTCCCCGCAGCACTCCGGCCAGAATCTGCACCGCCGTTGTCGTCTTCCCTGTCCCGGGACCGCCCGTGATCAGGATCAACCGACCGGCCAGCGCCGCTGCAATCGCCGCCTCCTGCCCCTCCCCGGCGCACCCGCCCGGCTGCACCCGCTCGCACAATATCTTCGCCAGAAACTGCTCATCTTCAAAATAGCGCCGCAGATAAAGCCGCCGCCCCGGTGCATCCCATACCAGCGGCCGATCCGTCGCTTCCGGCCCGCCCACCGCCTGCGCCGCCTCCAGCGCCGCCCGCTGCTCCGCTTCGGGGAACTCCGTCACACCCGGGAGATTCAGACAGAGATGCCCGGAGCGCATCGCTTCGCTGAGCTTCGCCGCCAGCGCCTCCAACACCACGCCGCCGCCGAATCGCCCCATCAGGCGGGCAAAATGCCGATCAATCGCTTCTTCCAGTCCCACATTCATCGCTTCACCTCCATCCACTCGCGCATTGACCCTACCAGCGCCGCCGACGGCCTCAGCCGCACAACGCCGCCCTCCGCGCTCTCCACCCCGCGCAGGAAAAAGTAAAAGACTCCGCCAAAGTCGCGCTCGTAGTCATAACCCGGCACGCGCAGCCGCAGGTACTGATCCGCCGCCAGCGTGTAGAGCCGCGCCTGCAAGCCGTAGTGATGCTCCCGCATCGCTGCCGCCATTCGCGCCGGAGTATAAGCCGCCGCCGAGCGCCCGAGCCAGTTCGACTTCCAATCCAGCAGGTAATACCGCCCCTCATGGCGGAAAAAGAGATCAATCGCCCCGCGCAGAAATCCCTGCACCTCCGCGAACTGCATCCGCCCCACCTCCCGCTCCTCCAGCTCGTCGGGATGCCGCCGCGCCAGCGCCACGAGATCATCCGGCCCCAGCCGGGGCAGCCGACAGGAGAAATCCACCTCCGCCAGCCGCTCCGCGCGCGGGATCGCTCCCAGCCGCAGCCCCGGCTCCAGCTCCCGCTCCAGCGCCGCCGTGATCGTCGCCTCCAGCGCGTCCAGCCACGATCCGTCAAAACCATAACGTGCCAGCCGTTGCGCGATCACTTCCCGCCGCTCCGCAGCCGATGCGGGATCAAACTCCACCGCTTCCATCACCTCGTGAATCAGATCGCCGGCGCGCGCCCCCTTCGCAAACGCGTGAATCCCCTCCGGTGTCAGTTCCACCTCCGGCAGCGCCTCCTCCGCCGCTTCGTCCACCTCGGGAGCCTCCGAAGGAGCCCCCCGCGTCAGCCCGGTAAAGCTTGTCGTAAAAGCCGAGCGCCCCAGCGTCCGCCGAAACACCCGCGCCCCCCGCATCCGCTCTTCCGCCGGAGCCTCCAGTAATACGGAATCCCCCCGATCCTCCGCCACCTCCGCCCGCACCCCGCCCGGCACCGTCGCCGCCAGCCGCTCCACCGCCTCCGCGTCCGGCAGCAGATAGCCAAGCGCCGATTGCCCATACCCCGCAAAATCCCCCCAGTAAATGACGCAGCAATTCCGCGCCCGCGTTACCGCCACATAAAGCAGCCGCAACTCCTCCGCCTGTCGCTCCTTCGCCGCCCGGTCCAGATGCTCCTCCGGCGCGTTCCCGCCCCGAAGGTCAAGAAAGAGCTGCCCTTCATCGTCGTGAAACTGCACTACCGCCCCCTGCCGATCCGAACCTGACGTCCAGAGAAACGGCGCAAAAACCACCGGATACTCCAGGCCTTTGCTCTTGTGAATCGTCACCACCTGCACCGCCTCGGCATCGCTCTCCAGCCGCAGTTGCGCCGCCTCGCTCCGCCCTTCATCCGTCTCCCGCAGCATCCGGAAGGCGACGAGCAGACTCTCCGGCCCCAGCTTCCGTGCCGCCTCCTCCTGATGCAGCAGCTCCGCTAGATGGAGAAAGTTTGTCAGTCGCCGTTCTCCCCGCGCCCGGTGCAGAACGCGCCGTCGCCCGCCGCACTCCACCAGCAGCCGCTGCCACGCCGCCATCCATCCCTCCGCCCGCCATGCATCGCGCCACTCCACGAACCGCGCCACCCACTCCTCGTCCGCCTCCGCGTCATCGGCAAAGAGGGGCGTCAGCAGCGCGCGCGCCACCGCCCCCTGCGCCTGCGGCTCCGCCAGAGCCTCCATGACGACCTCCAACTGGCCCGCCTCCTCGCTCTCCAGTACCGACTCCCGCGTCTGCCGCACGGCGGGAATCCCCCGCGCCAGCAGCGCCTGCTGCACCTCCGACGCCTGAAAATGACTCCGCACCAGCACCGCCATCTCTCCAAAGCGATAGGCCACGCGCCGCCGCGCCACCTCCCGTACCAGATCGGCCACCACCCGCTTCCGCCCTGCCTCCGCGCCCAGCTCCTTTGCATCCCCCTGCACACGGCGCATCACCAGCGGCGCTCCCGCCTCGCGTCCCTGCTCCCTCCCCGGAGCCGCCGAGACCGGCCGATAGCGGATCTCTTCCTCCATGAATGGCCGCTCATGCCCGGAGAAGAGCGCATTCATCCCTTGCAGCAGCAGCGCATCCGAGCGCCAGTTCACCGCCAGCCCAAAGCGCCGGTCCGTCCGCCGCGCCGCCCGGAGGTAGGCCTTCAGATCCGCGCCGCGAAATCCGTAGATCGCCTGCTTCGGATCGCCAATGAAGAAAAGCTGATGCTCCCCCTGCGCGAAAAGCCGCTCAAAAATCTCCGCCTGTAGGGGGTCGGTATCCTGAAATTCGTCGATCAGGACGGCATCAAACCGCCCCGCCACCGCCCGCGCCAGCCGCTCCCCGCCCCGGCCTGTCAGCGCTGCGTGAAAATGCCGCAGCAGATCGTCAAAGAGCAGCACATTGCGCTCCCGCTTCGCCGCTTCCAGATCGCGCTCCGCTTCCTCCAGAAACGCGAAGCGCATCGCGAGGAAAAAGCGCTCCACCCGCGCCACCGCCGCCTCGCAGGCCTCAAAAAACGGATGCTCCGGCGGCGTCTTCCCTTTCAGCGTATTCGCCGTGATGGCAGGACGCGATAACATCCTGATCGCCCGGAGCGTCTCCGCCGCCACCGCCCCGGTCGGCTCCGCCGCCCAAGCTTCCATGGCCGCAATCATCTCCTGTAGCCGGTCCTCCCGGTAAGCCTTCTCCGCCTGACTTACCCCCGACGCCTTCCCCCGCAGCAGCGCGCAAGCCGCCGTTCCCTCCGCCTGCCACATCGCCGCCAGATCGCGGAAGGTGGCCGCCAGCTCCGCCTCGCGGGCCTCCGGCGTTACCGGTTCCATCTCCGGCAACCGCCGCGCCTGCTTCCCCGCCGCGCCCAGCAGCTCCCGCCATAGCGCAAGCCCGGAGTACCCCAGCGCCACCGCCAGCGAAGCCACCAGCGGCGACGCCATGCATATCCGCCGCCGCCAGAAATCGCCTGCAACCTCGTCCAAAAGCGCGCGCGACTCCCCCAGCAGCTCTGCGGAATAACGCGCCCCGCTCTCAAACGCATACTCCTGTAGCGCCCGATAGCAGAAGCTATGGATCGTCGAAATCATCGCCTCATCAAAGAGCTGTACCGCCTGATGCAGCCGCCGCAGTGCCTCCGTCACCTCCTCTTTTCCCGGCTCACGAGCCAGCCAGACCAGCAGCACCTCCTCCGACGGCTCTTCTCCGCTCGCGCGCCACCGCTCCAACTCGCAAAACGCCTCATAAAGCCGCTGGCGCACCCGCCCCACCAACTCCTTCGTCGCCGCGTCGGTATAGGTCACCGCCAGAATCCGATCCACCGTCACCCCCTGCTCCATCACCAGCCGCAGGAAAAGCGTCGCGATGGAATAGGTCTTGCCCGTTCCCGCGCTCGCTTCAATCAGCGTCGTCCCCCGGCGCAGCTCCACGCTGGCTCCCTGAAAATCGTGCATCGAATCTGATCCCTCCGCGCTCATCCTTTCTCCTCCATTTCCGCCTCCAGCATCGGCCCCGCCAGCCGCGCCGCCCAATCGCAGAACTCCTCGCCCAGCGCCGCCTCCGGCTCCGGGTAAAGCGTCGGGTATGGCTCCTTTGTGCACTCCCCGTTCGACTGATAGCCGCCCATCCACGCCCCGCGGGTTGCCTTCATCGGATCAGCGCCCCGGGTGCTTCGCAGCATCTTCGCATACGTCACCGATGCCCTGGCAAAGAACGGCACCACTCTCCTCAACGCCTCCGCATAAAGCTCCAGCAGGTCACCCAGCCGCCGCCTCGCCTCCTCCATCGGCACCGCCGCGAAAGCTACCCGGTCGTCCATTCCCAGCATCCGCGCCGGAGCGGCATCTTCCGCCGTCGCGCAATGGAAAAGATGCGTGACCCAAAGCGCCAGCCGATCCTCCTCGCGTACCCGTCCCGCGCGGTACCAGAGCAGCCCGCCATCGTCGAGCCGATCCAGCCGACCGCTCAGCGTCCAACCGCCGATCTCCACCCGCCGCTCCTCCGGCGGCTGCGGGGCGCAACGCTCCGCCGCGATCCGCTCCGCCAGCGCCCCCACCGTCGCCTCCACTTCGCGATACTCCACCGCCCCCGCCTCGCCCGGCGGCAGCAGCGCCCGCGCCACCAGCGTTCCGCTGGACCGTTTTCGCGCTGCCGCGCGGGGCCGCAGGGCGGCCTCTTCGGAGCGCGGCCCCAGTTTGTCTTCCACGTATAACCTTAGCGCCAGTTCCTCATCCATCAGCCGGAAGCGGCTCAGCGGGTCCAGTTCCAGCGGTTCGGAATCCGGCAGCGCGGCCTCCCCGCGTCGAAAGCGCACCCCCATCCGCCGCTCCAGCAGAAACGCCGCCGCCCCGGAAACGCACCTGATCAACTCCTCCAGCCGCACTTCACGAGCCTCTCCTTCCTCCTCCGGCCAACACCGATCCACGAGCGCAACCGCTCCCTCCGGAGACACGACCTGCGCCGCCGCATTCGCCTGTGAGTAGGAAAAAAGCCCCTCCTCCCCTACGAAATAGCGACGGCTGAATGCCTGTAGCGGATGCATCGTCGTCAGCCGCTCCGGCAGTTCCGTATCCCCCGACGCCCGCACCAGCGCATCAAGCAGCTCGCTCACCACAATCGACGGCGGCAGCGCCTCATTGCTCTTCTCCGACCGCGCGGGATAGCTGATCCCAAGCTGTCCCCGGGCGGAGATCAGCGCCTCAAGGAAAAGGTAGCGATCATCATCGCGCACCGTCCGGTCCCCCAGCCGCCAATCCCGCGCCATCAGGTCAAACTGCATCGGCAGCGCCTTCCTCGGAAACGCCCCCTCGCCCATCCCGAGGAGCCAGATTACCCGAGCCGGTACGCTCCGCATCGGCTTGAGCGCGCAGAAGGTCACCCCGCCTGCGAGGAACCGCCCCCGCTGCTCATGCACCGCCAAAGCCCCCGTCAGCCACTCCTTTACCACCGCAAACGGTACCGCCTCCTCCGGCGCGCCGATCGCCCGCGCCACACCGCCCATCCCCTCCACCGCCTCGCGAATCAGCCGCACCGCCACGAGATCCTCCTCGCGCTCCTCCGCCCCGAAAAACCGCTCCACCGCCCTCTCCAGCGCTTCCGGCCACTCGCCGAGCGGCCGCGCCTCCGCCAGCTCCTCCAGCGTCCGGCCCAGCAGCTCCACCGCCTCCGCAAAGCGCCCCAGCAGCGCCGTCCCCTCTCCCTCCATATCGTCCACCGGGAGAATTCCGCCCACCATCCGCTGATTCCCGCCCCGGATCGCCATCCCCATCAGCAACCGGTCGATCCCCGCGCGCCATGTCGTCTCCCGCAGCCCCGGCAGCCCCATCGCCACCTTCTGCCGCTCGTCCATCCCCCAGCGAATCCCGCTCTCCACCATCCACTCCCGAATCCGTGCCAGATCGTCCGTGGAAAAATCAAAGCGCCGGCAGAATACCTCGCTCTCCAGCAGCGAAAACACCTCCGTCGCCTCGCACCGCGCCCCCACGAGATCCAGCAGCCGCAGGAACAGATCCACCGCCCGGCTCTCCAGCCTCGGGTGACGATCCGCCACACTGTACGGAATCCGCCGCGATTCCCCCTCGGGATGACCAAACACCGCGTGAATATACGGCGCGTAGCCCTCAATATCCGGAGCCATCACCAGAATGTCGCGTGGCAGCAGCGTTGGGTCCGCCTCCAGCCGCGCCAGCAGCTGATCGTAGAGCACCTCCACCTCGCGCATCGGCGAGTGGCACCCATGAATCTCCAGCGACCCATCCACCGGATAGACCGGCGGCTCCTCCCCCTCCTCCGGCAGCGCCCCCGGCTCCCGTGCCGAGAGCAGATCGCGCTGGAGCTGCCCGAGCAGTGTCGCCTCCCGCGGCGGCACGTAGAGCCCATCGTTCTCCACCAGCCGCGTCCCCACCCGCTCATCCAGCTCCATCAGCACCTCGCGGAAGTGCATGTGCAACCGGCCAAACGCCGTCAGCAGGGGGTTCCCCGTCTCCTTCGTGATCCCCCGGCGCGCCCGCTGTCGGGGCGTCAGATCATCGCCAAAATACTCTTCCGACGGCGAAAGCAGAAAGAGATGCACCGGTCGCGACGCCGCCAGATGAAAGAGCACCTCCACCTGCGCCGGAGGCAGCGACGAAATGCCAAACACGGAAAGCCGCCGCCCCGGCGGCAGCTCCATCGTCCGCAGCTGCTCCAGCGCCGCCGCGAAGTGCACCCGCCGCTCCGCATTCACCGCCTGCCAGAGCACCGGCTGCCACGCCATCTCCCGCTCCGCCGCGCTGAGCAGCGGCTCCCCCCGCTCCCACCGCAGAATCATCTCCGGACGGTAAACGAGGTACTGGTCAAAAAGATTCGCCAACCGCTCCGAAAGCTGAAAGCGCTTCAGCGCATCGCCATCGCGCAGATAAGTCCGCACCGCCTCAAACTCCTCCCGCTCCAGCAGCCCCGGCAGCAGATGATAAATCCGCCACGTCATCCGCTCCTTCGAGAGCGCCTCCCGGGTCGAGTCCCCTTCCTCCGGAACCATCCCCGGCACCCACTCCGCCAGCAACCCATCAATGAACGCCTGCGGAAAAGGAAACTCGCAGTTCATGCAAATCCCGAGGCTCTCCGCCAGTTGCAATGCCAGCCACCGGCTCATCCCAAGGCTCTGCACCAGCACCTGCTCCGGCTCAAACGGCGAGCGCCCCGCCTCTCCCTGCGCCAACACCTCCGCCAGCTGCCGCACCAGCAGTTCGAGGCGATTACCAGTATAGAGATGCAGTCCGTTCATTCCGGAGGGAGGCAAAAAATCAACCCCCGGAATATGGGGAAATCCCCCCTCGCTGTCGAGTCACTCCGTTTTTTTAAACCCAAAAACGATGCGCTCCCTCAGTTCCCCATTGACCATCCTACTGCTTTCACAGTACCTACTACATACACAGTAGCTCTCATCCCCCCCTTCATGATGAAAATCGAAAAACCCTCCGAGCTGGAGATGCAGATTCTGGGAACGCTATGGCGGAGCGGACCGCTCACCGTGCGCGAAGTATTGACCCTTCTGCCGGACGAAAAAAAGCGGGCCTATACCAGCGTTCTCTCGGTCATGCAGGTCATGGAGAAAAAGGGGCTCCTGGATCGCAGCCGCGAGGGGCTGGCTGACCGCTGGCGGCCCAGAGTAAAGGAGTCGCAGATTCTCGGGCCGTTCATGAAACGGCTCATCTCAAATATCTTCGGAGGAGAGGCCTCAAGCGCCATGCAGTGCCTTCTCAAGGAAGCGGAGCTGGACCGCGAGCAGATCGACGAAATCCGCAAGCTGCTGGACGAACACCAGAACGCGGAAAAACCCCAATCCGCCAAAAAGCGGGAGGAAAAGCCATGACGCCCGACCCGCTAACGCCCCTGGTGCGGGCGCTGCTGCATACGCTCTGGCAGGGCGGCCTTGTCTTTCTGCTCCTCTCCGCGCTGCTCTTTTTCATCCCGGTGCGGCGAGTCCGCTTGCGATACGGCGTGAGCCTCACCGCGTTTTTTGCCATCCTGATAGCGGGCGTCGCCACTTGGGCATGGCTCGATACCGCTGAAAACCGCCAGCCACCGCAGGCCGCCGGGGCCACCGCGACAGCTCCGCCCGAGATCCCCACTCCTCAGGAGAATGCTCCCGTCATCCGCTCCCATCAGATCCCTCCGCAATCCGCTTCCCCCGCCCCCCAGCGGGAACCCGCTCCGGAATGGAGCCACTGGATCGTCCTCATCTGGGCCGCTGGCGTCCTCCTCTTTCTGATTCGCAGCGCCCGCGCCGTACTGGGAGCGGGAGCCTTGTGCCGCGAAGCGCGGGAAGTCGCGGAGCGCGAAGTGCTGCTGCTGGCCCTCCAGATCCGCGAAGCCTTTCAGATTCCCCGGCCCATCCGCGTGATGGTTAGCGATCAGATCCGTATACCCGTCGTCATCGGCATCTTCCGACCCGCGATCCTCCTTCCCGCGTCCCTGATCACCGGCTTTCCCCCGGACTACCTCCGGGCCGTACTGGCTCATGAATTCGCCCACGTAGCGCGGTGGGATTACCTCGTGAACATCGGACAGATGATGGTCGAGGCGCTGCTCTTCTTCAACCCGTTCGTCTGGTGGATCAGCCGACAGGTCCGCCACGAGCGGGAGGCCTGCTGCGATCTCGCTGCCTCGGCACACTGCTCCGATCCCTCGCTTTATCTGAGAGCCGTCATCGCCTGTGCGGAGAGCGCCGGAGAGGGCGCGCTCTCCCCGGCGGCGGTCGCGATCGCCAGTGATCGGCAATCGCTCACCGACCGGGCAAAGCGGCTCCTTTCCCCCGGCCATAGCGGTTCGGTGCATGTCCGATGGTTAACCCTTGCGGCGATTTTCGCGCTCATAGGGCTTCTTTTGTTTGCGATGGGCCGAGGGGCATTCTGGGCCGCGCATATCTTAACCCCACAGGAGCGGATCGACCGGATCGTGGAGCTTCGAAAGGCCGTGGAAGTAGAGACCGCGATGGAGAGGGAGGGAAAAGTCACCATCACCGGCAGCGTGGTTACGGAGAATGGCGAACCACTGCCGCCTGATACGGTCGTGCGCATTGACTCCGATAGTATACGAGGCGGATACAGGACCCAGTACCGTCCGAAAGACGGCAAACTCGACTTTACGATCAGGGCGGGGATCATCCGGCTCGCGGTATGGGATCAGCAGTACGCACCTGTGTTCAGCGGGCCTCTGGTGAAAGACGCGGATCTCAAAAATATCCGTATCGTGCTGACGAAAGGCTTTCCAGCCACCATTCACGTGACGGACCCGAATGGAAAGCCGCTGGAAGGGGCGCGCCTGACGGGGTACTACGACGGTCCGCCACAGACGGGGCGCTTTACCGTGTCGACGGATGCCAAAGGGAACGCAGTGATCGCCCATGCCGCCAATGTCCCCGCCGTTCTGGAACTGACGAAAGCCGGTTATCAGATGGATCGGCGCGAAAATATCCGACTGAGCGCCCAAAAACCGATCTCATGGATCATGAACCCGGCGCAGCCATTGACCGGGCGTGTCGTCGGAGCGGCGGACGGCAAGCCGGTGGGGAATGCGAAGATCGGCATCGTCAACATCGAGGGGGTTTCCAATATGGGCTACGATCCGGACTATCCCGAAGCGCTCACCACCACGAATGCCCAAGGCGAATTCCTACTCAATACGCTTCAGGATCAATCCGTGTACGCCCTGCTCTTTCGAGCCGAGGGATTCCGGCCAGCGCTCAAAACGGGGGTTACCGCACAGGATGGCTCTCTGACGGTTCAACTGGAGCCGCCGCTTTCCATCAGCGGAAAGGTGATCACTTCCGAAGAATGGAAGAGCGGGACGATTGAATGCCACCAAACGCTAGTGGTGGGCAGGCACGGCCGTGGAATGACGAAGCCCGCAAAACTGGAGGTTAAGGACGGCATCGCCCATTTCACCTTCAAGGATCTCTATGAAGCGGAGACGGAACTCCTCATCAACGGAAAATCGATGAGCCTCGGCTATCTCCGCGCCTCCCTCCACGACCTGACGGTTGACGCGTCGCCCATGACACCCCTCAGCCCCCACAAGGCACCGAAACGCGAGGTAGTCGTCCGCTTCGAACCGCCGAAGAATGGCCCGCTTCCTCAAGGAAGCTTCGGGATCAACTTCTATCAGAATGGAATCAGTCCCGGCATCAGCCGTGTGATTGTCGGGAAGACGGTAAAAGTAGAGAACGGGGAAGGGCGGTTTGAAGTTCCCATCCCGAACGAACTCGACCTGCGGACGGAAGGGTTGATCGGCTATTCGTTTCAACGAAGGATAAGGGAAGCCGTTCCCGGTGGCGAAGCTCCCCTGGAGATCCTCGTACAGGTGACCCCCGCCGGGTCCATCCACGGCGAGCTGCGGGAAGCCAACGGCGACCCCGCTTATGGCTCCTATATTTCCGTGCTGGAAGCCGACGAGGCGGAGTTCAGCCGCGCCCCCGTTCTGGATCTCAAAAACCACGCGAGCGGTCGTGCGGACATCCTGCCCCGGTTTGTAGCGACGCCGCTCCCCATGGGGAGAGACTATGCCGTGCTCCTCTGGCGGGGCACGACGTTTGCACTCAGCCCTTCCCTTCGTGTGGACGAAAAGCATGCCATCCGCCGGGCCGACATCGTTATCCCCGAAGGGACCACGGTGCACGGGCGTGTTGTTGACGAGAGCGGCAAGCCGATCCCCCTTGCGGAGTTCAGCTTTGAATACTCCACCCCGTGGAAACAGAACTTTTCATCGGGAGGACGCCGTACGGAAATCGACGGACGTTTTTCTCTTCCCAATGTGAACCTTTCCCTCCCCGGCGAGTACCGGCTCAATTTCGCCTCCCGAAGCAAATACGTCCCCATGGAAGTGATCCTCCCGCGCAAGAAATCCGGGATCACGATTACCCTGAAGAAAGGAAAGGTACTGACCGGCATTGCGATCGACGAGACAACCGGAAAACCGATGCCGGGCATGAATATCCGTGCCGTCTCAGAAAATCTCCTGCCTGCCACTCCCGGCAGAGCGCCTCAACACCTCACAGTCGAAGCCGAAGCGCCCACTGATGAAGAAGGTCGGTTCCGCTTCAGCAACCTCCCCGAAGGCTTCTTCACGCTGGGATGCTGGGGCGCCAATCCGGTGGAAAAGCCCCGGGTCGAGGCCGGCTGGAAAGGCGCTCCGGTGATCTTCAGGCTGAGACCGGTTCCGAGGGGGTAGACTACTGCCCCTTGAACATCACACCCGCGCGGGACGCACGGCGATATCCCATCATACCAAGTAGCCCTGCGGCAATCCCCAGCAGAACAACGCTTCCCGGCTCCGGAATGACGGTGACCGTCTGCGTGAAGTAGCGCAGGTTCTCATCAGGATTCAGAATGCTGCTGAGAGTCCCTCCGGCCTCGGTATTGAAGAGAGCCCAGGTCAACGTATAGGTTCCGACCGTATCAAACGCGAGCGTCCTGCCGTGAATGTGACCAAACGGCGATGAGGGCTCCCCCTCATACCAGCTATCTTCAGTGAGGTTAAAGCTATACGCCGTAGTGCCTCCCGTTTCGCCGCTCCCCAGAGTAAAAAGCGGTATCGATCCCCCATTCTCGAAGAATGCAAAATTCGCGCCCTCCGGCCCGGAGATTCCTTGAAGCATCATCTGGACATAAGTTCCGCCCAGCGCCCCTTCAGGATATTCGCTCTGCGCATCAAGGGCCGTAAAGGTAACGCCCGTGCTATAGTAGGCAAACCCCGCCTCCCATTCCCGCCCCGATGTCGCTTTCGAAGGAATGGTAATGGCAAAGAGATTGTCAAAGTCGAGATAGCCGTCGTGGTTATTATCTCCGGCATTGATATGTCCATGCCCTTGCGCACAAGCGATATAAGGGGAGATGAGCGTGGCAACAGCCAGAATGGCAGAGCAGAGTAAGGGTCGTTTTTTCATAGGTAAGAAGGTTAGGGATTTCCATCGGGACGGATGAATCGCGAGCCCTGGCGAAGCAGCTCCGTCCGGATCTGCGCCCAGGGGATCGCTTCCACGTGTCCATCCACGAAGAGGTAGTGTCCGGCATGGTGATTGAGCTCCACGGCGACCTGCCACCGGAACGCATCCGGAGTAAAGCCGCCATCGGAACCGTCGGCGAAGTGGAAGTGATCGACCTTCCCGTATTCCTTCGTCACCAGACTGAAGAAGAGCGTGGACGCCGGGGAATCAAACGATTGCCGCCGGGAGAAATCGAGCGTCTCCGCACCGTACGGCCGGGAGGTGATGAAATCGTTAATAGCATAGCTATAGGGCTGGGTTGGCGATGGGGAGAGGGGCGATTTGAACACCTCCTTATGCCCGCCCATATACGGAGGCAGCACCTTCTGCCACGCCCGTGCCGGTCCGAGGTGGGAGGACTGCGGCAGCGCGCCGCCATTCTCCGCCGAGTAGAGCGCTCCCGCCGTGCCGATCGCACGCAGATTGCCTAGACATCGCAGCGCTTTCCGCTCCTTATCCATCTGCTGAAAGCCGGCATAGCTCGCGCCGATCAGGATCGCTACCACCGCGATGGAAACCAAAAGCTCAAGCAGCGAGAAACCCGAACGCGCCCGCTTCGCCGTGATGAAAGCGCCCATAAGCATCTTCCTTTTCCGGCATAGGCCAGCAGCTTTGAAAGTGCGATAAAACATAATCTAGCGTGAACTGCGGTCCGGCTCGTGCCAGCCGCGTAAGATCACGCTAGTCCAATCCCTGCGAAATAATCAATGTGGCGAATCGTCGCACCGGGCCACTGCGTGGCTTTCTTCGCGCTGCCGCGCGGGATCGCTATCGCAACCTCTCCGCAATGATGCATTGACGTCGCATCCAAGCACCCCGGACTCCATTCCCTCACCGTCCTGCTAACCAGACGCCCAGCCACCAACCGCTGGCCTTCGGCCAGCCAGAACCCCACGCAGTGGGCACGCAGTAGGTTAGTCGACGAACTCCAGCTCTACCGGGGCTGGAATCCAGCCTCCCGCCGCCGCGCGCTCGAAGAAGAGGCGGATGGATTCTCTCCCCGCTTCGCCATAGTCGAGCGTGTAGTCGTTCACGTACATCCCGATAAATTTGTCGGCCAGCTCCGCCCCCATGTCGCGGGCATGCGGCAGCGCGTGGGCCACGCCCGCCGCGCGGTGTTCCAGCCCGTAGCGGATGCTTTCGCGAAGGATGACATTGAGCTTGCTGCGCGTCTCCGGTGGGATGTCCTTTCGGATCACATTCCCGCCGAGCGGCAGCGGCAACCCCGTCTCCTCTTTCCACCATTCACCGAAATCGCGGATTTTCAGGAAACCATCCCGCTCGTAGGTCACCTGCCCCTCGTGAATGATCAACCCCACCGGGCTTTTCCCTTCGCGAACGTGTGCAAAAATCTCATCGAAGGGTACCACCACCGTCTCCGGCTCCACGCCGAGGTAGAGCAGCAGCGCCAGATACGCGCTCGTCATCTTCCCGGGGATGGCGATCCGGCGGCCCTTGAGCCATTCGCGTACCTCGTCATCCGACGCCCCCTCGCGCAGCCCCTCGCGCGAGGTGGTGATCAGCAGCGGCCCGTAGCCGTCGCCCATGCTCGCGCCGCTGGGCAGCAGCGCGTACTTGTCGAGCACGTAGGCGTAGGCGTGAATCGAGATCGCCGTAATGTGCAGCTCGCCCCGCGTCGCGCGCTCGTTGAGCGTCTGGATATCCTGTAAAATGTACTCAAAGCGGTAGCCGCCAAGATCCATCTTCCCGTCCTCCATCGCGTAGAACATAAAAGCGTCGTCCGGATCGGGAGAGTGAGCAAGCGTGATAACCTCTGGTGTCGACATAGCTGAGCCAAGGTCTAGTCCACTCCGCCGGGCAAAACAATGCCCAAATGCCCCCGAAATTCTCCGTGCCGCCGCCTCCCGCCTCTTTTCCTGCGGCTCTCCGGACCGGATAGTCGCCGGTTATGACAGACGATGCTCTCATTCCGCCCGACGTTCCCGCTCCTCCCAAATCCAAAGCCCCCGCCCGGCGACGACGCAAGTCCGCGCCCCCCGCAACGCCCGAAGAGCGCCGCGCCCTCCAGCGGCAGGTCTGCCACGAACTGCTGGAGCGCTGGGTCCCCCTCGCCACTTCCGAAACCTTCGCCGTCGCCAAAGAGACGCGGGGGAAAACCGTCATTGACGACGAACCGGTCGACACCGGCCTCAAAGCCGGAGCCTTCGTCCTCAAAGTACTGGAGCGTATCGCCCGCCTCGACGGACTCGACGCCGCCGAGAAGCGCGAGCTGACCGTTACCGAAGCCGCAGACCCCGTAGAGCTTGCCCGGCGCGTCGAAGCTGTCAGCCCCATCCTCGCCCGCCGACTTCAGTTCACCAGCCCCTCCTCCCCGGAGCGCCCTGCCCCGCCCATTGAAATCCCGTGACGAAATCCGCTTGCCTGCGTCCGTGTTCTCCGGCATCCCTCTCCTTCATGCCCTTCTCCGCCCCTTTCAGCTTTCCTGATCTCTCCGGCAAGACGCTTTGCATCACCGGCATCACCAGCGGCATCGGCCTGAGCCTCCTCCCCCACTTCTTCGCGCAGGGCCTCCGCGTCGTCGCCATCAGCAAAGGCATGGACGACATGCTCGCCGTTCGCGAGAGCCTCGGAGCCACGGAAGCGCAGCTCGGGCTCTACGACTGCGATCTCGCCGATCCCGCCGCCGTTACGGCCACCGGCGAAGCCATCCTCCGCGACGGCCACGCCATCGACTTTCTCTACCACAACGCCGCCATCGACCCGCGCAGCTGGTTCGCCACCGGCGACGACCTCTTCTGGCAGCAGGTCATGCAGGTGAACCTCCTCTCCGCCGTCGCGCTCACCCGCTCCCTCCTTCCCCGGCTGAAAGCCAGCGGGCAGGGGCGTATCCTCTTTACCGGCTCTGTCGTCTACGAGCTTGGCGGTGCCTGCCTTACCGCCTACTCCGCCTCGAAGGGAGCGATTACCGGCGTCACCCGCTCCCTCGCCCACGAGTTGCAGGGGACCGGCATCACGGTCAACTGCATCTACCCCGGAGCTATCAAAGTGGAGAAGGAAAAAGGCAGCGGCGACGAAAAGCTCATCAGCTGGCAGAGCGTCCCCCGCCGTCTGGAGCCGCGCGACCTCCTCGGCCTCATCTGCCTCCTCTTCAGCCAGTGGGGCGGAGGGATCACCAGTCAGATCATCACCGTCGACGGCGGCCTCGTCCATCCCCTGATGACTCCAGGGACGCAGGGACGGACACTTTCGCCTGCATAGCGCTGACCCACTGCCTCGGCGGACGCCCCGATTGTCGCCGGAAAAGATCGCTGAAATACGACGTGGAGGCAAACCCCACGCCTTCCGCCGCCGCCGCCACGGTGTACCCCTCCAGCAGCAGCCGCTTCGCCTGCTCCAGCCGCGCCCCGTTGATGTAGTCCACCGGCGTCTGCCCCGTGTACTTCACAAAAAGCCGGTGAAAAAAGAACGGACTGTACCCCGCGATCTGCGCCAGTCCGTGCAGCGGCAGCGGATCGGCCAGATGCGCGTCAATGTAGTGCTTCACGGCCTCCACCACCTGTCGGTGATGCTGCGCCGCCGGGTCCGCCTCTCCCCGCCCCAGCGCCTCCAGCAGCAGCGTCGTCAGTTGCGCCCGCAGCAGCGCCCGGTAAAGCCCCCCGCGCGATTCGCCCCGGGCGCAGTCCCACGCATCCATCGCCGTCGCCGCCGGAGAGCCGGTCAACACCCGCGTCGGGATCTCCTGAAAGTAACGTCCCCGTCCGTCGCAGGAATTGCTGTTCCACGTCAGCCCCTGACGGCTATGGAAATGCAGCCAGAGCGTATGAAACCCCGTCTTGTGATCCGCTCCCCGGAGATCGCGCGACTCATAGTGATCAAAAAGCATCACCGTCCCCGGCCGTCGCTCGTAAATCTTCTCCCCCAGCGAATGCACCGCGCTCCCCCGGAACGTCAGCATCACCTCGCGGAACGGCGGAGCATGCGTATTGCCCTTCCCCTCCATCCACTGCCGATGCACCGGATGCTCCACCGCCCCTGCTTCTTCCCCTTGCAGCGTGGAAATCCAGCGCCAGCGATCCGTCTGCGCCAGCAGCGCCCGTTCCTCATCCGAGAGCAATGAAAAAGAAAGCGCATGGTTTTTCATCATAATTCTCTTATTTCTACCGGAAAAGAGAGCAAGATCCAGCATTTCCCGCACAAGATCGTGGATTCCCCGCCGCCATCCGCAGCGGTAAACTCGGGCTCCACATGAAAATCACCCGGATCGAAACCAATCACTCCCCCGATTCCCCCGGACTGCTCGTCTGCCGCGTGCACACGGACAGCGGCTTCGTCGGCTCCGGAGAAACCTACTACATTCCCAGCGCCGCCGCCGCCGTCATTCACGACTGGCTCTGCCAGCGCCTCCTTGGAGCCGACGCCTTTGAGATCGAAGGCCACTGGCGCTTCTTCTACGAGCGCGCCGCAAATTTCGGCGCCCGCGGAGCCGAGCTGCGCGCCATCTCCGCCATCGATCTCGCCCTCTGGGACATCAAGGGTCAGGCGCTCGGCGTTCCCGTCTGGGAGCTCCTCGGAGGCCGCTCGCAGGAGAGCGTCCGCGTCTACAACAGCAGCGGCGGCGCCGGCTACGGCGGCAAACGTCCCGCAGCCCCCGAGCCGGGCTACCCCCGGGGCGGCTGGCCCGGCTACGGGCGCATCGGCGTGCAGGAGCCCCTCAACGACTACTGGATGGCCGTCCACGAACCCGCCGCTTACGCCCGCGAACTCGTTGCCGAAGGCATTCAGGCCGCCAAACTCTGGACCCTCGACTTCGCCGCGCACAAGCTCAACGGCAATGTCCGCGTCACCTACAAAGACATCGAGGAAGGCCTGCGCCCCTTCTTTGCCATGCGCGAAGCCGTCGGCACCGACCTTGAGCTGATTCTCGACGGCCACGGCTTCTTCCAGCTCCCCATCGCCCGCCGCATCGCCGAAGTCCTCGCCGATATCCGCCCCCTTTGGCTGGAGGACGTCATCCGCCCCGATTGCATCGACACCATCCGCGACTTCCGCGCCCTCTCCGGCGTCCCCCTCGCCGTCAGCGAAATGATGATCGGCAGCGAAGACTACCGCCTCGTCCTTGAGAAGCGCGCCACCGACTACATCATGATCGACCCCACATGGGTCGGCGGCATCTCGCAGACGCTGAAAATCACCGACCTCGCGCAGGTCTATAACATCCCCGTCTGCATGCACGACTGCACCGGCCCGCTCACCCTCCTCGCCGG
>JBEBWR010000013.1:0-27113 GCA_040392045.1 Chthoniobacter flavus | reverse complement strand
CCGCCAGAAGCGCCCATGTCCATGCGCCATAGATATGGTGCGAGATCGTCAGCGATGGCCGCCACGCCGGAGAGGCCCGGGTGATCGCGGCCAGTACGGCGAGAAAGATCAGCCAGCGTACCCATTTGCTGACCCGGTGGAATCCCGGGACATCGCCGCTATGCCCGAAAAGCACGCGGCTGCCGACCACCAGCATCAGCAGCCCAAAGCCGCCGACGTAGAGCAGATGCGCGATGGAGGCGTGCTGCGACGGTTTGGTCGGGATCAGCAGCAGCGCCAGCCCGCCCAGCGCCATCGCCCAGAAAAGCCCGGTCACCAGCGAGCCACGCGGCTTCGCCCCCGGCGCGCGACGCCACCGGATTTGCAGAAACAGGTAGGCCGCCGCCACACCGAGGCGCAGCCAGCTTCCGAATGCGATCTGCCCGCGTGCTTCGAGTACAAAGCTCCCGAGAATGAGGAGGGCGGTCGCCAGCGCGATCAGCAGGCCCCGCTTGCGGTGTCCTTCCTCCTCGCCGAAGCCGCCGCCGAGCATCCGGGGGAAAAGGAACGAGCCGATCCCCAGGGTCGGCAGCAGAAGGAAGCCCTGATGCAGTAGCAGGCGCCCGAGCGCAACGAGCCAATAGGCGTCAGTGCCCCGCGCGAGCCACGGCAGCAGCGCGCCCGTGATCCCGCAGAGCAGCCCCGTCACGGCCAGCAGCAACTGCGGCGGCGGCCCGTCCTCGTCGGTGGAACGGGCTGCCCGCGATCCCAGCATCGTGAGCAGGCATCCGAGCATCAGGGCGAAAAGGATGTCGCCGATCATCGCGTGCTGGAGCAGATGCGCGATGCCTCCCGCTTCATGCAGAATGAGCAGGCCCCCTGTCTCGCGCCAGCCGAACGGCGGCGCGGACGCCACGCGCGGCCCCGCCGTCCCGAGAAACCCGATGACAAACGCCCCGCCAAACGCCTGAATCATCAGGCTGGAGTGAACCAGCGAAGGGTAATACCCGATCCACTTCGCGTAGAACATCGGCCAGAGCAGCACCGCGACGATGCTCCAAAGCGCGCCGCTGATGAAAAACAGCCGGAATGGCTCCCCGGCGATCCATTGCCATCGGGCGTCCGACGGCGCATCGGGACGATCATCGTGCTTCATGATCCCCGAGCATAGCGGGTCAGAATCGAATTGCCACCACTCTTGCGCAAAAGCTACCCTTTGCGGGCGATGCCCACCCCTCTCCCCGACAGACTCCGTCTCTCCTCCCGGCTGACCCGCTGGTACAAGCGGCTCTTTCCAGTGCTCTGTATCGGTGCCCCCGTGGCATGGCTTGTGGCGTTTCTCTGGGCGGTACGCGGCGGCGCGATGCAGGGGGATCGCGGGGTGGAGGCGATGGGGATGGGGGTGGCCGGGTTTGCCCTGGGGGCCGGAATGCTGCTGCTGCAAAAATTTTCCCTCGACCCGGTGGACGAGGTTTGGCTGGAGGGGGAGGAACTGCTCGTGCGGAATAAAGGGAAGGAGGTACGCGTTCCCTTGCGAGAGGTGGTAAAGATGACGCCCAGCAAATGGCTCAACCCCAAGCGGCTGACCATCGCGCTGGCGCAGCCGACCGCGCTCGGGGAGAAGATCGTCTTTATTCTCCCCGGGAAAAAGCGTCAGCCGGATCTGGAGGCCTTCGTACAGCGCCTGAATCACGCCCACGGCGCATAGCCGCATCCGAAAAATTTCTCCCCCCTCTCCATGAATCCTGTCGCCGAAGTCGCTTCCCCTCCAAAGCCATCTGCCCACGGGGTGGTGGCCCGTTTTTTCCGGAACGTCTTTACGCTCGACCCCCGTGCGCTCGGGGTCTACCGGATCGCGATGGGGGTGATCATGATGGCCAAGCTCATCATGCTTTGGCCGGACCTCCCGCTGCTCTGCGCGCCGGACGGACTGCTGCCGCTTTCGCTGTTGAGCGCCCATACCGCAGCGCCTTGGAGCACGCTCTCAATTTACGCATGGCCGGGAGGTGCCGGGGGGATCTACCTCCTCGGAGCGATCCATTTCGCGCTGGCCGTGGCTTTTGCCCTCGGATGGCGGTCCCGGTGGACGGTCCCGCTGCTCTGGTACTTCACGATATCGCTCTATACCCGTAATCCGCTGGTGATCAACGGAGGCGATCGGGTCACCATGATCCTCCTTCTCATCTCGATCTTTCTCCCGGTGGCGAGTCGTTATTCTCTGGATGCCCGGCGCAGGCCGGACGCTCCGGGGCCGGTGGCCCGAACGCTCTACACGGCGGCCAGCGCCTGCTTTATCCTCCAGTTGATCATCATCTATGTCTGGTCAGGGTACGCCAAGCAGCATGGCGTCTGGGTGCTGAGCTTTACGGCGCTGGAGATCGCCTATCGCGAGCAGAGCTATGTCACATGGGGAGCGCACCTTTTGCTTGGCTATCCGTTGCTGCTCAAGGGGTTGACGGCTTTCACCCTCTTCATGGAGCGCTGGGGAATTTTTCTCCTTCTGTCGCCTTGGCGCACCACGTTTTTTCGCACGCTGATAACCCTGATCTACATCGGTTTTCATATCGGCATCGCTGCGACATTCCAGATCGGCGTTTTCCCCTACGTCTGTGCTGCGGCATGGCTTGTCCTGCTGCCGTCTTCGGTTTTTGACCGTCTAGACCGGTGGACCGCCGCACGCTCCGGGGCCGGGGAGCCGGAGCGGCTCTTTGATCAGCGACCGGTCGCTTATCTGCTCGGGGTGGGAGTGGCCTTGTATACGCTGAAGGCTACGCTGACCCCCGGGACACCGGGGACGCTGGCCTACGCTCTGACTCAGCCGGTACGCACCCTGCGACTGGTGCAGAAATGGGATCTTTTCGCCCCCCGCCCCTACTACCGGACGCGATGGTTTGTCGTTCAGGGGAGTACTGCTGATGGCCGCCGGATCGTTCTTTACCCCGCGCGCGAGACGCAACTGACGCCCGCGCAGGAGCCGGAGGTGATGCCGACGGAGTATTGTAGTTCGCACCTTCGCAAATACTTCCGGCAGGTTCAAAAACTCGACAAACCCGAACTGTACGAAGCCGGGATCAATGGCTTCCGCAGGTATTGGGGAGCGCCGCCTGATGAAAAAGGGGAAATCCGGTGGGAGTGGGTCTGCTGGTTCGTCCGCCATTACCCCGTGGCCGGAGAGCCGGTCAGGACCGTGGCCTACCCGATGCCGGAAGTCAAAGAGGAAGCGAAGCCATGATGAAGAAGCGGATTTCTTCCAGAATGACGTGGTGGTTGAAGTGGGGTAATCCCCTGTTTGCGATCGGGTTCTGCATGGTCTGGCTCGTTATCGCGAGCATCAGGTTGCCGCCGGACCCCGTCATGCTGCTCATCGCCATGATTGCTCCGCTCATTGCCGTGATCGCTATTCTGGCGTTGACCCGGAGGTTTATCCATCCGATTGCCGACAAAGTCTGGGACGATGGCGACGTACTGATTGTCCGGCGGAATGGGCAGGAGGAGCGGATCGCTCTGACGAATATCGTGAATGTCTCCTATGGGCAGCTCAACGGGGTTCCAAAAGTTACCCTGCTCCTGCGCGAGCCGTCGCGTTTCGGGGAGCGCATCTCCTATCTGCCGGTAATCGGGAGCGTCATGCAGGCTTTTTTTCCCTTGTTTCAAGGGGAACCGAAAGCGGTACAGGATCTAATCCGCCGGGTGGACGCCGCCCGGCGGCAGTAAGCGCTCTCTCCGTTACTTCGCCGGTGGCGGTAGCAGGGGGACGAGCGCCTCGTACCACTTCGCCGCCATCTTTCGCCCGCCTTCGGGGTTCGGGTGAACGAGGTCTTTGACGGTATCGGTCCGCCAGTCAAAGCCGTCGGCCTGATTGACAAGGATGACCCGCTGCTCCGGGCGATCAAGTTCGGTGGCCAGCTTGGCCAGCTCCTGATTCAGCTCCGGGATGTAGGAGTACTTTGGCAGTTTTCCCGCCGGGATGACCTGCGCGAGCAGGACGGTGACCTTCGGGTTGACGCTCCGCACGTAAGTAATGATGTCGCGCGTGGCCGCGATCACGCCGGGAATCGGCTGCTGGTCGGCGAACTGATTGTGTCCCGCGTGCAGCAGGATGATATCAGCGGGGTGCTTCGGGTAGCTCTTCCGGATCTGTTCCGCGAGGAATTGCACGGTCTTTCCGCCGTAACCCTCATGCGCCAGCTTCTCCATCTCCGGAAATTCGGGGTTCTTGTAGCTCGTCTTGGACCCGACATAGCGCACCCGGTAGCCCTCTTCCCGCAGGCGATGCATCAGGGGATAGCGGTAGGACGCGGGGATCTCGGTGATCGAGTCGCCCAGCGGCATCAGCGTAACTTCGGGCGGCTTGGCCTCTCCCTCCGCTGCCGAAAGCGGCATCGGCAGGAGGGTCAGAGCGCTGATCGCCGCGCTCAGGAGAAGGGGGAACAGGGAGGTTGCGAATTTCATTTATTAAAATATTCGGTATTTCCCTGAAGAAAAGAAAGCGAAAAAAATCCCCTCTCCGCACAGAGGCGAAGAGGGGATTTCAAAAAAAGGAAAGATCGTTTAGCCTAAGGCTTACTTCTTGATCTTCTTGAGCAGCGGAAGGCCGGTGTTCTTGTTTTCAGAAACTTCGTAGCCTGCCGGGAGCTGGTCGATGGCCCCTTCACCGGCAGCGCCGGCGAAGTAATAAAGGGTTACCTGCTGGCCGCCCTTGAGCTGCTGTTTCCGTTCGTGGAGGAAGTATTCCTTGCCGTTTTTGGCGCTTTTGACGCTATAAGCCATAGTGGATGGATGGTTTCGTGGGTTTGGGGGGTGGTCTATCGCCCGACGGGACGAGTAAACCGGTGGGAAAAAAAGGGAGATAAGGCAGGTTGTGCCCGATCTCCCTCTTTCGAAAAACGTGCGCTAAAGAAAATATTAGAGCAGACCAGCCTTGCGAAGCGTGGCATATGCCCCGTTCTTCGACATGGTCTTGAGGGCCCGGGCGGAAAGCTTGACGATGACAAAGGCGTCCAGCTCAGGAACCCAGATTTTCTTCTTCTTGAGGTTCGGCGAAAAGGTACGCGGGACGTTCTTGGTGACGTGACGGCCCACACCACCCTTTTTCTTCGCCATACCGCGACGGTGGATGACGTTGCCGCGGGAAACGCCGGCTCCTGTGATGCTGCAAATTCGGGACATAAATCTCGGTTTCTACTAAAGTCTCTTAGAGTCGAAGGGCGTTTAAGGTGTCGGCTGAACGGTAAACGGTCAAGCGGATTTTCCGGCGAGCCCTGCGATTTCTCCGGGAAGCGTGCGGGTTTACCGGCTTCCCGACGGTTTGGAAAGAAAAAACAGGAAAAAAATCAGGGGAGCGCCGCTTTCGCCGCGTCGATGGCGGCCCGCTGCGCGGCCAGCAGCTCGCGGATACCCTTACGCCCGAGGGCGAGCAGGGCATTGAGCTCTTCGTCGCTGTAGCAGGCCTCCTCACCGCTGCCCTGAAGCTCGACGAATTGCAGCTGCTCGGTCATGACAAGATTCATGTCCACGGCGGCGTCGCGGTCCTCGACGTAGTTCAGATCGAGCAGCGGTACACCGTTGACCACTCCCGCGCTGACGGCCGCGACGAGCATCTTGAGCGGGTTGCGCGTCAGCTTGCCTTCTTTCAGGAGTCGCTCAAAGGCGATGGCCGTGGCGACGCAGGCTCCCGTGATCGAAGCCGTCCGCGTGCCGCCATCGGCCTGAAGGACGTCGCAGTCAATCCAGAGCGTGTTTGGCCCAAGCGCCCGGAGGTCCACCACGGCCCGCAACGAGCGGCCGATGAGTCGCTGAATCTCGGAGGAGCGACCGTCGAGCTTGCCTTTGGAGATGTCGCGCGGCTTGCGGTCGAGGGTGGAGTAGGGGAGCATGGCGTACTCCGCCGTCAGCCAGCCGCCGGGAACTTTCTGCTCCTTCATCCAGCGGGGGACTTCCGGGGTGATCATCGCCGAGCAGATCACGCGGGTATCCCCCGTGGCCACCAGCACGGAGCCGGTGGAGTGCGGCGCGATATGGGGAGTAAAGCTCACCGGGCGGCCCTGATCCGGGGCGCGGCTGTCGTGACGCAGAGCGGCGAAGGGGCTGCCGCTGGAGGAAAGACTGGAGAAAGGGTTGCTCATGTTCCGGCGCAGGGTAGCGACGATTCCGGGCGGAGGGAAGAAAAAGACCTTTCTCCCGGGCGCTCCTTCGCGCATGCTCGGCGCTCTCTACCTCTCTATCTATGGACTCCGCTACGATACGTGTTCCCGCCACCACCGCGAATCTCGGCCCCGGCTACGACTGCCTTGGCATCGCGCTGAAGGTCTATAATCGCGTCACCGTCCGCCGCGCGCCCAAAGGGGCCAGGCCGGAGATCGGCACGATGGCGGAGAAAGTCGCCGCTGCATTCTTCGAGGCGGCAGAGAGCAAGCCGTTCGCCTTTGAGTGGAAAGCGGAGGGTGATGTCCCCCGGTCGCGCGGCATGGGTAGCAGCGTCACCGTCCGCCTCGGGATTCTCCATGCGCTCAACGAGCTTTCCCGCCGCCCGCTGGAGCGCGAGGAGCTGTTCCTGATCTGCTCCGAGCTGGAGGGGCACCCGGACAACGCCGCGCCGGCCGAGTTCGGCGGGTTCACCGTGGCCTCTGCCGAGAGCTGCCTCGCCTTCCCCGTGGAGTCGCGGCTGAAATTTGTCCTGCTCATCCCGGACTTTGAGATCTCCACCCCCGAGGCGCGCAAGGCGATCCCTGCGCAAATCGCCCACCGCGAAGCCGTCATCAGCTCCGCGAACGCCGCGCGGATCACCGCCGCCTTCGCCTCCGGACAGTACGAAGCGCTGGAGGGCTGCTTCGAGGATCACCTCCATCAACCTCATCGGCAGCACCTCATTCCCTTCCTTCCCGACGTCATCGCCGCCGGAGAGAAAGCCGGAGCCATCGGCGGCTTCCTCAGTGGATCAGGCTCCACCATCGCCTGCCTCACCCTGCAAAAGCCCGAAGCCGTCGGCGAAGCCATGCGCGGGGCGCTGCCGGAAGGTGTGACCGGTCGGGTACTCGTGACCGAGGCCGATAACAAAGGCGTTGTGTTCAGGAAATAATCGCGTCAGATTACCGGAATTGTGCGCCGCTGGCTGGATGAGTTTGAGCAGTTTGCGATCGAGGTCATCCTCGGCAAGCGCGGCGGGAAGCGGGCAGCCATCCTCTGCTGGTTTCTCGGCGGGCTGTCGTGGATCTACCGCGGCATCGTACAGCTGCGCCTCTGGCTTTACGGGAAACGGGTTATTCGCGACCGTCAGCTCGGCTGTCTCGTCGTCTCCATCGGGAACCTGACCGTCGGCGGCACAGGGAAGACCCCCGTCGTCGAGAAATTTGCCCGGGCGCTTCAGAATGGCGGGCGGAAAGTCGCCATCCTCAGCCGGGGCTACAAGAGCAAAAAGCCGCCTCTGTTCAAGCGCCTGATGAACCGCTTCGGGCCGGAGGAGGAGTTCGTCCCCCGGATCGTTTCCAATGGCGAGGAAGTGCTCCTTGATTCCCGGCTCGCCGGGGACGAGCCATACATGCTCGCGAAGAACCTGCAAAACGTCATCGTCCTCGTCGACAAAGACCGGGTCAAAAGCGGCCTTTATGCGATCGAAAAGATGGGGTGCGACACCCTGCTCCTTGATGACGGCCTGCAATACCTTCGGCTCAAGCACCGTCTCGACATTGTCCTCGTCGACCGTCAGGCCCCGTTCGGGAACGATCATCTCCTTCCGCGAGGCACCCTGCGCGAGCCGCCACCCAACCTCCGGCGCGCCTCCTATATCTTCATCACCAAGAGCGTACCCGGCGAGAGCAACGCCGATCTCGTCACCCGCATCCGCGAGTACAACCGCACCGCCGAGATCATCGAGTGCACCCATCGGCCTCAATTCCTCCAGCACGTTTACAACGGCTCGCAACTCCCGCTGGAGTTCCTGCAAGGGCGGAATATCGCCGCCATCTCCGCCATCGCCCAGCCCGACAGCTTTGAGAAAGCCTTGCGCGACCTCGGCGCGAAGATCGAGCTTGCCCGGCACTTTGCCGATCACCACCGCTTTTCCGCCCGCGAAATTTCGGGCTTCATCCGGCGCTGCATCGGGCGGAACGTCGATGCCATCCTCACCACCGAGAAAGACTCCGTCCGCTTCCCCAAGCTCAAGGATCTGGAACTGCCGATCTATTACCTCCGCGTCGAGATCGATATCCTTAGCGGTCAGGAGAGCTGGGAGCACTGCGTCGACCGCATCTGCAATCCGCAGCCCCTTGTCGCGCCCGAGCGTTTTTATCTATAGTCAGCTCTCTGTGTCCTTGAGCGCCGTCTCCAGTTCCGATTGGAGCTGGTAGGTGCGCCCCTCCGTGCCCTGCCTGCACTCCACCTCCTCCAGCAGCCACTCCGTCGTCCCCTTGGGCTGAACGAAGCGGAAGACGTAGCGGCGTTTTTCGCCGAAATTCGTGAACGTCACCGTCACCTCCCGGGTTTTCCCTGCCTCCGTCGTCTGCTCCTCGCTCTCCGTCACCTTGAACTCCTTCACGTCGAAGTCCTGCCCGTCAATCAGCGGATCGTAGCCCAGCGAGAGGTCCGGATTGCCCTCCTGCGCTTTGTTCATCGCCTGCACCTGCTCCTTGAGCCTGCCCGTCAGATGTTTCTCAAACTCCTCGCTGATCAGCGGCGGAAACGACGACTCCTCATCCGGCTTCAGGTAAGCGGAGTACAGCCCCTCCACTATCGTCGCGGGCGATTTGCCGGCAACCGGATCAGCAGCATGAAGCAGAGACGCCGCCCCCATGCAGAGCGCGGCGAACAAGGAGAACCCACGAAGCGAAAGGAAACGCATAGCGGGCGCGAGCGTACCGCAAAACCCCGCCACCCGGCAATCAGGGATCACCCGTTTCCGGATCGCTCATGACGGCTATCGCGGCACCGGACCATCTCCTCCCGGATCGCCATCACCGCCCGCGCCATCCGTACCGAATCGCGCAGAAAACGCAGCTTGTTCCCCGGAATATCGCGCCAGTCAATCGCCACCTCGATCACCCGATAACCCGTCGCCAGCAGGAACGCCAGCAGCTCCACGTCAAAAGCAAACTGCCGTCCCTTGAGCCACGGGCGAATCTCCTTCAGCGCCGCCGTCGGGATGAACTTGAAGCCGCACTGGCTGTCATGCGTATCCGGCTCAATGCACCACGCCACCATCCGTGCGAAGATTCGCCCCGACATGTGCCGCCAGACACTCCGTTCCACCGAGCGCCCCAGCATCTGCACCCGCGACGCAAAGAACGCCGTCCGCCTGTCGCTCCCCTCCAGCATCGCCGTGATCCGCTCAAATTCCCCGGGGGAAATCGCGCCATCCGCATCAATGAATCCGTAAAAATCGTACCCCGGATACGCATCCCATCCTGCCAGAATCGCCCCGCCCTTCCCGCGATTATCCGCCAGAAAAAGCGTCGGCAACAGACAATCATGCCTCGCCACCACCGGAGAAATGCGTTCCTCCAGTCGAGCCTGCTCCGCAGAGCCCGAGCCGTCGTCACACACCACCACCCGTCCCCGCGGAAACGCCACATCCACCAGCGAAGCCAGCGCCTCAAGAAACGCCGGAAGCCGCTCACTCTCCCGAAACGCCGGGATCGTCAGCAAAAAACGCGGCCCGCCCTGTGCGTCCGCCGAACCATGAGGGGAAACCTCCACATCAAGCGATATACCCGGCTGGCGAAAAAAAGGCGAGTCAGGAAGCGTCGGAAGGCGACGGCGGACCCCTGCGGTCCGCTACCGTTCAAGCACCATCCGGCTCAGATCCCAGCCATGGGTCTCGCCTTGCACTTCAAGCGTCTTGATCCCCCGCATAAAAGGATCGGAGGTATCAAGGCTCGAAGCGAGCGATATGATCAGCACCTTGAGATCCGGACCCGATCCCAGCTCATGCGCCCTCCCTTCAAACTCTCCCGTAAGCCGGTATTCGTTATTGATATTCTCCAGCCAAAGCTTGCTGGTGGGAGTCTTGTAGTGCCAAACGGTGGGATCAGACATGGGGGAGAGGGGAGGTTAAGGAGTAAAGCAAGCGACCAGTGAGAATCGAAACTCCCCGTATCACCGGAGGTATCCGCAAGGTGGGAACAGGCGGGAAAAACTGGCGAAACAAAATCGCCAAAAACGTACCGCTCCGAACAGGTCGCGAATGCGACCCGGCGCGGCAGCGCGAAGAAAGTCCAGCGGAACGCTGGAGCCAACAGTCGGACTCGAACCGACGACCGGCTGATTACAAATCAGCTGCTCTACCAACTGAGCTATGTTGGCCTCTGTAAATACAAGGGTTGCAGGTCGATGGATTTTGAAATCAGCTTGAAATAAGGGCAGTACAGGGCAGTATGGAGACATGGCAAGAGTGCCGAAGTTTACTCCTCAGAAGAGCACGGAGAGCAAAATGCCGTGGCGAGTCAATGTGCCGTCGCAGTTCAGTGAGAGCGGTAAGAGAGAACGCGCCTACTTCGCGACTAAAGCTGCGGCTTTGAAATTTGCGGAACAGCAAAAGACGCGAATCAGAGATCATGGAACGGCGATCGAACTGTTAACCCCAGCACAAAGAGAAGCGGCTACAGCAGCCTTCCAACTCATGGGAAATGTCTCTCCTTCCCGATTGATCGACATCGTAAAGGAGCATCTTGATCTTGAGAAAAGGAGAATGACCAGCGTGAGGCTGAAAGAGCTTTGCAGCCGCTTTTCTGACGCCAAGGCAGAAATGAGCCCTCAATATCGGAAGCAACTTCGTTCAGCCATTGAACTTCTCAAACCGTTTGAAGATCGTCTTGTCTTTGAGATCACCCCGAACGATCTCGAACCGCTTCTTGCGAAATTTCCTCCTGCGGCGAGGAATGCCCATCTACGAGTATGGAAAGCGGTGTTCAACTTCGCGCTGAAACGGGAATGGTGCTCGGTGAGTCCCGTCATGAAACTGGACTTCGCGGAAATCTCCCGAACGGAGGTCAAATTGCTGTCCAACGACGAAATCAAGCGACTGCTCAAGGAATGCGCTGCTCATCACCGGGATCTTCTTCCTTACCATCTGTTCGGAATTTTTGCAGGGATTCGCCCGATGGAACTGGAGAGGATGAGGTGGGAGCAAGTGCAGCTTGAAGAGCGACACATTCTTCTGCCGTCCAGCGTAACCAAGACAGCGACCCGACGAATCATCGAGATGGAAAAGGCGCTTTGTGTCTGGCTGAGGTGGTACAGGTGGAAGCAGGACAGTTTCCGAGGGCCGATCGTCAAAAGGAAGAATCTGAGAACGAGGCTGAGAAATCTGAGGACACAGGCCGGCATTGAACGCTGGGTTCAGGACGTCATGCGGCATACTTACGCCAGCAACTGGCTTGCGAACTTTGAAAATCTCGACAGACTGAGAGGCAACATGGGGCATCGCAGCGATGAGGTATTCTGGAACCACTATCATCGGGCCGTTCTGCGAAAGGAAGCGGAGGCTTTCTGGAGTCTGACGCCTAGAATGACCCTGCGATGAGCGGATCATGGCGACAGGCCGCTGATAAAATTTTCAAAAAAAACCTTGATCCGTAAAAATGGATGCGGTAAACGTACATCCGCATCTTACGATGTTAATCGCCGCGATTCGGCAAACGTAGCCGAAAAGCATGCGCCTGAATTCCGCTCCTGAAAAATAGGGGCAATTCTTATTCCCCTTCCCCATGTAGAGGGTTGGATTAAAGAGTCTGTCGTTGTTATGGACTCAGTCGGAGTGTCGGTTCAGTAAAAAATCTCCCACGGTTCCTGTGGGTGGATGCTGAATCAAGGTCCACTTCGACACACACCAGTTCCTTTCTACGCCGTTTGAATCAACGCGCATTAGCTGCGCTTTGCTCAAAAAAGCGTACGAATCCGGCAATGCCGGGGAATAACGGCTCTCCTTGAAGCAAAACTTCAACGGAGCCGGGTGAAGCGATCTTTCTAATCGCCGTTGAGGCGGTTGAATGATCAACGCTGTCCCTCCCAATGGGGGAGAGGATAGATCGCCCGACGTGTGCTTAGAGCCGCATGTCGGAAACAACCCAAAAAAATTTAATCTATGAAAAAAATTGTACTTCCGCACATCGAATTCAAAAACACCCTCACGTCTATCACCGGCACGCACAAAGTAGGATGGAGGCGATCGGATCACGATGCCCTCGTTAAAGCGATGATTACGAGTCTCAAAGACGAGGAGGGAAACGCCGTGTCGCTTCCTCAGCCGTTGTCCGACTTGGTCTTGGCGATTGTAAGTCCCACTCCCGAGCGACAGCAGCAGGCGTTGAAGGCTGTATTGGAAAATGCTGAACTCGAAATGGATATGTCGACTCGTGAGATGTTCGGGCTTCTCTTCGACATGGCGAGGTTTAGTGCATCGCTCACGAAAGACAAAAATCCTGAAACTGGAAAGCCTTTCATCGTCAAAGAACCCAAGGCTAAAAAGCGCGATATCTTCTCCAGTCTCATGAAAGAGGCTGTTGAGGGAAAAGCGATTCAGCCCTCCGAGTCGAAAGCCGGAGACGTTGACCAGAGTGCGTCAGAGTCCGCGAATACCTCAGCGGCCAACCAGGGTCCCGGAAAAGTTGAAGATCAGTCGCAGTGACAGCGTAAAGTGATCGATAAACCTTCAACTTGAATGGATATAGGTGTAGTGGTCCGATCCCACGCACCGCGTATTCAAAAGCGAGCGCTACGATAGATCATGCTATCGACAGGAACTTCGACCGATCTTCTGAGATCAGTCACCAGAGCCCCGATTGCCTCGTTAGGCAACGTATTCCCTTCACGGGAATGAAGCCGATACATCCTTGGTTAAGGCGCCCGAAACGGATTTGCCCTCTCTTCTCAATCTTGAATCTATATGACCAACGAAAAACTGAGTAAACCCAAAGAACAGTGTCACTCATTCTCAGACAGTTTTGCGAGGCTGCATGGCGTGAAAGAAGCTATAATTCTGAAATTTCTTGCACACAAGGTTCGCAAAAGCAAAAAGTTGCATGACGGAAAGAAATGGCACTACGACACTCTTGACGAGCTTGCCAAGAGATTTCCCTACATGTCTCGATCAACCTTACACGAAGTGCTCAAGCGGATGGCTAAAGATGGCCTTGTAGAGATTGGAAACTATAACAGGAGAAAATACGATCGGACTCAATGGTTTACAGTTCCAGAGAAATACATGGACGCCGTTGAGGAGGACCCCAGATACTTCAATGTTGCGGTAGCGGAATCGCATGGGATTGCCGAGGCAGTGCTTTTGGCCAATCTAGACTACTGGGGCCGTTATAAAATTTGGAATACCATACAGGATATCTGGCAGCCAATGATTCCCTCTGTGCTCGCCGAGATCATTCCATTTAGCAAAAGTGCAATTCGGAGAGCATTGAAGCATTTGCAGAAGACGGAACTGATTATTCAAAAGGCGCCGGGAACGTCACTTTATGCCTCATCGGAATGGTTCTCCAGACTCAAGGCAAATCTGCCAGAGGCAAGTGCTCACCAACTTGGAATAACTGAATCTTCCGGCTGAAAATTAACGCAAGGAAAAATGTGCTCGGATTTGGACATGCCTTATCCAAATCGGATGATGCACGCCTCAGATTGTATCAGGCATGCCCAGTTTCGGACAACTATACCCATTAATAAACCATTAATAAAACCATTAGAAACCATTCAAAAACATGAGGCGAAGCCTCCTATTTAAAAACAGAAATCTTATGAACGAAAAAGACATCAATCGACAGAATGATCATTCATTGCCCGACAGTTATTCAGCCCTTAAGCAGGGAAATGAGCTTGGTGGCACTCCTCTTCCCGAAAGAACTGTAGGAGCAATAATCTCCGTTTCAATTAATTTCTCAAAATCCATTAGCTATGAAGAGTTCAGAGCTTGGCGTGAATGCACATCCAAGGAAGGCGTTTATCAATTTCTTAAGTTTCAGTTTTCAGAATACCTTCATAACTGGGGAAAAAGATATTCGATTTCACCTAAGGAAGAAATCAGAATTCTTCTGTTGGGACTTGAACTGCTGGTTGAAGGCACCTTTTGGGCCCGAGATCCTCGCAGCGAACATAGACACTCACATCGCGAATTTACGGGGCAAGAACTCTATAAGGTCGGCATTAGCTCGATTAGCGTCGAGTGTAACCACTTCGAAGCTCTTCGCGCTGAAGAGGAGAAGATGAAGCAATTGAAGTGGGAAGAAGAAGCGGCGGAATTTGCTAGTATAGACGAAGATAAAGAATGTGATCCTGACCTTTCGCCTGCCGAGAAAATGCGAATTCTCAAAAATGCGTTATGGGCTCGAAAAGCGCATGGGTATGAACCGAGTCGCCAGGAAATTATCGTCTTTAACGTCACAAGCCTCAAAAGGGCCGAGACATTTTTCCGTGAGAATCGTCATGTCTCTGTGTCTAGCCTGTTGGTGGTTTTAGATCATTGTGCAGAGTATTTTCTGAAGCATGGAAAAATAACACCCGGAGATAAAGGGTTTTACATTAAACAAGGATGTATTTTGCCATTTCTTCTGAGGCACTTGAGCAAGATTCTCGACCAGTTAAAGAGCCGAACATCTGAAGACCTTTGGCATCTGTTTGAAAAGGAGTAACGGAACGAGAACGTTGAGTTGGGCCGTCCCGATCAGCCATTGAGGCACTTTGTATGGGTGGCGGGAAACTCTTCAGATTTGCCGTTTGAGACAGAAAGCGGCCAGTTTTCCGCCACCTGAAAATCTGCAAAAAAAGTGCTTTTCGAGCGAGTAGGGACAGCCGGCTGAAATGCGTTTCCTTTGGATACGGTTCGACTTTCGCAGGATATGTGAGTTATACCCGTTTTTGTGTCGAAAAGCGGAGATATTCTGGACGGCTACCGACTGATTCGCCGGATTGGAGAAGGTGGCTTCGGAGAAGTGTGGCTGTGCTGTCTGGAGGCTACGGGAGAGTACAAGGCGCTGAAATTCCTGTCTGGAGCACGTCTCCGTGAACTGGAACGGGAGCGGCAGGCGGTCATTCGCTACCGCACGGCGGTTGTCGGGCTGCATTCTCCTTACCTTCTGCCGATTGAGCACATCAATCGGAGTGAAGAGGGGTTCTACTACACGATGCCTCTGAGTGACGGCTTGCTCGGAGAGAACCCGGAGGAGGAAGATTGGCAACCCAAGACGTTGTCTGCCCTGATCGAACAGCGAAAAATTGCACAGACGTGGTTTAGTTCTGAGGAAATCCGTTCCCTGATCGGGCCGCTTTTCGAAGCGTTGCAGGCATTGAGGGACGTGGGAGTGGTTCACCGGGATGTAAAGCCCGAGAATATTCTTTTCCTGAATGGGCGTCCCTGTTTGGGAGATGTGAGCCTGATGTCAGACGATGCCACCTTTGTGACGGTACGAGGTACTCCCGGCTATGCGGCTCCGAGCTGGTATCTGGAAAGTGGCGGAGACCCGGATTTTTGGGGAATCTCTACGACGTTCTACACGCTATTGACAGGGAATGCACCGGATAAACTGGGGCGTCCGAAATACCTTTGGCCACCTCAGGGAGAGGCATCACTTTCCAGCGGAGAGGTTTCAGAATGGAAACGCCTGCATGGCATCATCTGGCGGGCAACCCATGAAACAGCGGCAGAACGGTATCGGACCTTCAGTGAGATGAACGAAGCTCTCGCGGATCTTCGTTCCGTTGCCATTACGTCTCATGGTGCATTTTCAGCACCAGTTTCGGACAGGAGGGAATCTTCGTGGAAAAGACGACTTTCGCGCGGCTGGAAAATAGCATCCGTGCTGCTCCAGATTGCTGTTGCGGCTTTTCTTATGCGTTACCTGTACGCGGTATGGTGGGCGAATGCTCAATCAAAGCGGATACGTGCGGACGTAGAAGCGCAGATGACCGAATCGCAAAAGGAATGGACGAAAGAAGAGGAGGAAAACGCGAAGCAGAAAGCTGCATTGACGCCGAATGTCTCCGGGAAGAAGGCTGACGAAGATCAGCTAGCGCTTGTTTCCGGGGAAGAAGGAAAAGCACCTGCACCGGTTCCCATCTCACAGGTACTCCCCACAGCAGGAGCAACTCCCCCCACAAAGGAAACGCGATACTTTGACTCTGATGATGAAATTCCACCGGAATTGGAGGCGAGCTTGAATGATACGGATCTTTGGTCATTGACCCATCCGCCAAGAGCTTTGAAGGGAACCTTTGCCTGGCACGGTGTGGACATGATGCTCAAAATCGATTGGCTAGGGTTTGCTCGGGAGAAGGAAAAACTCAACCAACTGGGAGCTACCTGTGATGTCGTGACTGAAGCGCTTAGTCAAGTCGTCAAGCGCAGAAAAGGTCGGGAGCTTATGCGCGACAAGATTGGCGATGTTCACATCATTCCTTCATGGGGCCATCAATCTCTCCATCTGGAGAATGGTGTTCTGACAATAGGCGTTCCCTTTGACGGAAGCAGCGAAGAATTCCAAGCCTTGCTGTTGAAAATGCTCCCGCATGCGAAAGACCACCAGAAGCCACGACTGGTTTATTAAGAGCGCGTGAGATTTTCCTAATTTCCCCGAAAGAGGAGACATGAATAGCAACGACTTCAAATCCTCAAAGATCCAATGTCATTCCCCAATACCCCTGTAACCCTGCTGGCGCGTTTGGAAGAACGCGAGAATGGCGTGCCGAATCAACAGGCGTGGGAGAGTTTCTTCGATCTTTACCACGGGGCGATCCGCATGACCGTGAAGGGAGCCTTCTTGGAGTGCGGTTGGCATACCACTCCTGAAGATGTTCTTGAGGATACCATCTCCGATGTCGTGGTGTCCTTTTATAAAGGGGGACAGAGCTTTGACCCGGAAAAGGGGAAATTTCGGAACTACCTGCGCCAGTTGGCCCGGTGGCGGGTACGGGATCAGTTGGCAAAATCGCTGGCGACTGCCGAGAAAGTCTTGAAACAAGGAATATCTCTACCAGATGACGATCATCCTTCGGCTCTGACCTCAAATACGGCATCCCCCGATGAAGTGCTCAATGGCAGAGATATTCAAGAGTATCGGGATACCCTGCTCGCAACCCTGCTTGAGGACGTACGTCAGCGCGTAGGGCCTCAAACCTTCGCCATATTTGAACTCTGCAAGCTTCAAGGGCAAACACCCGATGAAGTCGCCGCGTTCTTCAAAGTCAAACGCAACGCCGTGGATAACGCCGTCTACCGTGTCACCCGGAAATTGAAGGAACTCGCCGCGCAACCTGAATACCGAAAGGAATACTTTGAATGAAAACCGCTTGGGAAAAAATCTTCACCGCGCACGACGCTCCGCTTTCCGCTGAGGAGGATCAAAAGGCTTTCCGTGAACTCGCTGAAGCATCCGACAGAGTAGAAAAGCTCCAGTCCTCGCCGCAGCACCGGCGTATCCGCGATCTGATCGCCCGGAAGATCCGGGAGTTACCCGAGAAATAAAAAAATCCATTGGCGCGTGAGATTCTGAAGAGGGTCCCGAAAGGGAAGGAGTAGAGAGGGGGATGATCCCTCACCTCAAACCAAAACCTTCTCATGCAAACCACTGCCGACCAAGTCCTGAAACCTTTTCTCCGGAGTAAACGCCCCTATCTGATCGGACTGATCCTTCTCTCAATAGGACTCGCAGCTTTCGCCTACCGAGCCTACGGCGCAATCTACACCTACCGCTGCCCACAGTGCGGGTTGATCCAGCAGTATGATCGCCCCGGCGTCTACAAATGCCCGAAAGATGGCTGGAACTTGGCGCCCACAAGATAAAAGAGGCTACAATTCGGCTTCCTCAAGCAACTTTGAAGCCCTTATGCCGATGGCTTCTCCAATCTGGCTCAGTGTCGAGATACTGACCTCGTACTCTCCCCGCTCCATGTTTCCCACGTAGTTTTTACTCAAATTCACCAGTTCAGCGAATTGTTCCTGAGTTAACCCCAATGCCTTGCGTCGGGTCCGCAGCACTTTGCCCATAGCCACAGCGGCTTTGGAGCGCGAGGAACGGTATGGACTTCGCCGGGGCATCGTCCCCGCAGGGTAGGTGATGTTGCACCGCTATTTCGACCAAGCATGCTTTGTTTTATCTTGTCAACATTCCCGCATTTCCGCTTCAATCCGCGTTGCACGAACTGGATTCAGCTCCCCTCTTACTCCGCCCCTACCGCTCTACAAGCAGCACGAGTCATAAAAGGAATTCAAAATGAAAAATAGTTGGTTCTACTCTCAGGACGATAAAACCTACGGTCCCTTCCCGACGGATACCCTCAAGCAGATGGCCACGGCGGGCGTGATCTCGGAGGAAACGCTGGTTTCTGGAGGAGAAGGAGAGGAATGGAAGAGGTTTGGTGAAGTCGATTTTTACGAAGGCACCATTATGCAGGGCGATAACTTCATCGCCAACATGGCAGGCCGGGTCACTCGCGCTTCCGGTCTGGAGCAGATTCAAGGATTCAGCTTCAGAGAGCTCTTTTCGCAAGTATTCAAGCATCACTCCGAAGAAGACATAGAAGAGCATTTCGCCGCAGGAACGAAGACAACAACACCGCCTCTATCCGCGGTAAGCTCGCAATGGCCAACTCCGTGGGTATTTGTCCGCCTCTTGGGAACTATTCTTCTTCTGGCCTTAATTTTCTATTATGCATGTCAACGATTCAATAATCCAAAGCTCATTCCGGGGCTGATATTTGTAGGATGCTTCAGCAACGTACTGAGAAATATTTCTTTTTATCGGGTTCTCGTCCTCATGTTCCTCGGAGGAGTAATGGGTATGCTATTCAGTCTATTTGGATTTGAATATCTGGCCTCAATTCTCGAACTGGGCGATTGGCTCGGACTGATGTCCGCCGGAATTATTGAGGAACCCGGGAAACTGCTCGCGGTCGCCTATATGGCTCGAAAGTGGAAAGGCCGAAAATGGATGCTGAACGGATTGCTCTGTGGAGCTGCGGTAGGCACCGGATTCTCAGCCTTTGAGAGTGCAGGCTATGTTTTTCAAGGCGGCGGGACGCAACTGATGGTTATGCGAGCGATCCTGTCTCCCTTTACCCATACGGTCTGGACGGCGGTGACGACTGCTGCGCTATGGAGAGTGATGAGCGACCCCACGGCAAAATGGTCTTTCCTAAAGTGGCGGTTTCTGAGGATTTTCTTCATCGTGGTCGGCCTACATATGCTTTGGAACAGTCCGATCATTCTCCCCCTTGTGGGAAATGAACTCGGTTTCTTTATTCCCCGGATCTTTGTTGGATTGATTGGATGGATGCTTGTTTTTGCCTTGATTCAAAGCGGGTTAAAGGAAATCAGAAACGCCAAGGCAGAGATGAATATCGCTACTGTTTAGACCAGAAGCTCCTGAGAGAGATATCTCCACTAACGAGAACGCAGGAGTGAAATGAAAGCGTTCCCATACCTTTAGGTGAATCTTGACATCATGAGGCAGGTAAGCCCACAGGCACGCGAATGACGATCCGCTGCGTCGGAATGACCTATCAGGTAAAATGCCTTCTGCGATGATCGAGTCGCCCGAAAACTCCCATTATGAAACAAATCAATCGCTTTAAATCACTTCTCAAAGCAACCATTGACAAACAGCTTGGTGAAATTCTTTCCCAAAAACCTGAAGGAAAAAAGCACTTAAACTACGTCGATGCCATAACGATCACATCCTATGTGAGAAATATCTTCATCGACCGGCTTGGGATGTGCCCTGATCAGGTTGCTGCTGCCTGTGAGCTGAGTAAAGCAGTTCTAGCACCGAGTGCTAAGGAACGGATGAAATTGATCAAAGCAGCAATCTCCATTGGAGGGGGGACAGCCGGGATCTCAATGATCGTTTCGGGTGTCTGTATGGCCGCTGGCTTAGGTGCAGGGATGGCTGCAAAGGTAGTGGCATTATTTGTCGGAGCATCTCTCGGAGGTCCGGTTGCTCTGATCTCGATTGGAGTAGCTGTTGCCGCGATCGCGGGATATATTGCGCTGACAGGGAATCCGCAGAAAGACACTCAACGCTTTATCGAAAGCTTAACGGAGGGACTCAATAGAAGCGTGGATGCGATCTGGGAGGAACATGGAAAAGAGCTCATGAAAAACTGACGCTGTTTCCTATGGAAACCATACTCTATACCTCTCTCGGTCATCATGTCTATCAGAGTATCCCGGCGAATACATTGCGAGGGATGGTCGATTCGGCCTTCCCCCGTCTATCCACTCTTCCGATTGCGGACGCGGCGGCGGGGCGTCACCATCGGTTTAAGGTAGGACACGACTTGCTTTTCGACCTCCCATCCACCTATTCCGATTTCGGATTTAAGACAACAGCGAAACATCTTGGGCATATTGTCCTGACGGATTTTCCAACCCGAGACGGGATTCCCATCCCCGGTCTCTCGTCAAAGGGAGCTGGGGAGTACCTCGTCCGCGAACTCGGTATTAGTCCCAAATGGCTGTCTGTCAACGTCAGCGAGTCATTTTTCGGATACCTGACTGTCACAGAGGGCTATGGGGATCTGATCCACGCTCTCTCTGGAGATCTAAAGATGAGCACCTCCGTTTTCTTCGATACTTTTATGGAAGGGAGCTTCGAGATATGGGCAGCCTTCTGGTGGAAGAATCCGATCCTCCTGATTGGGGGAGTAGAGAATATTCTGGCCGGAGTGGCGGCGGTCTGGAACTCCTGCGTCATCAGCATTGATCCCGTCACCTTTTTGAGCAGTGTTATCACCTCGTCTGTTATCGGCTATTCCTTATCCTACTATGGGAGCCGCGCCGGATTGCCTCAGTCAATCCGGAACGCATTTCGCGGAAGCGTCGTTGGGGGATTGTTTGCAGTTGCTCCTGCGCTGGGCTTCGGCGCATTGGGAGGCTTTTTCCTCTATCGGGCCGGGAGTCGGCTCGCCGAGATGCAGACTGAGAAAGATAGCTATCTCCTGAATGTTAGCATTGAAAGCTTCAATAGGTATCGGGATGCTATTTTTCAGGAGTTTTCCGATCTCCGTCACCTTCTGGAGCTGGAGCTATCTGTATTCCCGGATCACCCCGCTCATGTGCTCATTGCGGGCCTTCCAGATCAATTAAAGTCCTCACCGGCGCGGATTTTGAACCATGACCTCAATCCTTTCAAAGTCTCAGCCCCGCAATGCCTCCCTGTCTCTTTGAAACACGAACTGTAAGCCTGCAACAACCCGACTTAGATCCGTGAAAGACATTCCTGCACTCGCAATAGACCTTGAATTGGAACCGGAAGAACGCTGGGGAGGGATGCCCGCAGATTTTAAGAAGGCGGCAGCGAGGTTGGTGAAGCAGCAGGTCGATACGTGTCCGAAATCGGATGTGCTTGGCTCAATGCTGCGTGCCGTGACGAGAACGGTCAAGAACCCCTACCGGGAGGATATGAAGATGATCGCACGCTATGCGTCGCTGAAATTTGAGCATGTGCTTCTCGCAAATTTCGCCTATGAACTGGCGATGGCATATCACGCCAGTATCGATTATCTGGAAGAGCTTCAGGATGAGTATCCCCGAGTAACGGAGTTTTTCTCAAAGTGGCTAGGGGTGGAGATTGGGTGTACTTCCGGGATGACTTGGAGAAAGGGAATCGGGATGGTTCATTTGAGGGCCTTGGATTGGCCGATGAAAAATCTCGGGAAGAATAATCTGGTCTCCTATATGTTAGAAGCACCTGCCGGGGATTTCTATAGCATTGGGTTTCCGGGGTTTGTAGGCGTGCTGACCGGAATGGCACCGGGGCGGTTCTCAGCATCAATCAATTATGCTGTCCCGGTGAAGTTGCCATCATTGACTCAGTGGCCACCTTCTCATTTATTGAGGCATGTCTTTGAGCAGTGCGAGTCATACGATGAAGCAGTCGCCACCCTTTTGGCTACGCCGACCGGGACTCCGGCGCTGATTTCCATTGCAGGGACAAAAAAGAATGAAGCGGCGATTATCGAATGCAAGGGCGGAGGTGATAACATTTTCCATCCGATGACCCGATCCAAGCCCATAGCCATTGCGAATGACTATTTATCCGCGAATCTCCGCGCAGAGCGCAATGGGCTATCGTGTCAGGATATCAAGCCGGGCGAATATGAAGGCGAATCGCGGGATGTGTTTGAAGCCGGACGACGGGATTGTCTTTTGCATGAGATGAGTGCTTCATCGGGAATCTCCCTTCGCTCTCTTCTGGAGGTTCTCAATACCCCGCCAGTACTAAATGATTGCACCAAACTGCAAGTCGCGATGTGCGCTCGTACCGGGGAGATGAGCCTTTATGGCGTGGAAAATTGCCAGCGAGTCTCTTTCTGGAGCAATGAGGCATGAATCGAAACCTTCTTGAGAACACTATCCGTAGAGTCAAGCAGGTAGAGCGAGTGTCGAAATGCTAAGAAATATGGTATAATATAGCGAAGGACCAAGAGGTTCGTCTGGTGGACTCTCCAGAGGAAGCGTTTTGGTAAAAATACCGACGGTGAGGAGCACGACTCCCTCAGTCGGAAGCAATAACTGCATGCGATGCCGCCCTCTCGGGCGGTTTTTTCATGCCCAAAACAGAAAGGAAGCCGTTCTATGGCGATTATTCTTGAAGCTGCGTACTCGAAGAAGCTCGGTTTGCCGAATTTCAGTAGTCACAGCTATGTTGTCAGCGTTCGTACCGAACTGAGTGACATTGAACAGGTGCAGGAAGAGAGCAGTAAACTCTACCAGACGCTTCAGGAGGCTGTTGATCGCGAGATTGAACAGGTGGGATTCCTCCCGGATGCAATGGTTTATGGAATGGAGACAGGTGAACCACGATCTTCGTCGAAGAAGGTCTTGAAGAATGGATCACAGACCGCCCCTGTGGGTGGCTCCGCGGCGCGATGGGCGTGTTCTGAGAAGCAACAGGACTTGGTTCTGCGGTTTATTCAGGAGAACGAGGTGGAGAAGAATGCGATCGAGGGTTTGGCGAATGATATGTTCGACAAGCGGGTAGTTGAACTGAATCGTCTCGAAATGTCGGGAGTCATCGAGGAGATGTTTTCCCGATACGGACGGAAGAATGGAAGAGGGAGGAATGGCAAGTATGCCCAACGGGAAAGGAGTCGCTCATGAAGATGAGCATCGACGGTACGGACGCCTCCTCCGGGCAGCGCACGATTGAAGAGCTGATGCAAACGGTATCAGCGTCACGGCTTCTGACCTGGCAGCAGTGCCGGTTAAAGTTCTTCTTCAGGTACGTTGCTGTACTTCAGAAACCGAAGCCACCTGCTCTTGTTGTCGGGAGTAGCGTTCATGAGGTTCTGAAGTTCTGGAATCGTTCCAGATGGTGGCAGCGGAGTCCGAGCGATGAGGAGCTTCAGGCAGCTTTTCAGGAAGCTTGGGCAAAGCAGAAAGAGGCAGGTACAGTTCAATGGGAGGAAGGCGAGGATGAGCATATCGCTACCGCATGGCGTCTGCTGGAAAGTTACTTCCGGGAGACGCCGATTCCCGCTGATGAGAAGCCGGAGGCTGTAGAGGTGTCGGTTGAAGCCGATCTTACCGCTCATGGTTTGCCGATTCTCGTCGGAATTATCGATCTGGTACGACCGGCGGGCAGGATCGTCGATTATAAGACAGCGGCAAAGACCCCAAACGGAGATCAGGTAGCGCACTACAATGAGACTCAACTGACTGTCTACTCGCTGCTTTACCGCAATGCGACGGGGAACAGGGAGTCAGGATTGGAGTTGCATCATCTGATTAAAACCAAACAGGCCAAGCTGGTCATTACGAAGCTTCCGCCGACCAATGACGGACAGATCAGCCGTCTGTTTCAGATCATGGATTCGTACATCAGCGGACTGGAGCGGGAAGATTGGATTCCGAGTCCGGGGATGCAGTGTGCCAGTTGCGAGTTCTTCTATGAATGTCGTGGCTGGCGCGGAAAGTAAAACCACAACCTTCAGTAGTAGAAGAAGCTGGCTCTGGATCAAATGGTTTTCAAGCCAGCTTCTCTGCTTTTTGAAGTTTTAGAAAGGAACACAAATGAAAAGACAGATTCTTCTCGGCATGATGATCGGGATGCTATGTATCGCAGACGCAAACGCTTGGTTTGGAAATTCCGAGGCCGAACGTCGGATTGAAGTCCAGCAGGAGCTGGTGCAGCAGAAGAAGCAGACAGGTACATGGCAAGGGATAGCCTTTGTCTTGGGGCTGAGCTGCGTCTTTACGCTCGTGGCGGGAACAATGGCAGGCAGTAAAGCACGAAAGGATTCTCATGGACGGATATCCTAGCCACCATCGTTCTTTCCGCGAAGCTATCCGGGGACGTTGGAACGCCACTCCGGTATCCAAACCTCATGTGGACCCGGATTTGGAGCGCCTTGATCCCCTGTCGCGCTCTGCGGAAGTTTTTCGATATTCGATTCTCAGTGTAGAGTTCTGGATCTCGAAAAACGGACACCTGCGTGAATGGCTGCGCCAGAACCTCGGTTTGGCAGCTTGGCTGGTCATCCCGGTATTTCTGGTGATGCCGCTCATTACGTTGGCGTTAAAGCAACTCGTTGTCTGGACGGCATCACTGGTGGGGTTGGTCGGAAAGCTGGTGATCCTCCCTGTGCTCGGGTTGCTCGCTGCATTCGCCTTTTCCGTGGTTGGCAGAATCTTCCGAATCGGTGGGAGGTAGACGCCTATTCCTCGTTGAATCCGAAGGAGATCATTCAAAAGGCATCCGAAATGTCCGGGAAAACACTGCTGAAAAAGTTATCGCTAAACATCAATCCATCTCGCGGAAGTGAGAGGTAAAAACAGAAAGGAAAACAGATGGTTGCATTATTGGAACCGGTGGCCAGCCCACCTCGAAAGAAGGTCAATCTGCTCCTGCATTGCGGAGCAAAAGCGGTACATCGTGATGATGTTGCAGCGGTTTTAACGCCACCAGCAACAGACACATGGCGTCCGATCCCCCACATGACACTCATCCGAAAGGTTGAGAAAACATTGGCAGGCAATCAACTCACCATCGGCTCACAGGCTCATAGCCTGACGCATGATGGAGCACGGTACTTCGGCCTTATGGAAATCAGGAGCCACTTTGCCGATGAAGATTACTGCTGGGTGCTTGGATTGAGAAACTCTCACGACAAGACCTTCCCTGCCGGAATCGTAGCTGGAGCGTCCGTGCTGGTTTGTGACAACCTGAGCTTTTCAGGAGAAATCAAGCTGGCTCGGAAACACACCCGCTTTATCGTGCGTGATCTGCCGTTTCTGGTGGAACGCGCCATCGGGCAGTTGCTTCAAAAATGGTACGATCTGGATGAACGGATCGACCGTTATCGGAGCTTTGACCTCAATGAACAGTCGGCCCACGATCTGATCATTCGGGCAACTGATGTTGGGGCGTGTCCGAATCGATTGGTCCCCACCATCCTGAAGGAGTGGCGGGAACCTCGCTATGAGGACTTCCAGCCACGTAATGTCTGGAGTCTCTTCAATGCGTTCACTCAGGCATTGAAGGGCAACCTGATAGAGTTGCCGAAACGGACTGAGGCTCTGCACGGGCTTCTGGATTCCCATGTGGGGATGAACTGAGGTTACAAGAAAAGGATTTTAGGGGCTCCCTAGATCCTTTTCTTTAGCTGCGGGGTACCAACAGAAGCAGAAAGGAAGGCTTTATTTGGTCAGGAGCCTTGATACGGTTCCAGAGTACACAATATTAGATCAACGGTATTCTAGAGGCACTGTACTCTTCAGGTATTTTTGACCCTACTGTATTCTCTATGATGCCCTGTAATCGTTTCCTCAGAGAACGAGGTGCCGCTAAACCCCGTTTCTGAGGAGAACCGTGATGGACGTTGAAAATCGGATCCAAATTCCCTAGCGGGGTTGTGCTTTTTCTCTCAGTCCAGTAACATTGGCGGAAATGAAATCAGGAAGTTGCTACGCTTTTATCGATGAATCAGGGAATAGTGCTTTGAGTAAAAAGCCGGGGGCATCTTCCCATTTTATCCTCGGCGTGGTACTTGTCGAACCAGATAGGCTTAGCGAGGCGGAAAAAGGGGCGGAAGTTCTGAGGCAGAAGCACTTTCAAACTGGTGAAATGAAATCGAGTGCATTGGGTAAAAACATCTCCAGAAGGATTGCAGTGCTCAAAGATTTGCTGTTGCTCCCAATCAATATTTGCATCTATTCCGTAAATAAAGATGATATCCGAAGAGACTCAGGGCTCCAGTACAAAAAAGTATTTTACAAGTATCTCCATAAACGTGTTTACGGGCGTATTGCTCGATTTTATTCGAGCGTCGTGATTGCTTCGGATGAACATGGAACGGTGGAATTTATGAACGGTTTTAGGGATTATATTAAGGAAAAGTGTTTCGGGAATCTGTTTCCAGATGCGGAATTTAGTTTCTCTAATAGCAAAGCAAATGTTCTTATTCAAGTTGCCGATATATTTGCCGGAACGGCAGGGAGAATTCTTGATGCTTCTTTCGATCAATCCAGTAAAGATGTGATCTTGCGTGCATTAGAGGGGAAATTGATGGAGTTTGATATTTGGCCTCGTATTTACGAGCGGATGAATAGTAGGAAAATGGACTCGTTGGTCGATTCTGGAGACAATGGCAGGGTTCGGGATTATTCTTATAGGGCGATTGACAGTTATATTGGTGGATTGCCTGAAATGGACAAGGATTCTGAAGTTAGAGAGATGGTTTTAGAATACTTGGCTAGAGAGTCGTTTAGTGAGCGGGATGGCTATGTGACATCTGGAAAGCTTGTTGATTATCTTGATGAAAATGGATTCAAGGAAATTAATGAACAGTTTCTTAGAATAAAGGTGATTTCTCACTTTCGGGATAATGGCATAATAATCGCAAGTAGTCCAAGTGGGTATAAGATACCAACTCGTGTATCAGATGTTCTAGATTATGTGCAGCACTGTTCTTCGATTATTTGCCCAATGAAAGATCGATTGAATCTTGCTAGAACAGTCATCCAACATATCACTCATGCTCGCGTTGATATCTTGACGGGTGGGGCTTTAGATTTTTTGAAAAATGATGCCACTATCCAGATGGGTGTAAGTGGTGGTCTAAAGTAGAAGTGCAAGTGTGAACTTCTCAACTTTCGAGACCCGAACTTTCAGCATATTTCTCTAGAAGATGATGATTGGTGATAA
>JBEBWR010000012.1:0-28263 GCA_040392045.1 Chthoniobacter flavus | reverse complement strand
AACTTCCGCTCCTTCCGTTTCGCAACGGCTATGGAGCAGCGCAACGACGCATCGCCAAAAAGCATCACGTCATCCTCATCCCCAAGAAACATCTTACCGCCATCATCGGCGCGCCGGGAAACACGCTCGACGGGCTTCACCTGTCACAGAACGGTCATCATGCTCTCGCCACTGCGGTGCTCGGCTGGTTTACGGAAGGCGAAACGACGAGGTCGGTTTCTTCCAATTAATATCGCCCGAATGATTGGGGAAGAGCCTTGGACGGACCTCTGCGATGCCTCAATTGACCTGAAACGTGGCTCGGGAGATCTGCCCGCTGGCTCCCTCGGTGACGACGATCTCCCAATCTCCGGCGGTATCGTTCGACGCGACGTCGAGCTGCAATTTCAGCACGCCATTGTCCGCCTTGTAGGCGCCACTCTGTTCCGCCTCTTCTCCTCTGGCATCGCGGATTGCAACTTTGAGCGGCAGAAGCCGGGGAATTGGTCCGCCCGCGGCATCGACGACCTTGATTTCGAAGGCGCCGCTTTCTCCACGGTGGACTTTTTCCGGGCCGCTGAGGAGCACTTTTCCGATCGGTTTGTCGAGAGCAACCAGCAAGGCCCCATCGCCGGGACCGAGATCAAGGTCAAACGCCAGACCGGACGGGGTTTCAGCGGTGTTCAACATCTTCGACGTGGAGAGGTTGTAGACGGCGGAGCCGTTTCTGCGCCACGTTACCCGGGCGCTCGCCGGAGTGCCTTTTTCCATGACGAGGCGGTGCGCGCCCACGTAATCGCCATAGGTGCGCGAGTCGTTGACAACAAAGAGATATTCCCCGTTCTCCCCCCGCTGTTTGAGAAGAACATCCGGGTTGCTGCTGACTACTCTGGGCTCAAAAAAGGGGTGCAGTTCATCATGAAGGTGTCGGGCCAGTTGCATGAGCGCGGCTTTGTCCTCATCGGCTACGCTCTTCCTCCGGTACGCGGGCAGAAGGATGTCGGGCTGGATCGCGGGACAGAGAAATTCATCGCCGATGATCATTCCTCCACGATCCTGAAACGCCTGAATCTGAGCCACAATGGGACTCGTCAGAACATCGCAATGCATGAGGAAGAGAATATTGAATCCTTCAAGCCCGTCCCGATGGATCGTTTCTTCGTAGACGATCTTGGGTTCGAGCCCGGCGTAACGCGCGATCAGGTAGGCGTCGGCTCCCCATCCGTTTCCCCAGCCGTAGGTGCCACGCCCGGCGAACATCTGGGAGGTAAAGCTTTGAAGGTAGGCGACCCTTCTGGAGGCTTCGGGAAGGGCCTTGATGACCGGCCCGAGCGGGATGACGACCGTTTCGATCAGCTGGCGGAAGCGCTTTTCCGTGTCCGGCGTCGTGGCGACATAGCTACCCGGCCGGTACTCGATTTTCTCTTCCGGCATGAGCAGCGATCCAATGCCGTGATACATGATGCCCTTTACCGGTTCCGTCAGCTTCAACCAGAGCGATTCGCCAAGGTGGTCCGGGGAGATCGTGACAAAGCGCGCCTCAGGCTGTTCGTTCTCCCAGGGGGCGCGGTTTTTCAACGGAGGAACGCCCGGGCGGGGGATCGGCGCGACCTGCGAGCGGTACCAGATCACCTGCGTCATATTCATCGGGCTGGCGGAACCGCTCCCCTGAGCCATGGTCAGGAGGTCGTTTCCGGCCAGTTCGATCTTGAGCGGATCGGGATAGGAGTAGGTCCACTGAGAGATGAAGTCGACTTCTCCGCCGCTTCCATAAACAGAAGGAGCACGAACCGCGGGGTCGTGCCAGATCCAGAATTTTCCCTTCTCCCTCAAGCCCCGCGCGGTTTCGCTATGCGTGGGGTTCCATCCATCGCCCTCCTTCCAGAACCAGCGGTAGTATTGCAATACCGGATGGTCTTCACCAACCACCCGACGCGCCGGAAACCCGGGTATCTGACGGTAGTGAACTCCCCGGGCGGAGTCCGCCCCCAGGGACGGTATTTCAGCGCCGGTCGCTTTCCGGTAGGCTTCCCGATCTCCCGGGCTGAAGCTGGGCCGGGTGTGGTCGCGAACCTCCGTGTCCACCAGAATGCCTTCGAGAGAAGGCATGTCGCCAAACTCGCGACCGACGAATCGCCCCAGTTCCTTCGCTGTTTCCTGAACCTCGGGAAGCGCGGTATTCAGCGATTTCAACCCCTCGCCATTGCGCCCTTCGCGCTGGTGATTCTCCACATATTTCCGGGCGTGCCCGATGGAAATTCGCCCTACGGATCGCATTCCGACCGAAAGTGCCTTATCGATATCATCCCTTACCGATTGAACTTCCCGCGGGTTCAGAAAAGCGGGCACGGGAGAGGCGGCTCCCTGCCAAAGGCCGATGAAGTGGGTAAAGCCCAGCTCTTTGAGTCGCTCCACATTGCGCCCCCGGGCGTGTCCCCACATGATGACCGGAAGTTCGTCGGGCCTCGGGCGGGGCAGGATCTTCACATCAAGCGATGTCTGCTCGGACAGAAGGGTCTCCCGTTCTCCCAGAAGCTCCAGATCAAGGCGGTAGCTACCCGGCTTGAGCGAGGTATCCAGCGGCACCTTGAGCGTTCGGGTTTCCCCTCCCTCCAGAGTTCCAATCGGGATCTCCCGGTCTCCCGTGGCTCCCGTGACGCGGAGCTTTCCGATGGCAGCCGGGGTTGTCCTCCTGTTTTTCACTTCCACCTCAAGGGCGGCCCCCTCTTCTTTTTTGTAAAAAGCCGTGCGGGAATGCTCAAGGTCCAGCGCTACACTTTGCAAGGGGACAAACGCAACGGCCTCAGAGCAGATGCGGACTTCCGATATTTTGCCGACAAACCGGCTGAAGAGGCTTCCCGCCCGATCCCCGATGACCAGACCGCGCGTGCCCGGGTGGACCCCTTCGCGGCCTTCCAGATGTTTCTCTCCCACCTTTTCCCCGTTCAGATAGAAGAGGCATTCTCCGGCACCATTGTAGGTGAAGGCGACGTGCGCCCAATTGCCGGGGTCGAGGCTGATGGCCTCCGAGCGTATGGATTCCGTCTCATCGCCAAATCCCAGCTCCGCCTCAAGGTAGAACCGGTGCTCGCGGCCCGCGGCACGGAGCATCAGGAGGTAGTCCCGATTCATCCCGGGCCGGGAGTCGGTACCGAAGAGATATTTTTTATCGAGCAGCACCGACACCGGGCCGGCGGGGAACAGGTCTCCGGGCTGAATCCACATCTCCAGCGTGAAGGCGCCCGGGGGCGAAAGCTCCGGCTGATGTGCCAGCATTGCCCCCTGCCCCGCTTCCCTTCCCGGCTCCCGTTCATGGGTAATCTCAAGGGCTCCTCCGAACCGGCCTTCGTCGGTGAACCGGGTGTCCCTGCCCCGGATCTCCAGTCGAAAGGGCTTTCCTGAACTCTCCAGAGCGGGACCGTCTGGAGGGAACTGCCAAAGGGCAACGACGTTCTCTCCGCTTGCCGCATCGCCGCTATAAGGCTGCCCGGGAGCGACCTCCTCGACGGCAAAAGCCGCCCCTGCCAGAAGACTGACAAGACCGGCAATCCCGGCGATGCCTGCCAGCTTTTTGAAAACTGTAAAAGACTTCATGCTAGTTTTTCTTAAGAATTTCAATCTGCACCGGTTTCCAGATGCCCGCGTGCGCGCCACTGCGCTTTCTGACCCGCACGACGAGGACATTCTCCTCTCCCCATTTCAACCGGGCCTGAGTATCCGTGGCAAAGGGGGTATTGTAGCCCTCGGGGCCAATGTCGTGCCCTCCCAGAAAGTGACCATTCAACCAGACCCATGCGCTTTCATCCACTGCCTGAAAGGCCAGATCGGCGGCATCTCCTGCCGGTTGTTGAGGAAGCTCGAACCGGTACCGATACCACGCCACTCCACTATACTGATGACCGAAGTCCTGCCACGGCTTGGCAATCCCGATACGATGCCAGTCGCTGTCGTCCAGATCTTCTCCCATCCAGTCCTCCAGATGCCCTACCTCCCGGGGATCTGTCTGAAAGCGCCACTGCGTTTCCGCCAAGGGAATCGAGGCCACGACTTCCAGCTGATGATCACGAAACTCGGGCCGCAGGCGGGCGGACTGGACCTCCTCATTGAATGTCCACAAAGCCTGCAACGCCGTCTGGCTGACCAGCGTTGAGGGATCGTGCTGTCCTTCTTTCAGCAGCCGTTCAGCGTCCTCGGGGCGGGGCGTCATCGCCGCGGCTTCCTCCAATGCGGCCGTCCGGACCTGTTCATCCTCGTCGCGATATACCGCGGTGAGGAAGGGAGCCTTCTCTGACTCGCTCAGAAGGGGGACGAGAAGGCGGATGGCCGTCCTGCGGGTCAGCGCGTCCGGATCTTTCAGAGCGAAATCCTTTAGCAGGGGAATGGCTTCTTTTCCCTTCCGCGCAATGGTTCGGACGGCCGCCCTTCTGATCAGGGGCGGGACAGAGGAAGGGGCACTCCGAAGGGCTTCCAAAGCTTCATCGGAGGCCTGACCTTGAAGAATCGCGAGCCGTTGCCTGCGTAGTTCCTCTTCGGCGTTCGGCAGAGGGTGTGCGGAGAGAGGCCCGGCGATCAACAGGGCGCCAAGAACAGCGAAAGTGAGTCTCATTAAATCGAACTTTATTTGCGGCGAAGGTATTGGAACTCCAACCAGGGAGCGGAAGACGCGCTATTGCCCAAAACCCGGATTTTCTCCGTAAGCGATTCCACGTGCCCGTCGCAGAAAAGCACATTGACCTTGCCATGATGGCGCTTGATCTGATCCGACCAGCTATTATTGACGCCGCTCCTGGTGGTGACATACCACCCGTCGTAGGGCTGCCCGGGGGTGTCAAAATCCAGAAGAAGGAGAACCTTGGAAGGCTCTGGAAGGCTGGTGTGGACGATGGGGGCATAGACATCGCTTATCGCAGGGGCAACGCCATACCGGTTGATCGCATAGGAGACCGATCCGAATCCGTACCCTCCGGCTCCCGAGCGCAGGGAAGGATGAACATCTCTGGACTCCGGGCAGATGAAGCACCGGAGGTCTTTCAGCCCCGCGTATTCCGCGATCAGCTGTCCCCAGAAGAGCGTGGCTCCAACCGGCACCCCGTTCTCGATCCGCTGCGACGATGCCCCCGGGTAGATCATCCGGTGATCCGCAAGGTAGCTATGCATCAAAGTTCCGATCTGCCTCAGATTGCCGACACATTTGGCAGATCGCCCCTCTGCTCCCGCCTTTTGGATCGCCGGAAGGAGGATGGCAATAAGGATTGCTCCTACCGCCACCACGACCAGCAGCTCCGTGAGTGAGAATCCGGCTTTTCGAGGGCGTCTGAATGCGAACATAGGTTGCTTAGAGGGGAGCGCAGACCCATTTGCGCCGGGCGAAAACGGCGCCCGCAGCGGCGAGCAACAAAAGGCTTACGGTTCCGGGTTCCGGGATGGCTTGATAATGTAATACAATGGCGTTCCCCTCCTGGGCAACGCTCCAAACGGCGGGCACATCGGAAAACCCGGGGAGAGCGCCGATCTGCCAGAGGTCCGCGTCGAACCCGGTAATGCCGCCGTCCGCTTCAAGGATGGTCCAGCTCAGCGTGTCCGCGGCGTCGAAGCCCTCCAGTTCGGAAAGAGCAATGCCGTTGAGGGACGAAATGATCAACTGGACTTCCGTGGTGAGGGACAAATCAAGGCTTTGAGTGATAGAAATCCGGTCATAGCTGGTCCCCGCGTCTTCCGGAAGATCGCTCCAATCGGCCAGCTCCCATTGATAGGTAAAGGCCTGCCATGCCTGAGCCTCGCTGAACGTCAGCGTTCCCACGCCTTCTCCCGGAGTCAAAATCTGCTGAGTGCTGTCGAGCGTCAGAGCGGTGGCGATCTCGCCATTGCCGCCGATTGCGCCGCCCTGACCGGTAAAATTCAGCTCTGCCGAAGGAGTGTCCAGCCGGCCATTGACCAAAAGAGTTCCACCATCGACCGTCATTGCGTTGCTGACGGTAATGCCTTCGCCAATTTCAAGAACGGCGGATTCCCCCACCGATGCCGCGCCGGTCCCGAGCGCATTCGCATGGCCTGCGGTCAGGCGCCCTTCCGTGACCTTCGTTCCACCGGCGAAAGTGCTGCTGCCGGAGAGGGTCAGATTTCCGCTCCCCTGCTTGTTGAATCTCAGGGTTGCCGCGCCTGACTGATTGATGGAGCCGGAGTAATGGTCGTTTCCGGTACTGCGGACAATCAGCTCTCCGGTGTATGCGGTAGCGGTAGCATTCGTCACGGAAACCGTTCCTGCACCGTTCAGTCCGTCAAAGCGGAAGTATTCCACGACAGCGCTGCTGTTTCCGCCGGAGGACAACTCAATGGCTCCGGTTGCTCCAATCGAAACATTCCCGAACAGGGTCGGCACGGCTTCGGTGCCGCGTCGCCCCAGCCGCATACTGAGGAGCCCGCTCTCGACGGTGGTATTCCCGTGAACCGTAAAATTTGTCGCTCCGGCAGCCGCCACGCCCACGTAGACGATCCCCTCTCTGATCGTCAGATCCCCCTCCACGTTTAGCGCGATGGAGCCGTTCGTATTGTTTCGGAACTGCAAGGTTCCGCTGCCTTCCTTCAGCAGATCGCCGGTGATGTTGACCACGACATTGTTGTTCGTGATGTTCGTGGAATTCCTGAACATCACGCCCACGGTATCGTCGTAGGAAAGCCCGAGAAGGTTGTATTGCCCTGCGCCGCCATTGATCAGAACGGTACCGCTCGGCGTGGTGAGGTCTGAAATCGCCACCGAGTGAGCCGCGGCCGCTCCCGGGGTGGCAGGCACGATGCTGTCCGTCCAGAGCGTCGGGTCCGACCAATCGCCATGTTTCAGCAACTGAAGCTCTGCGGCACCAAGCAGTGTCGGGGCCATCAGCAGGGAGAAAAGCGAGGCTTTCAACAAAGGGGGGTAAAGGAAGAATTTCATGGGAAATGCTTTGATTGACGCATCAATAAAAAACAATAAAATATCGGCATGTCAACCTCTTTGTCCGCCGTCCCTTTGGGTGTGAAGCTCCACCTTGAGGAATTATCTGCTTTGGGGCAGAATGGTTTGGCCATGCCATCCGATCCTCCTTTGCCCGACCCATCGCTCGCTTCCTCCGAGATGCGCGGTGAAGAGCGCATTGAACAGTACTACACCCGGCAGATTCTTTCCGGAGCCCTTTCGCCGGGGACTCGCCTGCCTCCCAGTAATGAGATCGCGAAGGAGTGGTCGGTCGGGGCTACCATCGTCCAGCGGGCAATGCGGCAGCTCGTGGCGGCGGGACTGGTGGACAGGGAGCGCAAGTCGGGCACGGTGGTTCGGGATCGGCAGGAACGCGCGCTGATCGGGCTGGTCATCGGCCCCAGCCTTGCGGATGAATCGGCTTACTATTATCGGGCGCTGGCAACAGCTCTCGAAGCGCTGCTTAATCGGCATGTCCTTTCTCTCCGCATCTATGACGGCGTGCACCCGATGAGCCTGCGGATTACCAAAGATTATCATCCGCTGGACCTGCTGAAGATCGACCGCCTCTATTATCAGTTCAAAGGACTGATTCTGGTCAACACCGGGCCAAAAGAGCCGGCGGAGATTGCCTCATGGGATATTCCCCGGGTTTACAATGAGTTTAATCCGAAGCGCCGGTCCGACCTTAGTTTTGACGTCGATCACATGGTCGAAACCATCCTGACTGAGATGACCCGGCGTGGCGCACGGCGTTTTCTGGTGGTATCCACCTCTGCGGAGAAAAACCGCCGGCTCGACTGGCAGATTGCTTTCGACGAACGCGTCTCACAGATGTCCGGAGTAACGCTGGAACATCTGACGCTGCCTATTGAAAAACGGGGGGCTTATGTGGAGCAGCAGGCTTTCAAGGCTCTCCAGTCGATGGTGCCGGTCTGGAAGAAAGAGGCGGACCAGTGCCCGGATGCCATCGTCGTCATGGACGACATCGTTGCCCGGGGCGTATGCATGGCCTTGCTACAGGGGGGAGTGGAGTCTCCGGATCGGATCAATGTCGTAGTGGCGAGTACCGACGCGGTCATTCAGTACTATGGCATGCCGGTTTACCGCTATGAACAATCGGTGATGGAGACGGCGGAGTTGCTCAAGTCCATTCTCTGGGGGCGGATCACGGGGAAGAACATCAACGATTATCTGCGGCCTCAACAGGGAAAATTCACCGAATTGCGTGAACTTTAAGCGTCCGCGACATACGATCCTCTCGTCCCCTCCCCCTTAGCCATGACGCATCACCCATGAATCCGGAAGCTCTCTTCAGCGAACTGCTCTCCCGGCCTCTGCACAGGCCGTTGAACTGGAAATCCCGGGAACCGGGAGGATTCGAACTCTGCCTCCGGCAGGGGGTCACCATCTCTCCACCGCAGGGGGAAACCGGCGATGAAGCGTTGGAGACCGCGCTTGATGACTTTCGCGATTTTCTCGCCTTGCAATCCATTCCCATTGGCCAGGATGGCGTTCCGATTACCCTGAAGTTGCTTCCCGGAGAGGCCCCTCACCGTTTTGAGATCGGGATCACCCCCGAAGGCGTTACCGTCTCTGCCACAAACAGCGCGGGGTTGAGAAGAGGGCTGGTGGCTCTGGAAGATGAAATGCAGGCGAACGAAGGCCCGCTTCTGCGGTATGGAAAACGCGGATATCGGGAAGTGATCCCGACGCGCATCTCCCGCTGTTTCTACGGCCCGATCCAACGCCCTCCCCTCAATCGGAACGAACTGGAAGATGACATCAACTACTACCCTGATGCCTACCTGAACCGGCTCGCCCACGATGGAGTCACCGCGCTCTGGATCACGGTGAAGTTTCAACAATCGGTTCCTTCCCGGCTATTTCCGGAATTCGGCGCCCACGCGGAAAAGCATCTGGAGAAACTCCAGAGAACCGTCGCCCGTTGTGCCCGCTACGGAATCCGGATCTACGGGTTTGCCATTGAACCGGCCGCGCTTCCCATTCACTCCCCTTTACTGAGCCGGCATCCGGAACTGAGGGGCGTCCAGCACGGGGATCTTGTGGGATTCTGCACCAGCAGCCCTATCGGCAAAGCTTATGTGGAAGAGGCCGCCGAGACGCTCTTTCGGGAGGTTCCGGGACTCGGTGGACTCATTATCATCCCCGTGGGCGAACGCTTTACACACTGCGCGTCGCTCCGCTCGGACCGGATCAACCAATGCCCCCGCTGTGCGAAGCTCGGCCGGTATCAGGTGCTGGAGGAGGTTTTGACAGCGTTTCGCCGGGGAATGAACCGCGCTGCTCCGGAAGCAGAGCTGATTGCGTGGCCGTATGGCCAGATGATCTGCTGGGGCGCCGAGGCCGTGGAGGAAGCCGCGCGCCATATTCCACCGGGCGTCATTCTTCAGCACAATTACGAAACGGGCGGGGCTGCGATTCAGTTGGGCAAGCCGCGCCCGCTCTGGGATTACTGGCTTTCCTGGACGGGGGTCAGCCCGTTATTTGAGGGGGCCGCGAAAGCGGTTCGGGAAAAGGGCGGCCGGATCTCCGCGAAACTTCAGGTCGGCAACTCGCACGAGAATGCGACCGTACCGTTTGTCCCGGTACCGGGGCTGCTCTATCGGAAATATCGGGCGATGCATGAACAGGGCGTTTCGGCAGTCATGCAGTCGTGGTACTTTGGAAACTTCCCCTCGCTGATGACGCGCGCCGCCGGGCTTCTCTCGTATGCACCGCTTCCCGCCACCGAAGAGGAATTCCTTATCCTGCTGGCCTCCAAAGAATGGGGAAAGCAGGCCGGGCGCGTCGCCAAAGCGTGGCAACACTTTGGCCGCGGATATGAACATTTCCCCGCCAGCCATGTCTTCAGCTACTACGGACCGGTACAAAACGGGCTAACGTGGCCCCTTCACCTCATCCCCCGGAGGTCGCCCCTCTCTCCTTCGTGGAAGATCAACTTCCCGCCCAGCGGCGACTATCTGCCGCATTGCTTTTCTCACTACTTCCGCCATGAGGAAATTCTGACGCTTTGTGCCGAAATGAGCCGGGAGTGGCAGAAAGGCTTGAGGCTCCTCCGGCAGGCTTATGGGGCTGGCACCCGTACCCCCGCTCAGACTCACGAATTGCAGATCGCCGAGGTGATCGGACTCCAGTTTGAGAATACGGCGGCCGTTTTGCAGTTTTACGCTCTCCGTGAAAAATTGGCCGATACCGCAGATCGCCAGACGCGACTCCGGATTCTGGAGAGCATGGAAATCGTGGTGCAGGAGGAAATCCTTCGTCGCAGAAAGCTAATCCCCCTGTTGAAAAGCGAGCCGACCGTGGGCTACCACTCGGAGGCCGAAGGCTTTAAGGTTACCCCGGAGCTGGTCGAATCCGGCATCAACCAGCTCGAACGCCTGTTATCTGAGGAATTCCCCCTTCTCAGGAAACGCAGCGGGGAAGGCATGGAACGCTGGTTCGGGGATTACACGGGCCGTATGCCGTTGTCGCCCACGGTTCCTCTGGAGCTTCACTCCCCATCAGCATCAGCCCCGGACTGGAGTCGGGTACCGCATCATCCCCTTCGTTACTGGTATTCTTATCGGTCGGCCCTTTCCGGACAATCCACATCAAGCGAAGAGAACCCTTCCGATATTGCGCTTCCGGCAAGCGCTGACTTTGCCATATCGCCCGGCCAAACGGCCCTTTACCTTTCCGTTGCCTTGAAGGTGCGCGACGATTGCCATTGGGAGCCCACCATGATTGTCGAAATCGAACCCGCCCGCATGCAACCGCGCGTGATGTTTCACGTGAGCCAATACGGCCTCACGAGAAGTTTCTACGAAGATGGCTATATCCTGCCCAATCCCATGTTTAACGCCCGGTGGGAGACGACACAGGGAGCCGCGCACGCGATATTGGAGATCCCCTTCCTTTCATTGGAAGCAGCGGCAAACCATCTTCCGTTCCGATTCAATGTAAAGCTCCTCTTCTATTGTCGCCGCACTGGTGAGTATCGCGAACTTTCGTGGATCAAACGCCAACCGATGCAGGACCGGCTGATCTGGGGAGACACCAACCCCGCCACGGACTACGGCTGGGCCATTCCGAAAGAAGTATAGCGATCCTTGCGGCAGCTTGAAGAGAAGGAAGGCGCTCTTATTGCCGCTTGCCGTTGCCCGTTCTACGCGCTCCCTTCGCGATTGGCGGCACGGGCCAGCAACTCGCGGACTTCTTCATCCGATGTTTGTGAAAAATCTTCGTAGAACTGCCCGACGGAACGAAAGTCGTCCGACGCGACGAGGCAGACGACGTCATCGACTTCCGCACGGAACTCCGCGCATCCCTCCTGCGACCCGACCGGAACGGCAACAATCAGCCGCCCGACATGGTCTGGAACCCGACGCAACGCGACAACGGCGGCCCGCATCGTTGAACCCGTCGCGAGGCCGTCATCCACGAGGATAACCGTCTTGCCCGTCAACTCCGGCGCGGCCCGCCCCTGACGGTATTCCCCCTCGCGACGCTGGAGTTCCCGCTGCTCCCGGTCGGCCACCTCTGCGATGACCCGCTCCGCATCCCGAAGATGACGGGCGACCTCCTCATTTTGGACCAATACCCCACCGGAAGCGATTGCTCCGAAGGCCAGTTCCTCATCGCCGGGCACGCCCAGCTTGCGCACGAGGAATAGATCGAGCGGTACCCGAAGTGCCCGCGCTACCTCATAGCCCACCGGTACTCCCCCCCGGGGCAACGCCAGCACGATCACATCGCTACGATCGGCGTAATCCTTTAGCCGCTCCGCCAATTGCCGCCCCGCGTCCGATCGATTCTGGAACAATACATGCATCTCAAGTCGTGAACAGACGCTAACACTCCCCGGCTGCGGCCAGCACTTCCGGCTGGTCTTTCTCCAACTGACAACGCACCAGCGCCGCCAGCAGGGATGGAAAATCCTCGTTCGGCACCAGCTTGGCCAGTTCCCTGGCCGTTTTTGGAAGACCGAGTTTGGCGGCGGATTTCAGAGCGGCGGCATCGGCAAACGGCTGAAGCTCAGTCCACGCCACCTGCACTTCGCGGAGGAAAATACCAGCGCCCACCTCACCGATTCCTTTGCATTCCATGAGCAACTCCTTTTCGCGCGCCGGGTCGCATTTCGCCGCCTCCCGCAGCTTTCGGAGATCTCCATCGTAGCGCTCCAGCAGCAGCTCCGAGGTATCCGCCAGCATACGCGACGTTTTTTCATCGTAACGGGCGTAGCCCGCGTGGTTCAACACCCGCGTCCGCTCCTCCCATGTCGCCGCCGCCATTTTTTTTGCGCTCGTCCAACCTCTCCCTGCCAGCGCGAGCGTCGCTTCGGTGGCGGTCTTGTGGCTAATACGCGCGCTGAACAGCAGCGCCGCGCAGAGCCAGCGAAACAACATCGTTGGCGTATTCCTCTCCAGTCTGATCCCCATCTCGCCCGAGAACGTCTGCCCGTGCCGCTTCAGCAGTGCGGCGACGATCTGCTCTCTGGTCGGTTTGCTCATACCCTCTTCTCCGAACCTTCCGGGGCCGCCCTACTTCGCGGCCTTCCGGGTGCGCGCCGCCTTTTTAGCCGCGGCCGATCTCTCGGCTTTCGACCGCTTGTCGGCCGCCTGCTTTGTCTGCCGCGACAATGCCTTGGGCGACGCCGCTGCCCCGCTCTCGCGTCTCAGCGCTTTGAGCGTCGCCTGTGAACGCTTTCGCGACGGTTTTTCGCCCGACTCCGCCTTTTCCAGATCGCGCTCCGCCTTGCGTCGCGTTGCCTCGGAGGTCTTTCCCTTCTCCGGCGGCGGAAGGTTCACACCCGCACGCCGCGCCTTGGAAAGACCGATGGCGATTGCCTGTTTCGGCGAGCGCGCCCCGTGTTTGCCCGCGCGGATTTCATCGATCTCCTCCCGGACGAACTCTCCTGCCTGCGTAGAAGCCGACTTACCTGCGCGTTTGTCTCGCCGCGCCCGTTTAATGGTCTCTTTCTTTGGCATAGGCAGTGAATCCCCTTCCGTGATATTCGTTCGGAAGGGCTGAGCGGGTTGCCTTCTTTTTGGCAAATCACCTCGACGATTTGCTCACCCACAAGAGTTACGACGGAGAAGACTCCCTCGCCGAGCATCTTCAGCACCCCGCAGCAAAAGATCACTGACGGCGATGTGAGATCTCCAACCGCACCCCTCCCGTCAACATAACGACAGCCACAGGATGATTTCCTGACGTCTCTTCAGCAGGAACAACCTTCGTTTCCGCCGCCCCGTTCGTCGTGTCAGGCACTTCCGGGAATGCGGCCCACCTCCAAAAGACAAACCGTCATTCCTTCTTGTCAGGACAGACGATCTCGCCGTGCTTGAGGTGTGCGCTCAGCTCTCCGATCCATAATAGAGCCGATCCCGATAAGGGGAGAGGAGTGGAAAGAACGACGCGCTCAGCGTTCCGTCTGTGCACCAGCCGCAGTTCCGGCCCTGCAACTCTCCAATTAGGCGTTCACGCCATTGCTGGATCTCCTCGACCCACATCGGGTTGTCAATCAGATTACGCGTCTCACCCGGATCAGTCTCAAGGTCGAAGAACAGTTGCAGCCCCGTCCGGGGAAACCAAATCAACTTCCTTTTCCCGTTGGTTACAAATTGGTTCTCCTCCTCCGGTAGATAGGAGGTGCAGTTCTCTCCATGGATATACTCTCTCCAGCCCTCTGTTGGGGCTTTCAGAATATCCAGTAGACTTCCACCTGTCACCGTCGGCGGAATCGCAACGTCCGCAGCGGCCAAGATCGTCGGCATCAGATCGTAGAGGGCCACCGGTTCATCCACCACCCGCCGCTGTCGGATTCCGGCGGCATCGGGAGCCTTTACGATCAGTGGCACCCGGATGCTGGCCTCATAGGCATATGTCTTTCTCCAAAGATGATGATCGCCCAGCATATCGCCGTGATCAGAGATAAAAACGAACCACGTATTCGCCCAATCCTGAGCATACAGCCGCTTCATCTTTGCCAGTAGCCGTCCGATCTGTGCGTCAATAAAGGTAATGTCTCCGAAATACCCCATTCTTGCCCGGGCGTTATTCCTCGCCGTCTGCTTCCCGCGCCATGCGTCCACATCGACGGCGTCATCAGGCTGGTCATGCTTCGCCGCCCAGTCGCCCACTACCGGCTGCGTGACCCTCCCCTCGTACGAAAGGAATTCATACGTCGGCGGAGTGTAGGGAGAGTGAGGCCTCGCGAAGGAGATATTCAGAAAGAAGGGCCGACTCCGATCCCGGCGTTCCAGAAACTCCAGCGCATCCGTCACGGTCCATGCCGTCGGGTGCAGATGCTCAGCCGTATGCCACGGTCGGGCGAGCCAGGAGTTCTGCGTGATCCCGTGATCGGTCGGGGATACGCCTGTCGGCGCATTCTCGCGAAACCACTTCCGATAGCTATCCTCCAGCCCGTGCGCTTCATGCCGACCGGATTCATCCAGATGCATCGACTCAAACCCCATCGTACTCTGCGGCGGATGAAAATGCCCCTTCCCGCTCAGATGCGTCTGATATCCCGCCTTCGCCAACTCTCCGGCAAGGGTATGCGGATAGTCATCGCGTATCGGTCCCTGTCCGCCGCCCATGCCGAGAATCCCCGTATGCCACGGATCCATCCCGGTCATCAGCGAAGCCCGCGCCGGGATGCAGGACGCCGTGGGCGAATAGGCATGACGAAAGCGGCTCCCTCTGGCGGCGAGAAAATCGAGATTTGGTGTATCGATGTCGTGTCGCCTCTCGGCCCCCAGACAATCCGCACGCATCTGATCGACGATAACGAAAATGAAGTTTGGCTGTTTCACTTCTTATTCGATAGCTCTAAGAGATGATGGTCAGGGTATGTTCGAAACGGGTGGCCAGTCGCTACTTGACAAAGCTGCTGATGAAGAGGATTGCGCCTCTTCAGAAGGCATGCTTCTTCTAAAGAGAGATAGGCTGTTGTCCGTTGGTTGCTTCATGAGGGATTAAATCAGTCCGTTCCTATCAAAACGTCAGGTCAGGTTTGGCAGCCCCGGGGCGCGATTCTTAAATCGCTACCCTATACTCATATGCCGGAGATAAAGCCGTATGGACTGATCTTTCAAAAACCCGGGCGAGGTGAATCACCAGCTCTCCGGTGAATCTGTCTTCATAGATTCGAAAATTTGAAAGCTGGACGCGTTCCGAATCGCCGGGATTGCGGTCGTCAATGGCATGAAGTGAAGCCTTCACGATCCGTCCTGCGGTGTTCACTTCGCCGATCCATAAGGGATAACGCGGGAGGTTGCCATCAGGATTGCCGTCCGATAGGTTCCCGATCCAATAGAGGGCACCGGTTCGGGAGTGCCGGATGAGACGCGAACCGCTTGAGGGTGAATAGAAAGTCGTGCCGTCATCAAAAAGAAAAGGCGTCGGATCGGACCACGAAAGCCCTCCATCATACGATCGGCAAACCCACTTCCGTCCGGGAACGTCCATCATGTTCGCATTACTACCCCGGCAGACCATTAAAAGCGTACCATCTGCAAGCTCTTCAATAGTAGGCTCGAATACCCCTCTGCAGGAGAGGCTGGAGTCCAGCTTGGCTCTTGTCCCGATCTGCCACCTGATCTCGCCGGAACTTCCATGGGTGCCTATGAAACAAGCGGCCTCCATGGGAATGGCGTAGGAGCTTTGGCCGGGAGATTGTGGGCAAATGAAATGAACCGGTAGAATGATTCTACCCTGCCTGTCCTTTAATGGAGCTGTGAATGAAATCATCATGGAGTTGATCCCATACTCTACATCCGGTGCCCATTGCGTTTCAGTATGCCCGTCGACGATGATCTGCTTCCTCGAATTGAAGGTTATCCCACCATCGCTGGAAACCTCATACCAGATGGCGCTCAACTGAAGAACCGCACTCGTATGAGTTCCGCCAGGATAACAGTGAAGATTAAAGAAGCGCAGGACATTGCCCGATACCCGATCCAGAAACAGAGTAGCCTCGCCCCTACGAATGACGCCTTCCGGAGCGATCTCCGGGGTGAAGGAATGAACCGAAGGAGCCCATGTTTTTCCGTTATCGTCGCTCCTCCGGACAAAGCATTCCCCAAAAGTATCGCTAGCCACCAACTCAGTATATTCCTGAAGCAAGGAATGCCCTTCTTTGGAGGTGTAAACGGTAGAGGTGGTGAAAATGGCCCGTTCATTCTGTGTCGGAGGGATTGCTACCGTTTTCGTGATTTTCATGAGATTCCGGCGAATTGCCATCCGCGAAGTGCTAGTATGATACCTTCCATGCCGAATGGAGATTCTGGAAGCTGGAGAGTGTTTCGGCATGCCCGTCAACAAACACGGCGTTGAACGCCGTCCGATGTTGGTGGCGTCGACGTGCCGTTCCCTCGCCTTGGGATTGACTTGCCGGGGCGCCGCCCCCTGCGTCAAACAACAGAACGGCGCTGCCGGGGTATCTGGATCGGACGTTTTTTGCCTCCGTATTTGTCATCACGATGTTGCTGACCGCATAATCCGTTCTCCATGTAGCCGCATCCCGCCTGAAGAGAAGATCTTCATGGTTTTCTTTCGTAGCGGGGCAGTAGGTAATCCCTCTCAGACGACCGCCAATGTTGGAGGGAGAATTGGGAAGGTAGGCCTCAATCCGGACACTCCAGGCCATGTTATAGCTGGAAGTGGCGGTTTTGCCGTAAGCAGCAGGAAAGCAGTTGTTGTGATCATTAGCGTAATTGGAGATCGCCGCATGAAGGTGCTTAAGATGACTCAGGCAGGATGTCTTGTTCCTGAAATCCGTCAGTTGACTCATTCCTGTCAGAGTGAATGTAATAAGAATGGCAAGGACGGCAAGGACGATTAATAACTCCACCAGAGAAAATGCTTTCTGAATCTTAATGGGGGGATGTTGCATGGCGATTATCTTCATTTTTCGCTAGCGATCAATCGGCGTGAGGCCGTCGGCAGTTGCAATTGCTGCCGGAACGAGCAGAGCCGAGGGGTGCTTTGCCCAAAGCTGGGGAATGGAAGCGATTCGCGGGAAGCCCCGGCCTTCATAAACGGCAACCGATCCGCTCTCCTCCGGCGTCAACTCTATGGAGTGCAACTGCCCTCCCTTCACGCGCATTATCCGGCTTCGTCGCCACGTTTTTGAAGGGAGCCCGGTGTAAAGACTGAGGATCCCCTGATCCTGACGATGCAGCTCGATATCGAGCCTGGTTGTGCCTTTGGGAATGTAGAAGTAGCAAGGACGGGAGGCCTGCGCGGCTCCGATATTCCACGCTGAGGTGTAGGTTTGCCCATGTCGTGTAGTGCCGGATTGCTTAGGCAGATTAAAGTCCAAAGCGGCGAGATGACTGGAGACTCCTCCTATACCGATCTGAAACCGATAGGTTCCCGACTGCGGTGCCGGGAATTGGACCTGTACCAGGTGCCACTCTTTTCCATCAGAAGAGGTGCTGAGAGTAGAAAGCGCACGCTCCGTGGTGTAATCCACAATACCCTCCCATTTTGAAGCCGATGCATTCCAATGCTCGGCTCCGTAGGAGACCGCCAGTTCCCGATTGCCTTTAATTCCGGCGGGCCAGAAGAGGGAGAATCCGATCATATCCTCCGGTGCGGTCGCTATCGTGAGGAAGGTCGCCTGCTTCCCTCTCTGCGGAGTATGATCGTAAACCAGAATGTTCTGACCGGGCGTAATGGCCTGAAATTCCGCAACACGTACAAGATTGTTGAGGTCCACGTCTTTGGCCGGTTTTCCATCAATCAGGGTTGAATCCACAAAATCGAGCTCCGCTCCCGGAGGCCAGTAGCTCATCACTTTGGCCCACCATGCCCGGGTTTCTTCATCACGGTAATGCGCGGGGCCGTTGTTGAAATCCGAGCCGGCCACTTGAGCAGCTTGTACGGATCTGTCGAAAAAGGTGCGCGTTACCATGACCATAGCGGTCATGTAGGACATCTGCCCCTTCCAGACGAACTCGCGCAACTCCGCTCCCTTCGCCTCAGCCGCGCCACTCTCTACGAGATAGTAGAAATACCAGAACTGTTTGACATCATTGATCCTTCGGGCAGCTGCCTGCTCCTTCTCCGGATCAATGGATTTCCCGGCATCATCAAGCAGCTTCACCGCTTTGGCCCATGATCCGGGAGAGTTGACCTGCCAACGCTCCGGCGTCATGAGGTCATAGTATTGCTTCATCGTAAGCCAAGCGCTGCCGAAGGAACGCTGAAGCCATCTGTCGCGAAGATGCTCCATCTCTTCCGGAGAAAGGAGCGGATTCCAGAGTGCCTTGGAAGCCATGTAGTAGCGAAGACCATACTTACCAAAGTTAAAATCCATCTCTGCGCTCAGGGCGCGAAACCCTGCGTCATACTTGGACCGGATCTCCCGAAGGAGCGCCGAGGCACTCGGGCTACCTTCGATGTTCTCCGGATTCTGATCGCGATAAGAGGCAAGGCTCCAAATCTCATAAATCGCGGCGGGCTCCCTTGGCAAAAGGATGCGATAGGCCTCCGCCATATCTGTCTTGGAGCTGAATGCACGCCATTTCCCTCTTCCCCGATTTTTGGGAAAGTCCGCAATTTTTACCCTGATGCGGGGGTCCAGATTGAAGTTAGGGGGTACATCGTGGAAGTTGTAGCAAAGAAGCGAAGCTCTTAGTAACTCCTTCTTCCTTCGCCCGGTTGCGGTAACCCGCTGCTCTTCCGGCAAAGAATCGATCCACAGATCCATCTCGCGAAGCAGCCAGTTATTGAAGCCAAACACTACATCGCTTGGTGAACTGGCATCCCATATCTCTCTCGGTTGATTCAATCCCTTGAACCCGTGCAGCACATAGGGATCGCCAAAGGGAATGCCTTTCTCCCGCAAGGCATCGGGATACCATTCGGGGTGTCTGGAAAGCTCCTTAATGCGCTGATATTGCAGGGAACCGTCTTCGGGCTCGGTGGGCAGAAGCAAAAGCGCATCCGGGTACTTCTCGAAGTGTGCTACGGCAGCCTGCTTCATTTCGTCCAGAATAAGCTGACGGACGAGCGGTACCGACAGATCCAAACTGATCGGCAACTGGAGCTTATAGGTGTGCCACTTTTTCCCATCGGAGCACTGAACCATTTCTTCAAGGATACTCCCTTGGGAGTCCGTATCAATCCAGAGGGTATCCTTGTTTTCAGGCGATGCCGGAGGCCGTTCGGAAGCCGATCCCAGAAACGTCTTTTCTGAGAGAAACCCTTCGTCCGAACGAAGATCGCGCATCCGCGCGATAACTTTGGCATGATAGGCCTGCATCGCGTGGCTGGGAAAGGTCGGCATCGACTTTGGCGTCATCCGGGTCCCAAAGAGCCAGCGTTCATAGCTAACCTGAACGTGCTCATCTGCCGGGTCTGTCAGCTTGATTCGCGAGCCCAGCGTACCCCAGCCCACGGCTTGCGCCGTGGTTGCCCAGAGGCGGCGAATGTAAAAACCGGGACGACCGGAGCGATTCAAAGTAAATACAAGCGGGTGCGTACGATAGTCGGGTACGTGCGTCCAGTTCGGACCCATTCCCAAAACCTCATAGCCCACGGATTCAAGCAATTCCACAACTCCACAGGCCAATCCATCCAATGTATTGGCAACCATCAACAGTCGTTCCGGGCTCGATCGGATATAGTAGGCCTCCTGAGCGTCATAGCCGTCCTTCCCTTTGCTTTTCAGGGCTTCCAGAATCGCAGGATCTGTCGAGATCGAATCCGGTGCGTTCTCAAGAGTCGTCAACACAATACCTTGCGCCAGATCATTCTTCCCCCCCAACACCACGGGAACTTCCCGCCCTGTCATTCGAGCCATCGCCTCCTGGAGATAGCGCAAGATTCCTCCTGCTGTCGTGACGCTCCCCGGACGAACCGTCGATCTATCGGCCAACAACATTTCGGGCGTCTTCTGTTCCGCAAGACATTCATTGAGCACAATCTTGCTCACTCCGTCAGCGGGAGTCACCGCCGCAAACGAAACCGCGGGCTCCGTCGCCGAAAGAGCGGTCGCTCCCATCCAACAGCATCCCAGAATGATCACTAACGCACGGCAGATGCGGTTAGCGGGTTGATTGAAGATATGCTTGAAGTCCATCGGAGTAAATCATCAGCATCGCCTCCTCATCCAAGGCGCGGTCATCAAAGAAAGCAAAATCGTCAACGCGGGTTCCCTCAGGCGCATCGTACCCCCCCATCTGGGTGTAAACTCCATCTGCATGAAGCGCCGGGATCTCCGTTCCGGAAAGCTGTTCTGAAGGTCCCGCGGGGACTCCGTTCACATAGAACGTTACCAACCCTTTATGATAGGTCATGGCAATATGCGTCCACTGCCCCAGATAAGGCTGGAGCGGCCCCACTGAGGCGCGCTCAACCCCTGCCTCTCCCCGGACTGCGAACCAGAGCTTTCTGGCTGAGTAATAGAAGCGGAAAAGCCCCGGGCTCGTCTCTGTATTCTGTTGTCTCCACAGAAAAATCACCGGGGCCTCCCGCTCCAGGCGAATCCAAATCGAGATCGTCATCGCTTCGATCGGCTGCAACTGCGACGCCTCGACACGGGTCTTTGACGCGACTCCTCCGGCTCCGATCTCCAGACAGGCATTTCCAAACTTCGCATCTTCGCTAACGATGACATTCTTTCCCAATGGGATGTCGCGCTGATGGACGCCTGAGTCGATGATCTTCGCATTGTCCGGTTCATCAAAGAGATAGATAAACTCAGAGCTGCCTTCCGCCAGGCTCAGGGAAGAAAGCGCCAGTGATATACCCAGAATGAGAAGCTTCATACTTCGGTGCTCCCCTTGGAAGTGGTTTTGCCTGCCTTCGCCCTGACGCCCAGCCCCATAGCGACAAGCATGATGGCGCTCAGAACGTAGGTGCCTGGCTCGGGAATCGAAACATTAGTCATGTAGACATAGTTTCTCCCGTCAATCTCCCCCCACGCCAGACTGGTGAATTGAAAATCCCCCGGAGCGTAGACGTTCATCAACTCGGGAGCGCCAATAAGATTGTCGTACTGGAAGAGCAGCAGGTTATCTCCGCTGGTCCATGACTCCATCCACGCTTCGTCGAACGTGAGCTCCAGACTGAATTGGTTTAATGTAAGATCACGCGTCGCAACGATGAGGCCCGCCCCATTTTCGTCGAAGCCAAAGCCCAGCGTGGGTTCCGCAAGCGTGCCCTGATGGAGAATTTGTACGTCCCGGGCCGTCACCGTGTGATTTCGGACATCCAGGCGTGAATAGCGGCGTACGATAACGTCACCGGACGTGGTAAGGTCATGCCCCAAGGCAACGTTTGCCGCTGTAACAGCATCATCATCTTCCCCGAAGGAGAAAGAGTTTTGCAGCCCCTGCCGGGCGATGGTGACCTCCTTCTCATTGAGCTGCCCACCGTTGAAGAAGAGCGTGCGGGTACCATAGTTCTCGCCGGTTGTCGCAAGGTCGCTCATATTGCCCCCGACATAGATGGAAAAGTTCGCCCCCATATTGAGGGACGACCCATTCCCATCTTTGGCTACATGATAGGTCAGATCGCCAGCGATTCGGGCGGCGGTTCCCAGAGAAAAACGTGTGCGGTTATCATTGTTGGCATCGCCTACCACTATATTGCCGAAGTTTCCCCCTGCGTAGACAAAAGCCGTTCCTGCGGCATTATTCGCGCTCAGCCAAAGCGTGGCCCCGGGAGAAAAGTCCCAGCCTCCTGTGGTTGCCCCGGAGGTTGCTCGCAAATCCATGTGCGCGTTCGTGAGGAGCTTAACGGTAACGTTGTTCTCAACAAGCACACTACCGGCAGGCTGGGTGCTGCTCCGATAGATCTGACGGATAGAGAACACGCCATCTCCGCCAGCGCTTGTATCCCGAAGGGTAAAGTTCCGCGCATCTCTCAGAGCGAAGTGAGTCACTGCCGAAGTTACGGAAAAGGTGTTTCCATTCAGGTCGATCACCAAACCGCCGGGATGATTGGGCGTTGAGTTGACCAAGCCCGTCAGTTTGTCATTGGCCGGCGGACCGGTCAGCGTTTCATTGACGAGAAGATCGCTACCGAGCTTCAGGGTTGTGCTTCCAGCGCCTGTCTGATCAATCCAGAATCGACCAATCGTCAGCGGTGCATCCGTCGGAGTTTCAATCACCAGATCGCCCGCGCTGCCATTGGTGATTTGTACCGCAAACTGGTCGGCACCAATGCCGGGAACGCTGCCTGGAGTCTGCGCCGTACCCCAACCGCTTGCTGCCCACGTCTGGCTTGTCCAGTTGCTTGCACTATTCCACTGGAACGTACCGGATGTCCCGCCGCTCCACTCCGAATAAATAGCGGCCGCCTCTATTGAAGAAAGGGAAACGCTTACTCCTACCAGCGCAATTAGGGTGTTTTTCATGATCTAATGGGGGTTGTATTTCGTTGATACGCGATCAAACTGCGACGTTCGCAATGGATTCCTGAAAGTCCCGACCCTCTTGCCCTTGCGGTCCGACAAGCCCTTCCGCAGTGAATTTCCACTCAGGCTTGTAGCCAAGCTCCGCATAGAGGTCGGGATCAATATAGAGGTTGTCGGTTTCTGAAACGATGGGATAGACGCCGTAGCGAATCTGCGTTTTCAAAGCACACTCAATAGCACTGGCGATATCATGAGAGTGCACCGGGAACCTTCTGAAATGGGCGTCCGTCTTCCAGACCTCGTCCCATCTATTATAAAGCTTGTAAGGCTGCCCCAACCGCAGACAGATCACCTGCATGGAGAAGCCCTCCACCGTGGGTCGGTGTGCGTAGTATCGTCCTGCATGTTCGCCAAAAATCTTCGCGGCGGAGTAGATGTCATGCGGCCGATCCTGGCAACTCGCGTCAATGAACGGGTATTGAGGGTTCCCCAGAACGGCCGAGAGGCTTGAGATATAGACAAAGCGCGGAATCCGGGCTTCAGCCGTGGCTTCGAGAACGTGATAAGCCCCCACCGCATTGATCTTAATGCACTCATTGAAGTACCGCAGGCGTGTCTCGCGATGAGCAAGATCCAGCCCTTTGTAAGACGCTATTGCCGCATTGATGACCGCGTCAAAAGGCGCACCATCCGCCCCGCCAGCCTGAATCAGCGCCTCTACGGCCGCCGGATCACAAATATCAACATCAACGACGGGCAACACGCCAATCCTGCCCCCACCGAGGGCCGCTGGGGTGATGGCATGGCTGGCCGCCAGAATCGGAAGCACTTGCCGGCCAACCGTTCCAGTAGCGCCTAAAAAGAGGATATTCATATCTTTGTTCAATGAAAGAACCGGGGGGCTTTGGGAATCTGCGGCCCGAGGAAACAAGATAACCACTCGGACAACGGGGCGTTACGAGCGCGATATTTGCCGCGATCAGATGTTTTGTCAAATCATTTTCAAACTCAAAAAATATGAATTCGATATAAATAATCATATAAATTTTAGATCTTGATCAAACCGAGAGATTGCACTAAACCATGAACCATCGCTCATGACACCTCTCAGCAAAAACTCTCCAAGCTCCCTGCGACCTTCGGAGAAGGTTCAGCAGTTCTTTTTTGACCATCTCCTGAAAGCGTATGCAGGCACAGAGAAGCGCCTGCCGACCATCAAGGATGTTTCAAGCCATCTGGGCGTGAGCACATCGACAACGCAGGCGGTTTTTGCCCAGCTTGCCAAAGAGGGGCATATCATCATGGTTCCCGGGAGGGGAACCTTTGTCGGCGATTGTCATCAGCAGGCCGCGAAGGCCCCGGCTCTTCAACACGTTATTAGTGTAGCGATCCACGAGCCCGAACTGATGCAGCATCAGATTACCTGGGGGAAAGAGATTTGCGCAGGGATACTTCGCGAGGTTACCAACACCTCGCCCAAGATGGTTATACGCCCCTTCTTCGTCGACAAGCAGGGCTCCGATGACGAATCTTTACGCAACGAAGCAGCGGAATCAAGTGCGGCCATCGTTTTCCCCGATACCTCCAGCGCCAATGTCGCTCGCGCCTTTCGTCAACAGGGTAAGGCCGTCATCTACATCACGCCTCCTTCATTAACGGCCACGCGCGGCTTCGTCAGCCCGAACTACCTCAGGGCCAATAGCTCTTTGGCGCAGATATGGAAACAGCTGGGTAAAAAGCATATCGTCCTCCTGTTGCACAATAGCATCGCTTTGAGCGCTACCTGCGCATCGGCAACGGCTGGATTTTTTGAGGCGCTTTATCCTCTCGGTTATTCCGCCAATGAAGCAGTGAAGCTCAGTTACCACACCTTTACCGATGCGATTCCGGACGGGATACCCGACTACCTCGAAAGCCTTTTTGCCGGTGGTGTGCGGCCTGATGCCATCTATTCAACAGGGGACGGGCTGGCAGAAGCCGCTGTAGAATGGCTCCTTGCCCGGAACATTTCCATACCCGATGAAGTCAGCGTCGTCGGAGGTACCGGGCTTCATCGACCTAGCGACATCTCGGCAAGAATCGCATGTACAACGCTCCAGCAGCCGTTCGACGAGATCGGGCGCGAAGCCGTCCGAATGGCAGTCAAACTGATCAGCGATCCTGACCAGCCTCAACCGGGGGTTTACATCGATGCACGGTTCTGCCTCGGTCAGACCACCACAGAGGAGGAAAATCGGCTTCTGCAGCGGCAAGAGGATACGGCCTCCCCCGATATTCTTTAGCCTGATTATCCCCGCGGGGCGATGCCCTTCGGATTCTTTTTGACTCCAATGGATGCAATGTTTCAGAGCATCCCCTGGCCCTTATTGTCTCCGTTATCATGATTTATCCGAAATGTTCCCCTCTATTTCAACGCCTCGCACTGTTCGGCCTCCTCTCTATCGCCATTGATATGAGCACCCAGACACTTTCAGCTGACCTGACACCTTCCTCCATTGAGCAAAGATATAGGCTTTCAAAGCAAAACGAGGGCGCAGTGCATTTCAATCTCAGAATGGCGGGAGGCGCACTTCCCACGCGATTTGAAGTTCGTTCACAGGTCGGCGAAAGCCGATCGGGCGATATCGCTATCATCTTAACCCCTGATAAAGAGGGGCGGACAATAGCTATCGAGCAGCTCTACTGGAATAGCGACACCGCGAAGTGGACTCCCCGGGCAAAACGCACTCTCGATTTCTGGCCTGCTCCCAATAATCAACTCGCCCTAAAGACACTGGAGACCGATGCCATCGCGGAGAAGTCCTGGCAGGGACGCCTTTTGCACGGGGTCGTGAGAAAATCCCGGGAGAAAATAGGCATCTGGCTTGAAGGAAGGCTGATCCTTACCGCAGACGCGCCAGACTCCGAAGTCTCACATTTCATTCTCATTCCCGGGGAAAAATCCGTCATCGAATCGGTTGAAACCACAAAGCCGATCCCCTCACAATACGAACCCGTCGATTTGACTTCGATGCTGGAAAGTAATGCGGGAAAAAAACTCGATATGAGAGTGATCGGAAACGTTCCTTACGAACTCCGGGATCAGGGTCATGCTCTTCTTTCCCTTTCAAGGGCCGGTTGGCCGGACTGGAGACAGGACCCTGAAAGCTACACGGAATCGTATGATGCTGGCCCGACCTTTGTCGGCGACCCCCGAATGCCATGGGCTCAGGTGCCCCGCTATGACTATATCGCTGCGCACCTTCTCGCTTATGCCGAGCCCGGCGAGGGGTTTACCAATCGCCTGACCTTGCGGGCAGGGAGCCGTGAAGGCGGCTCCTCAAATAAAAGCCAGGTACTGATCAAGGATTTCACGACAGAGATCCCGAGAGTGTCCCTTGGGGTGCCGGAAGGAGGCTCCCCTGAGGTCCTGCAACAGGTTGAACTTCCCCTACCAATCGCTTTTGCGCAGGACGTAGAAAAGGACGTGATCGACCTGGAGATCACCAAGGAAATCCGGCTGGCGACTCACGCACCGGATCTCAATCGCTACCGTTGGCGTCCGCTCGGGCTTCCCAGCGGCGTCAGGATTGCCGCGCTCACTCTGGAACTGAGTCCGATACAGCTTCAGCTTCACGCTGCGAACGCCGTAAATGTCTTTGAGCACCCCGAGGCACCCCGGTTCGTCGCCCGCCTGACGAATATCACGGAACAGGAGCAGCCGTACGTGCTTTCCGGTACCGCATTTGAGGATCACACGGGGGTAGTCCCGCCCCGAAAAGAGGTCGATATCATATTGGAAATATCAACGCCTGCGCCGGGATACCATCCCTTTGCCCTGACTCTCCAAAATGGGAAGGGGAAAGTCCTGCTTTCGAGGCAAACGGCTTTTGTCATGCTGCCAAAGGCAGATCGCCTGTACCTCAAGGATAGCCCGTTTGGAACGTGGGACTTCGGAGGCGCGCATTTCACTTCTGACGATCATCCGCGACTCGGGCTCCTTTATAAAAAGCTCGGCCTGCGCTATGGCATGTTTCACGCACCCGTGGAGTTGCGCGAACGCTACGGGGTCCGGATCGGGAACGAGTTTACCGTGCGAAAGCTCCCCGGGAACCTGAAGGCAACCTATGAGAAAAGGCTGGAGAAAGATCCGGACTTGCTCCCACACCTTCTGATGTTCCATGAAGACGTCATCTCAGGAGCTCACGCCACGCGTATCCCCGATCTTTTTCATGATAGGAAGTACAATCTCAATCCCGACGAAAAGAAGCGGTTCCATGAGATGATTGAAACCGCTACCACCACGGCTCGCTACTTCAGACAGCATCATCCTGACGTAAAAATTCAATTAGGCAACGGCGGACTCACCCTCCGGGAGGAGTTCCTGCGAAGCGGTTTCCCATCGGAGCTTTTTGATACCTTGGGAAACGAATCCGGCTCCTTTGGACGCCTTCCGGAGACACAGCCCCCGGATGTCATCGCTAATAACGCCAGCCTATGGATGGATCGGCAGATGCTCGATTCCTACGGGTACGCAGACAAGGGTGTCTCACAATGTTACGAGATCCTCTACCCATGCACGAACCCCGGAAACTTAAGCATGGAGACTCAGGCAAACTACTTCGTCCGACATGCCTTACACTCTCTGGCATGGGAAATGCCCCAGATTCGGATGGGACTCATCAGCGATGCGGGCAATAGCTACTACTTTGGCAATTGGGGTGGAGCCGGCTTATTTGAAGCACACCCCGCTTTGACGCCCAAGCCCGCCGCCGCCGCTGTCGCCACACTCACCCGCATGCTTGATGGCGCCAGCTATGATGGCTTTGTGGATACCGGAAGCGAAAGTGCCTACCTGCTTCGTTTTCGAAAACGCGATAATACCTCGCTATTGGTCTATTGGAACGTTCGCGGTAAACGCCCATATCATCTGGAGATTGAAGGTGGAGCAAATGTCCGGAAAACCAAGAGAGACGGAACGAGCGAGGATTTGCTCCTCACGGGAGGAGCGCTCTCAATCATTGCATCTCCAGACCCCTACTACCTTGAGCTTCCGGTCGGGGCCTCCCTTAAAGGCGTCAGACTGGGCGACCCCGTTCACATCGCAAAACCCGGCGGCAAGGTCTCCCGGCTTGACCCGTTAACCTCCATGGAGGACTGGCAGATCGCCACAGAGCGCAACGCCCTGCTGGAGTTCTACAACCCGATGACTCCCCGGCGGATCGGCGATTTCTCTTTTGAGCCGGTAGCTTCATTTGAAGGGCAGGGTCCAGCGCTCAAGGTAACTCCCAAGCCACTCTCCGGCGGAAAGGCAACGATGCCGATGGTCGTCGGGCTTATCACGCGAAAGCCCCTCATGCTTCCCGGAAAGCCGGCAGAAATCGGCCTATGGGTAAACGGCAATTCAGGGTGGGGTAGAGTTATCTTTGAGCTTGAGGACGCATCCGGGCAGCGGTGGATCTCAATTGGCGCCAAGGCAAAGGGAGGATCTCCCTGGATGGCGGACTGGCTTACCCCCGAACTGCTTGATCAGTACGAACCAGGCGAAATTGCCGATTGGAACACCGATGACGTTTTTGGCCTGAGCCGGATCAATTTTGATGGCTGGCGCTACGTTGGGTTCCCTCTACCCGGTCAGTATCCGGGAGAAGGGTTTCACTGGCCATTGAATGGCCAATGGCGCTCGGATAAGGATGGAGTAGTTCACTATCCGCTGGTTCTCAAGAAACTGATCGTCGAGCTGCCCGAAAAAGTTCTTCATCTCACCCGGTTCGCCCCGCCAAAGCGCACCGAAATCTACCTGCGCGGGCTGGTTTCCATCGAGCGGGATATAGATGCTCCGAAAGTCGAGGTATCCAGTTATATCGATTCCGTCCAGATAACCTCCGAATAGCTCCGCGCGTCGCCCCGGCTCTTTCGTGATATTCAGCCGACTCGCTTCGCGCTCGACTTCTCAGCCTCAATTCGAGAGCGA
>JBEBWR010000011.1:0-29607 GCA_040392045.1 Chthoniobacter flavus | reverse complement strand
TCGGAAAAATGGCGTCATGGCAGTAGATTTGAAGGGGGCAAACAAAGCCCCCCTCCAATTACCCCGGATTCTTACTGAGGTCCAAGTGTTGCAGGAGACCCGACGGGACGCCCATAAGGCTACATTGCTTTTTTCAGAAACGGACGAAACACTCCAAACGCAAAAAGACCGCCGAGGAGGGTCAGGGCAGTTGCCGACGCCTCTGGAATGGCTTGCACTTCAAAGTTTGCAAAACCGACCTCCGGACGGCGAGACGCCCCTCCGCCGCGCTGAACGTTGTAATAGATCCCGATGGCATCAACTGTTGTAAAGCTGCTTCCGCTGATATTGAAATCACTTGGGGTAGCGGGCAGCGGTGCCGAATCCGATGAAATCGACCATATCGCCCAGCTCGTTGCGTTGATATTCTCTATTGAGAAGGACGCATCGATGCCATGGACCGCTACTTGGGATAGGTACCACTGACCTTCACTTTGAATCGCAAAACGCACTTCTCCTGTTCCCGTAAATGTCGAGACATTCGAGGAAATGGAACTGATGTCGGAGGCATTAACGTTTCCGGTGGAGTTGAGGAATCCGTTCTGCTTCCAGAAGATTAGACCTTGAATGTGGAAGGTCGTCGTTGATTCTGAAGTATTAGAGGTCGATATCCAGAGCTCGTCATGATCGTCCACGGTTCTTACCCGATGAAAGGTAGAGGCGATCGCGCCGGTACCTGCTGCCGTAGCTTGCAATGCACCGTAGAATACAGCGGATGGGCCTCCTGTGTCATAATCTGAAGTTGGATTTTTCGCTACGGTGTCGTTATACTTCCAAGTCCAGCCGCCCGTAATATTGGTGGTAGTTCCCTTCAGAAATTCTTTGGCTGAGGTGCCTTCCTGAAGATACTTCCCGCTCCAGTTTACGAGTAGAGAAGACGCTTGGGAATTAGCTGCAAAGCCGGAAAGGATCAAAGCAACGCAGGCGGCCGATATGTTTATGTTTGGAACGGAGCTTTTGAGTATGCGGTTCATAGTGTTTCTGGAATGGGTGTTTTGCTTATTTCTTTTGTCCTTCTGGACCCTAATTTCTCGGACGCGCCCATATTCTGCGCTGTTCCTCGTACCGGATAGCGGCCTCCCCCCAGACGACATGCGCCGGGGTATGCCTCTTTCTTAGATCGTCCAGTACCGTAAAGCTTTCTTGCAAGGCAACTACGCCAGCCGAAGTGGGGTTCGCCGCAACAGCGGCGCTCTTTTCGGCGACATCGCGAAGGGCGCTTAGTTCGTCAAGACCCGCCTTCAGGAAAGCGATTCGCGCCAGAGCTTGAGAATCCTGAGTGAGTGCTTTGGCTTCATCTAAAAATTGATAGGCTGGCGCTACAACAGAGGCAGGGTAGAGAAACGGGATGGCCTGTCGAGAACCGCGTGACGACGCTCTCTGGCCGATTTTTTGTTCTTTAATCAACTGTGCATACGCACCGTCAGGGGCGCCGAAGTGAATTTCGCTGCTGCGTTTTTGCCAGTAATCGATATACTCCCGGATCTTTGGTGCAGCTTCGGCGAAAGCTGAGGCGTATTCATTAATGATCTCCTCTTTCTGGAGAGCGGGATCTTCACTTGAACGAGCGATCAGGTAGTAATGAAGACCTTGGGTAGCCCAGTGCCCGAGGACGCTATCCATATCGATTCCCATCATGCCATTTTTCCAGCAGTGACTGAGGAAATTGAAGCTTTCTTCGAGAGGGAGATACGGGCTGCTGCCGCCGTAATGAAACCAGTTTGGCCTCAGAAATACCTGAGCATCATTCTTTGCCCAACCATTCCATTGTTCATAGTCATCGTATAAGGGGACTAATGCAATGGCTACTTTGGCGGTGAGGGGGCGTTCTTCGGGAGGAGGGGTTTTGTAAGCAGAGTATGCGTATGTGCAGAGGATTACGTCCGGATTCACCTTTCTCAGGCGGGCGTAAATGCGGTTCCAGAATTCGACATACCGCCCCGTCAGATTTGCCGATGCATTCCAGATGCTCTCAGGGCTTTGGTTTAGAGGGATATCCCAAGCACGAGTTTCTGGACTAACGTCGAAAAAGGAGCCATCGTTAGGGCAGACATTCCAATACAACGGAGCTCCGGCTGCAATATACTCGGTTTCGATGGCATCGATGACGCCCGGATCGGCAAGTCTGAGCTTTGCCCGTTCCGCCCTGGGGTAAGGCTGCTGAAAGCCGGGCAAGGTCTCCCCGAAGTAATCAGGGTATTGCGCTCCGTATTTGGCCCACCAGTGCATGAAGGCGTGGCCAAACCGCGCTCCGGGGCGACTTCCTGCCTGATGGTTTTCAGCCCAGTCCACAGCTTCGTCTTGAAGCTTTAGGAGAAGTGGATCACTAATCCCCATCTGCCGGTATTTTAAGGGGATCCAGAAGCTCCGCTTCTGAAGAAGGGGCTGATAAGATGTCTTTTCAATCTCGATTGCAAATTCGGTTTTCGCCGGTACGTAGGTGCCCAGATCTCCGGGCCAGAGCCATCGTACCCCGATCCCTTCGGCAAGGAGGCGGTTTAAGGCCCAGCGTATCGGAGCGGATAGGGGTTTCTCCCGATGTGTGGTTGGCACAGATCCTGAGTTTTCGATAACAAACAGATGTCTTCCCTTTCGCTGAAGCAGATATGATTCAACGGGCAGCGACGAAGCATCCGCGCCATTTGCTACTGCGAAGGCTGTCTTTCCGATATGGATGACCGTTTTGCTTTCTGGCAGGCTATCCAGGACTGCTTCTTCAACGATTGGTACCATACATCCTGTAGAGCGATGGATGATCTGTTGAAACTGCTCAATTGCGCGCCGATGTGATGGATTGTTGGGCTCTGCCATGACAATAACAGCATTGGCGGCACCCTCGCTAACGATTTTTAGCGGCTTTTCCTGCTGATCCGAATGGGCTTGCAAGACAAAGGGTGAAAGGAGCGAAGCGGCAATAAAAAGATTCGCTAAGAATTTTGAAGAAGAATGGAGCATTCGGAGGGAGCTGTCTTGGGTTAAGGTTGATACCGGGCCAGCCACAAGGCTTGGTAGAAGGGGGCTGAACTATCCGAGTAGCCCAGGAGTTCTTCGTGAAATGGAGCAACGTGTCCGTCTCCATAAAGGAAGTTCGGGATTCCACGATGACGTTTGGTGAGGCCGTTGACATCAATCATTTTTTGCCGTCGTCCCGTGGTAATCCAACTGCTGCCTCTTGTATCAGCTGCGAGGACGTAACTCTGTGGAGATACCAGTTGACTAAGGTGGATCTTCGACCGGTCTCCATGAGCATCGATTCGGAACTCCTGATTCATACCGTAGCAGGTCACAGGAAAGCTGCTTTCGGCAGGACAATGAAGAATAGATCTTCCTTTTTGCGCGACCGGGAGGTAGATGCTCAAAGCCCCTTGCCAAGAGACGACCTGACCATTTTCATTATAAGTCGAGCGAGGCAGGAATCCCCTGTTATCGGCCGCATACAGAAACATGGTGTTGCCAAGCTGTCTAAGGTGACCGACGCAGCGGGTTACATCCCCACGTTCCCGAATCACTCCGGAAGCCTCGAAAATTAACAGCATCGCAATGGCTACCAGAAATACGGAAATCAGTAATTCTACGAGACTAAAGGCGCCGAACGCTTGTCGTGTTCTTCTCAAACAAGGCGGGTAAGACTGTTGGCTACGGGGGGACTCCATAAGCAAATGTGACCTTCCGGTTAGGAGAACTGTTTTAGTTCGGCATTCCGATGCGCAAGATTTGTGACTCGAACCACCTCTGCTGCGCTCTCCGGGCTAACTAATGCTTCCGCCCCTTTGGCGATCACATCGTAAATATTCTGATGGAAGCTGGCGTTCGGGTTGCATCCCAACTCTACGATTTCATTCTGCCACGGAAGCGTCTCTTTCAGGTATTTTCGCTCTGGAGCCGCTGCATCCAGTATCGTGAGCGGCTCGACGGCCTTGGGGTCGTAGTATTTCAGATGTAGCTGATTGGTAAATAGCGTGGCGGTGCCATATCGACCACACAGTACCCAGCGGGGTAAATTCGTTTCAATTGCCGAAGAAACAACGACATCGGCGGTTATCCCTAACTCGGTTCTTAGTACGAGGTGAACATGGTCTTCTGCATCTCCCGCATCTTTAATGTTGCGAAGGTCGGCGAAAACCTCTTTAACAGGATCTCCCAGGAGCGGAAGAACCAGACTTAGGACATGAGGTGCCGTATTGTTCAACTGTCCGCCGCCGTTCTTCACTAAGGTTTGCCAATCCCATCGCCGGGCGTAGTTCCCCCAGAAGGTACGAAGGTGGAAGAGCGGACCAAGAATACCCCGGCTCAGCACTTCCTTAAGATGGTAATACTCGGGGCGGTGAATATGACTATGATTTACCGCAAGGTGGAGGCCTTTGTGCCTGGCTAATTTGACCAATTCATCTGCTTCCGCGGTATAAAGCGCCATTGGCTTCTCGACGATGACATGCCTTTCTGATTGCAGGGCCGCTTTTGCGTCGGCGTAGTGGCTAAATGATGGAGTAGCGACGACGACCAACTCGGCGTTTGATCCTTTAAGAAGCGTGATCAGATCAGGATAGCCATCGCATCCTGTCAAATCGATTGCTTCTCTCCGGCGTTCCTCTAAAGGATCTGCAACTGCGACGATGCGAAAAACAGGGTTCGAGAGGATGGGTTTGAAGTGCAGGTTCCAGCCCGCACGTCCAAGGCCTACAATGGCAACGGTAATGATGCGATCCATAGCTCAATAATTCTGTTCAAAACGTGAGCCATCAGGCATATCCAAGAGAACGAATCTCAGTTTCGTCTTCGTTGGAAACGGAGATAGGGGTCCCGCTTGATTCACGCCAAATAGTTCTACACGCAAACACCTGCTCATCGTTACTCGTGAACTCTTCAGGGCGCTTTCCGAGTAGAGCGATCAGCGTTTTTACGGCTGCATAACACGTTTCTTCGGTGGGCTGCTCGACCGTAGTGAGCGGGATGGGCCCTTGAGTAGAGAAGCTAAGATTATCGAATCCCGTGAAGGCAATCGCTTCAGGAATGGCAATATTCCCTCTAAAGCAAACGGACATTGCGCCTATTGCGAACGCATCATTCACGCAGATGAGTGCATCTGGAGTGATGCTCCACTGGAGGATTTGGCTCATTGCGCTCATTCCTTGTTGAAAGGGCGAGAACTGATCTTTGCGAGGCGCTACCTTCAGAATCGCTGCTTGCAACTTCTGTTTGCCCGTCCGTTCTGTAAAAGCTTGCCCCTTTCCGGCATCATTCACTTTTCCTTGATGCTCCCTAATCGCCTGTTTGAAACCCGCGATACGCTCTTCGGTTTGCCAGGACGGTCTTGATAAGGGGCGCTGCGCAAGCATTAGCAGGCGCTCCCGTCCGGATTCAATGAGATGCCTGGTCAGTTCGTACTGCGAGGGCTTGGCATCATAGCGCACTCTGGGAACCCCGGGCAGCCGAAGCCCTACGCTGACCAAGGGGATGCCGCGCTGTTGCAGTTCTTCAACATGCTTCTCACTAAAATCATTCTGAATCGAACCGGAAACGATGATTCCCTCGGGTTGTAAGCCGATAACCTGGGCCACCATCTGGTCAGCTCCTCCCGTCCACCAATAGGCGTCAATTGTTTGGAAATCGTACCCTTCGGCGTGAATGCTCCTTCCAATATGAAAGACCCGCTGCGCGGTGATTTCACTATACCCGCCGAAGTTGAGAAGAATGATGAGGTTGCTGCGTCCTTTGCGCATTAACTGAGCGCCTCTATGGGGGATATACCCCATTTCCTTAGCCTTATCGAGAATTCGCTGTACCGTTTTCGGATTAAGGCGTGCTTTTAGAGGAGAGTCCGTATTACCCACCACCAACCCGACGGTGGCTTGGCTGATGCCGAGGGCCTTGGAAATATCGGATTGGGTGACTTTTTTCATTGCGCCAAGTTTAGGAAAGGGGCAATGATCCGTCAATCACTGTTTTTACGTACCAACAAATTTTATGAGAAATCGTCGTTTTGCGATTGTGGGCACTGGTGCGAGAGTCACCATGTTTCTTGATCCGCTGGTTTCCCGATTCAGGGATTCGGCTGAGGTCGTGGCGCTATGCGATCGGAGTCCCACCCGGATGCGATATCACTTGGATCGGATTTCCCAAGAGTATCAAGCGCCGCCAATCGCACTCTATCCAGCAGACGAATTTGAAGAAATGCTTCGGAGAGAGAAGCCCGATTGTGTGATCGTCTGCACGCCCGATGCTTTCCATCACGAGTATATTATCCGCGCACTGAATGCGGGATTGGATGTGATTTCCGAAAAGCCTCTAACCACCGATGAGGCTAAGTGCAGAGCGATCTTTGACGCTGCGGAGCGCAGCAAAGGCACTATTCGAACAACCTTTAACTGCCGATGGATTCCGGGGCCAGCGAAGGTAAAGGAGGTAATTGCTTCTGGGGTTATCGGTAAAATAAAGCATCTTCAAATGAACTACATGCTAGGGATGCAACATGGGGCTGACTACTTTAGGCGATGGCATAGCGAGAAATCGATTTCCGGGGGGCTTTTGGTTCATAAATCTACACATCATTTTGATCTGATCAACTGGTGGTGCGATGCCATCCCGGAGCGCGTATTTGCAATGGGTGATCTTTTTTACTTCGGAAGGACGAATGCGGTTTCGCGAGGAAGAGAGGCATGGACTCACTATGAACGATATACCGGCCAGAATGTTCCCGTAGATGATCCTTTCAGAATAGATCTGATTGAAGACCAGCGCTTGAAACGCCTTTACCTTGATGCGGAATCAGAAGGTGGCTATGTTAGAGATCGAAATGTTTTTCGTGACGGTATTGATATCGAAGATGCGATGGATGTAGTGATTCGCTATCGTGGCGGTGAGCTTGCTTCTTATAGTCTCAATGCGTTCAGCCCGATAGAAGGAATGGATGTCGCTATCACAGGGACGGAAGGACGAATCGAATATCGGGAGCGAAAGCCTGCGCGGTTAAATGATGGTGTGGTGGAGGTTTATGAAATGGGGCTCACTGTGATTCCACAAGGTACGCGGGGCTACACTGTGCCCATTGAATCTCGCACCGGTGGACATGGGGGGAGCGATGTCCTCTTGCAGGAGCACCTTTTTGGCTCAGCTCCGCCTCCTGACGATCTCAGGCGTTATGCGGGACATGAACAGGGGGCAGCGTCTTTGCTGATTGGGGCCGCTGCAAATCACTCGATAGCGACAGGGGGAGCCGTTTCCATCAGTTCGCTGCTCCCTTTACAGCAGAAGGCCGTTCATCTCCATGATCTGATTTGATCCAATGAAGACTTTTCGTTATATCTTACGCTACCTTATCGATCCCGGCTTTGATGCTGACGTTCGAATTTCGGAATTGGTCGGTTTTTGCGTTGAGTCGAAGATTGAGGAGGTCATGCTTTTCATCGCCGCTGAGGAGCTTAGTCCGGGGCATCCATTACCTGATGAGCTTGCTGCATATGCTGAAGTTGGCAAACGACTGAAGGCGGCGCTCGCGCCTCATTCCATCGCTATCAGCCTCAACCCGTGGTCGACCGTTTACCATAACTTCCGGGGGCGTCGTCTGAGGGAAGACCAGGATTTTAGGCGGATGGTAGGGGAGAATGGAAACACGAACCCCGTAGCTGTCTGCCCGCTATGTGTCCAGTGGCAGAGTTACCTTTGCGAAAGCTTTTCGTATCTTGCGCGGGAGATCGAACCGACAACGCTTTGGATTGAGGATGACTGGCGATTGAGAAATCACGATCAGGACCTTTTGGGATGGGGCGGTTGCTTCTGTGAGGAGCATTTGAGCCGCTTCTCTCTAAAGGTGGGAGCTTGCGAGGTGATCCGAACTGAACTGGTGAAGAATATTACCGCCCCAAATGATGCCCATCCTTGGAGAAAGGCCTGGTTGGAGCTGTCATGCGAAACATTAGTGGAACCGCTACGACGTCTCTCTATGGCGATTAGATCGGCTTCACCGACTACCCGCGTTGCTCTCATGAGTTCATCTCCCGACGCTCACAGTAGCGAGGGGAGAGATTGGAGGGTTTTTCAGAAAGCTGTCGGGGCGAAACCTACATTCATTACTCGTCCAAACATGGCACCCTACACCCAGACGTTTGCCTTGGCCTGGCCCCCATCGCTTACCCGGCACACCTTGGCAAATTTGAAAGGCTCCTTAGAAATTTATCCAGAGCTGGAGAATTCTCCGCGTTGTGGTCCTTATTCTAAGAGTGCTAAATATACGGCTTGGCAAATGGCAAATTGTGCGCTTATTGGTAGCCACGGGGTCACAATCAACCATTTTGACATGTTGGGGAATGGTCTGGCGCTAGACCCAAAATTTGGTCGTGGTCTGGCTATGCAAAAGGGGTTTCTGAATGCCGTGCTTCACGAGGGATTTGATGACAGGCAGAGCGATGGTGTCAGCATCCTCTTCTCCCCGAACATCTCCGGGCACATTTATTGTCAACGGCCCGGAACACTCGCGGGCTTGATGCAGGAGAGTTACCTATGGGGAGACGCCTGTGCGATTCTTGGAATAGCGCACCGGTATACATCGACCATTGAGGACGATGAATCGCCTGTGTTGGTCAGTGGGCAGACACTCCGGGCGTTCACAGATGAGGAGCTTCACTTGCTTTTTAGGAAAGCTGTTGTTCTCGACGCAGAGTCGGCATTGATTGCGCTTGAACGGGGATTCGGCCCCAGTCTGGGCGTAACCGAGGCTAACTGGCTGTCTTTGCGGGAGGATGGGTTTTCATATGAGCGGATTGATTCTGCGGAAGATCATCTTTACGGACTCCGATACCCTAGAATGACCGCACAGCGTTGTTCCGATCGATTATTGGCAATATCCCCTGACAACGGCACGGAGTTATTGTCCACTTTGCATCGTGGCGATCATACCCTGTTGGCGCCTGGGATAACTTTGTTTAGGAACTCTAACGGCGGGCGTGTTATTTGTCTGGCGTACCCCGTTGAGCGGAAGGCGCAGTTCTTTATGGGTTTCTTTAACCGCTTCCGTAGCATCTTCTTTCAGCAACTGCTCTTTCAGGTCGCTCCGAAAGCGCGCCTTGCGATGGCAGCCGGCACGCCTCTTCACTGCTATCGCTATCAGAGGGAAAATACCTTGTGGGTCGGCCTTACCAATCCGAATGATGATGCCGCCGACTCTTTGATTATTCTTTTGCCCACAGCTGAAAGCGCCTTTAAGCACTGGAAAATACTCGATATTGAAGGCTGCTGGAGTTCGGTGGAGGTCGAAATGGAACAGTGCCGCGGTTACATTCGGTATGAAGTGAAACACTCTTTGGGACATCTTCAAACCGTGTTGCTGAAGGCTGAATTGTGATGGTAAAGATTACAGGTATCTGTATCCTTCATCGGACACCCCCGGAGCATTTTGTACTGATACCGGCGGTAGTAACTGCCCGGGCTTCAATTCACATCCAAAGCTGTTCGGGGTTCAGGCAGCCGTCTCGAAGTCGCCAAGCACTCCAAAGAAGCGCCGGGGCGGCCCATCCCGTGACAAGGCCTCCTCAAGATTCCGGAGCCATGCGTCCGTCGTGGCGAGGTCTTCTTCGTAGAGTCGGATGGCGTGGACTTCCAAAAGTCCCGGCCGTTGCGGCCCGAAGAAAAGGCGTTGCTCGCGAGACGAAAACGCGAGAAATACGCGCTACAGGGTTGCAGGCGAGGAGCGTGATCAAGACACCGATTACAAGTGCGCCTCATCCGCCGAGCGATAGCGAGAACCGTTATACCGTTGAGTGGGCCATATCAAGCCTCGGGCGTAGCGTCGTCCCCTCGGTCCAACGCCCTTCGAGATGGCTCCGCAGCGCGGCCGAAGGGATGCCGCGCTCGTTGCGCTGGATCATCGCCACAAGGAAATCGACCGCCACCGCGCCGATCTTCTCCGAGTCTTCAATTACTCCGCTGAGCACCCCGTCGTCCTCAGGGAGCGTCATGCAGGCGACGCCGATCTCCTCCGGCGCGCGAAGGCCGATTTCTTCCAGCATCCCCATGATTTGAAAATCAGAGGTCAAAATCGCGTCGGGCTGGTAACGTTGGACCCATCGGTGGAGCATATCCGGTCTCTCGATCGTGAAGTCGAAGAACGGGGGAACCGTTACGGTGCAACCCGAAAGCGCCTGTTCGGCCAGATACGATGCGTAGACGTTGTGGTCGCAGCGCGCATCGGTCACCCCATTGACGGCCAGTCCGATGCGCCGGTAGCCCCGCGCGAAAAGCTGGCGCATGGCGTCCTGTGTATTCCGGTAGTGCGCCGAGGCCACCGTGTGCAGGCGCGGTTTGCTTACGGTATAGCGAAAGTCACAGCAGAAAAGTTGTCCCATAAAAAGTCGATCTCGACTTCAGCATTTGGGGGAGGGGAAACCAGAATGCCCGAAATGCCGCGTGCCTTCAGGATGGCGACGAGGCGCTGCGGGGTCATTTCCGCGGCGTGAAGCTCAAAAATCTCCAGCTTATAGCCATAGGCAATCGCCCTCTCTTTAGCCCCGGAATAGTAGCGGGAATAGTGCATGTTGCGTCGGAAATCGCTTCCTACCGCCGTATCGGCAAGCCATGCGAGGATACCGTGGAACGGCGAGGTCCGCAGCCGCTTGCGATAGGCAGCAAGGGAGGAAAGCATCGGGTCGGGGTGGTAGCCGAGTTCTTCAGCGATTTTCAGGATGCGCTGCTTTGTCTCTGCCGGAATGCGGGGGTGATCTTTGAGCGCCAGGCAGACCGTGGCCTGGTGAACCCCGGCCTTGCGGGCGATATCGAGTTGGGTCACGCGCGGGTCATTCTCGTTCATAAGGGTGTTCAATTGTATAACTGAAATACGGATTGCGCGTCAAATCGCAATTGCCGATGATGCCTCCATCACCTGATCCTTCCGTAGAAAGACACGCCCCCAACGAAAGAATTGATGACGTCCAGTCGATGTCCGTTTCCGATCCCTCCTCAGAATTTTCGTTTCCAAGTGAACTGTGATACGCCCTCGTTAACTATCAATCAGATGCTTCCCTGTGTCGTGCGGTCCAGAGATCGTCGTCCAGCCTTCTCAAAGATCATTCCATGAATATCCGAATTCCGTTTCGTGCCTTGATAGGCGTCTTTTTTGCCTTCGCTTCCTTGAGTGCGTCTGCTGCCGAAGAAATGATACTTCACAATGGCGACACCATCGGGAATCTTAAAATGACTTGGGCTGCCGATAACCCCGAGGCCGCGTTGGAACTGAATACCGAGAAGGCATTTCTAAGCGAAGGAACAGGGAGCATTCTGGTCCGATCCGTTGTGCCTCCCGACTCCTCATCCACAAGCTACGTCGGCTTTCGCATGTCGGTCGGCTTAATACATCTTAAGGACCGTGTTCTGACTTTCGATGTCTGGTCCACTACGCCGGATGCCACCTTGGCCTTTCACGTTCGCGGCCTTAATGCCCGGGGGCAGATTGTGGCGGGATGGGAATCCTGGTCGCGGCCCCTTGAACCTCAACAGCAGACGATGCGGCTTATCTCCGGCGAAAGCGGGAAGCTTAACTGGGAGGAGGAGCGTATCGAAGCGCCAGATGACGAGATTGCCTATCTGGAGTTTATCATCGGGAGTCGCACCGGAGGGGCCGCGTACAATGTCTACGTAGACAATATTCGTCTGGTTCCGGTGGAGAACTCGTTCGACTAAACCACCTCATTCCATAATGAACTTCATCCCCCGTTCAGCAGCTCCCGTCAGGATCGTAAAGCCTGTTCGCGTTCGTACAGGGTTTACCCTAGTAGAGTTGTTGGTGGCTCTCGCAGTCATGGGAGTCCTTATGGCCCTTGTGTTTTCGGCGGTTCACATCATGCGAGAGAATAGTTGGGAATCGAAATGTGCGTCCAATATGCGGCAGATTACCCAAGCCATCTTGCTATATGCCAATGAACACAATGGAATGGGGCCTTCCGGGAATAACGTCAAACAATACGAAGCGGCGGGTGGCGTTCCGAATAAGACCGGATTGGCCAGTACCTATTTTTACAATATCTGGCCGTACTTCTATGGGTCGTGGGCGACACATCGCTCGCCGAACAACGTCGTAACGATGGATAGCATGACTCAAAATGTCTTTCATTGTCCCACCCGTTATGTCCGTTATCCGAGCGCGGAACTTGCCCCAGCCAAGATGTTTGTTAGTGGGACGACTTCCTCGTTCAGTTGGTGGGACAACTACGCCTATGCCATCAATGCGATGGCTGCGTCCGGCCCGGATCTTGTGCAGGATGAGCGGGCGAAAAAACCTGTACGCATATGGGGCATGCGCTCCATGTCACGAACGGTCGCCCTCGTGGAGGACTACAACTGGTACGCTTCTTTTGACAAATACTATAATCGCTACGGAGTGCTTCCGCACCGGGGGCGAGCCAATTTCGCGTTTTATGATGGCCACATCGAGAGCCTGAACCGCTCTCAAATACCCACAAAAGCCCAAGCGCCAAGTTCGACTTTTTGGGCAGGTGACTACGCAGAGTGAGGAGAGTGATTTTTTGAGATACACGCCAGTTCCTGAAAACGCCGATCGCCATTGAGCAGCTAACCCCATCGAACACATGAAATCCCCGAAATCCCTGAAATTATTGGTCCCGGTATTCACCACTGTGGCCCTGGTCACTACCGGCTTAGCAGATAATGTGGTCAAAGCCAATAATGCCAATAATCTTAACCTGACGACTTCCTGGGTATCCGGCAACACTCCGGGGGCCTCTGATGTAGCCTATTGGGACCATACAATCACCGCCGCAAATTCCGCGGCGTTAGGCGCTGATTTGTCATGGCTGGGAATTGCGCTGTCTTCAGGGGTGGGAGGCGATGTCACAATCAGCGGTGCTTCCAATACACTAACTTTGGGGGCATCCGGAATCAATAATGCTTCATCGAAGGCTCTCAATCTGACTTCGCTGATCGCACTGAACGCATCCCAGGCGTGGAGTGGAACACTTGGATTGACAGGTTCCACGATTACCAACAACGGCTATGATCTGACCCTGACAGGTAGAATCAACCTGCAGGCCGCTTTGGACGGCACAGGCGGACTTACCAAAACCGGAGGTCTGACGTTAACGATATCAGGCAATAGCACCTACACCGGTACAACGACCATCAACGACGGTATCCTTCAGTTGGGAGGCGGTGGTGGCCGAGGGTCTATCTCCGGTGCGAGTCTGATTACCGGAAATGGACGGTTTCGTTTATTCAACAACGGTATCACTGACTTTACGATTGCCAATACGATTACCGGCAGTCTTGCGGTCGACAAGTATACGAACGGCAACACGGCCATCATTACCGGCGCGAACAGCTATACGGGGAAAACTTCAGTGGCCGGGGGCGCAATCAGCGTTTCCTCCATCAATAGTGTTTCCGGCGGCGCTGCAACCAGTAACCTCGGGGCACCTGTCACCATCGCCAACGGCACCATTGATCTGGGTCTCGACACGGCGTCGGTGGCTTATAACGCATCTGGAACGCTGATCTATACCGGCTCGGGCGAGACGACTGATCGCGTTATCAATCTGAGCGGATTATTCAGTTCCGGAGTTCTCGATCAATCCGGTTCGGGGGTTCTTAAATTCACGAGTGCGGTTACTGCCACCGGCGTTGGGAGCAAGGCACTCACTCTGAAGGGGAGCACTGCTGGTATCGGAGAGATCGCGGGGGCGATTGCAGATAATACAACACGCGACTCCACCAAGCTGACGTTGGCATTTTCCGCTGGAGCCACCACGGTCAAGCTGGCCTCTGTGGACGGAATATCCATCGGCTCGACGATTACCGGCGCCGGTATCGCTGCGGGCACAACCATCACGGCAATCGACACCGCCACCAGAACGGTCACCTTGAGTACGGCCACCACAGGGGTTGGAGCCTTTGAGCAAAATATCGCGATCAGCGGCCTTCGTAACGATACTTCGGTTCTCAAAACAGGAACCGGCACCTGGATTCTTTCCGGCGTAAACACCTATACGGGAGATACCGTGATTGAGAGCGGGGCTCTCAACTTTACCGAGACATCCCTGTTGAGCTTCATCATCGGGGCGGATGGCGTGAATAACCGGGTTCGGGGCGCCGGCTCCGCTTTGTTTGATGGCGCCTTCTCTTTCGACCTTTCCTCGGCGTCAACGGATCTGAATGCCAGTTGGATGATTGTGGATATCGCCAATCTGGGGATTACCTTTGGTTCCGCGTTCAATGTGTCGGGGTTTATCAGCTCGGGAGGCGGGTTATGGGAGACGAGCTATCTGGGGACCAGCTACCTGTTTGACGAGACGACCGGCGTTCTCGCGGTCATACCCGAACCCTCAATGATCGCAAGCCTGCTGTTCGGGATGGGAGTATTGATTGGCGCCCGGCATTATCGACGCGGTTGATTCTATGAAAAACTCCCCGTCAGCATTTCCGGGAAGGCTTTCCCGAAGTTTAACAACTCCGGGAGTCTCTTGAAGTCCCGATCATCTACAAACCAACAGACCCTCGTGAGGTGAAATTTTGACATCTGGAATACGACGCATAGCTTTGGCGATCTGCATCTCCATCGGCCTTCCGATGCAGGCTTCGGCGTCAGAACACGAGAACTACATCGACCATGGCATCATGGCCCCGGTCGGCATGACGACCTGGTATCCGAGCGTCATCGCTACGGTCAATGCAGATGGAAAGCGCGTCATTTTCATCAAGCTTTGGACTGGCTGGAAGGCTTCTTACCTGTTCATCGATGCGGAAACCGGAAAGACCGAACAGATTTTTCCCAAGAGCGACGGTTGGGGGGCTTATGGCGTTCAATTCACGCCTGAAAACGTCGTCTACGATACGATGGGGAGCCAGTTGGTTGCCATCAACGTTTCGACCCGGAGTATGCGAAACATCGGTGGCTTCGATGCGGACAGCATGGCTCTGAGCTATGCGCGGGCTAAAGACGGCACCATCTACGCTGGTATCTATCCTTCTGCGACGATCGTTTCTTATCACCCCAAGACGAAGTGTTATATTAACCACGGCCCCCTGAACGACGAAAGTTGGCCACAGTACCTGCGTCCCTTGCAGATCGATTCATCCGGCTGGATTTATGGAAGCATCGGGATGAAAGAGGGGCAGGTTATCGGATTCCATCCGGAGACAGGGGCGAGGCTGACTTTTATTCCGGAAGGCCGGCGTCGACGCGGCCAGCCGGAACTCTATCAGGGAGAGGATGGGCATATCTACGCGAGTGCGGACGGGTGGGGACTGCACCGGCTCTCAGATGGAAAGGCGATCCCGGTCGATCGTGCGTCAAAGCCGGTCGTTGATCCGGATTCAATGGCGTTTCCCGATGGCTCACGCATTACGAAGACAAACATTCCGGATCGAAAGCTTTATATCCAGGACGCCGGTAGTCAGGAGGTTCGGGAAGTGCATTTCGATTATACGAGTACCGGGGTGCCCATTTATACCCTTATCGCAGGTCCTGCCGGGAGGATTATCGGAGCCACGGGGATTCCTATGCGTGTCTGGAAGTTCGATCCTGCGACCGGTAAAGCGTGGAATTCCGGGCTCGGAGGCTATGGCGGTCACATCAATCAATTCGTGCGTCAGGGCAAGAAACTCTATGGAGCTGTTTACAGTAAAGGTGAACTGCTGGAATACGATCCCCTCGAACCGTTCGACGATACGAGAATAGATCTGAGCGCAAATCCGCGCCGCGTGCATTACTCCGAGAAGGCGATGGATCTTTACGGACGCCCCAACGCTGTCCTGGCGCATCCCGATGGGGTGCATGTCCTCGTCGGAGGAAAAGCGGCCCGGGTCTTGCCCGGCAGCGGCTTGCTGATCTACGACACGAAGAGTGAAGAGTGCACCCAGTTGGACCGTTCCGACCTGATACCGGATCAGGGCATCAATGCGATGGTTGCCTTGCCTGACGGCGACGTCTTGGTGGGAACCAGTGTCCACCCCCCTACGGCTGGGACTCCGGGTTTCGCGACAAACGCGCTACTTTACCGCTTCCATTTACCAGACCACACGATCAAAGAGCGCTGGTCTCTTAAACCCGGGAGTCCGGCGGTGCTCGATATGGTTGTCGCGGCGGATGGCCTTGTCTATGGATTGGCTGAACCGAGTCGGCTCTTTGTGTTCGATCCATCGAAAGGCACCTTCCTTCACGAGAAAGATCTCGCTGTTTACGGTAAAGCTGCTGGCTCTCAGGCGCCACGCTGTATGATCATAGGCCCCGACGGCGCTATTTATGCCCTCTTTCAGAAGGCGGTAGTCCGCATTGAGCTGGAAACTCTCAAGCACTGCGCCATTTCTCAGCCGCCGGCGGAGATCACGGCGGGAATCGCAATTCAGGATCATCGCCTCTATTTCTCCTGTGGGGCCAACTTGTTCAGCTGTTCGTTAAAGCAGGGGATGGACGGGGCTACAGAATAGATTCTGAGAGCCGCTTCTGACATCGCTCTCCAAGTTTTATGAATGCCTTCCAGAAGGTCAGGACTATCCCATCCATCTCTCAGAGGGTGATCCTCTGCTGTTTTTCAGCGGGAGAAATCGAGCGATTTTGGGAAGGAGCACGGCTCACTTCCATTGCCCGCTTGAAGATCGATTGGGTGGCACCCCCGCCAAGTGAACACGAATGGCTTTGTTTATTAGAGGACCTGCGTCCGGAAGTTATTTTGGGCGCATGGAGCCTACCTCGGATTCCCGATACATTTCTGGAGAATAACGAAGGATTCCGTTATCTCTGCTATTTTGCCGGCTCGGTCAGAGGAAAAATTTCCAGGCGCTTCATTGAGCACGGAGGCCTCGTGACCAACTGGGGAGAAATCGCGGCCAGGACAGTTGCCGAATGCACCTTAATGTTGGTCCTCACCACTCTGCGTCGGGTCACTCAATATGCTCTCGAAATGCATGTGGAGCGCGTATGGAGCCAACTCAGGGAGCCATTTCCGAGCAGTCTGGCCGGAAAATCCATCGGAGTGCATGGGTTCGGCGCCGTCGCCCGACATCTTCATCACCTCCTTGCTCCATTTAACTGTCGGGTGGAATACTGGTCGCAGGATGTCCCTCCCGAAGTGTACATAAAACACGGCGCCCGGAGGGCAAGCTCTCTTGAATCATTATTCTCGGACAATGATATCGTCATTGAGGCTGAAGCCTTGACTCCGAAGACCTTCCGCAGTGTGACAGTAGACACGCTTTGCCGAATCAAGCCCGGGGGAGTCTTTGTGAACGTGGGGCGAGGCGAAGTGCTGGCACCCGGTGGCATTGAAGCATTGGCCAAGCGAGGAGATGTCGCGATCGGACTGGACGTTTATGATCAGGAGCCCCTCCATACAGACAACCCGATGCGAGGAATGAAGCACGTCACGCTTCTCCCTCATACCGCCGGTCCCACCCTTGACCAATACCCGGAAATCCGGAGACAATCGCTCGATTACCTCAAGCGCTATCTGGCGGGAAATCCCGTGCCGCATCCCATTCTCCCCGAAAGCTACGATCGGATGACCTGAAGCTTTTGCCTATGGACATTTCCGCGCCCAAGCAAGAAAGGCCCATTGAGCGTATTCCTGGCATTGAGCGCCAGTGGATGGCAGGGGCTTTGGTTTATTCATTGCCGGGCTTGATGGCGTTGTTCGGATGGCTGCTTTTGGGCGATTTTGCGTGGAACGCCCGCGAGCGGGCGATCACTCCTCTCGCTCAGTTGATGCTTAACAGTCAAGGCACCTCCGATACGGTTATTGGCCTTTTAATCGGATCGCTTCCCGCGGCAATGGGGATGTTCATTGCGCCGATTATCGGATTTCGCTCTGACCGATTCCGCTCCAGATTCGGAAGGAGAATCCCTTTCCTCTTTGTTTCCACGCCGATCGCGAGCCTTGCCATCCTGGGGCTTGCATCGGCATCGTCGATGGGTCTTTGGCTTCACCTGATACTGGGAGAGTTTTCCCCCGGGAAGTTTGCCTGTTTTCTCTCCTTCTTTACATTCTGCTGGATCGGTTTTGAGGTCGCAGCGATTGTCAGCAATACCTTGTTCCTCGCGCTGATCAACGATGTTGTCCCCAAAGAGGTACTGGGACGTTTTTTCGGGTTGTTCCGCATTGTGAGCATTGCCGTGGGAATTTTTTTTAATTTCTTCGTCATGGAGAGCGCTGAAGAGCATCTCCAATCTATTCTGACGTACCTCGCCATCATCTACGGCATCGGCTTCACGGTGATGTGTCTGCGGGTCAGGGAGTGTCCCTGTCCCCCGGTTGTGCTTGAGGAGAAGCGGGAGGGATTTCGCGCTTCCGCACGCCGTTACTTCCGGGAATGTTTTAGCCAGCGTTATTATCTATGGATTTTTATCGCTATGGCCTTTGCGAATGTGGCCTTCGCTCCCGTAAACCTCTTTTCGATTTTTTACGCAAAAAGCGTAGGTATGAGCATGGACCTCTACGGTAAGATCATCGCCGGTGGCTTCGTCTGTTCCCTCTTGGTGTCGTATTCCATCGGCTCGCTGGCAGACCGCTTTCACCCCCTACGAATCGCCATTGCTTCGCTCCTGTTTTATCTACCGCTATGCGTATGGGCCACCATCTTCGCACGAACCCCGATGACGTTCGCTATCGGGTTCATCGTTCATGTGTTCGTCAGCGGCCTCTTCTTTACCGGCACCGCCTCTCTTGGGCAACGCCTGTTTCCCCAGGAACGGTTCGCTCAGTTTGCTTCCGCTTCCCAAATGGCTCTCGGGCTACTTACCATGCTGGTGCCTTCCGTCATGGGTGTGATCCTCGATCTCAGTGAACACAACTATCGTTTTACGTTCTTCGTCGGCGGGGCTCTCTCCGCATTGGCTGTAACGGCGTTTCTGGCGGTAATGAAGGGGTTTCACCGGTTGGGTGGCGATAAGGGGTATCAACCCGAACCTGTCCAAGTATAAGGAAGGATCGACTTCAGTAAAAAATGAAAGCTCCGACCTATCCATCCCATCTCTCTCTGACTGATGGGAAACAGAGTGCAGAGGCGATCGCTGGCTTCTATCGGAGATCGTTGCTTGAAGACATTGCACCTTTTTGGATCAAGCATGGTATCGATCACCATTGTGGCGGCTACTTTACCTGTCTGGACCACGACGGACGCCTGCTTCAGGAAGACAAATCGGTATGGTTCCTTGGCCGGATGGCATGGATGTTTTCCAGAATGGTACGCCATTATGGGGAACTGGTATCCCCTGAAGTCCGCAGCGAATGGATGATGGCTGCCGAATCAGGAATTCAGTTCATGGAGCGTCACGCTTTCGATGCCGATGGGAGAATGTTCTTTTCGTTAACCCGGAAAGGACTGCCTCTGCGGAAGAGGCGTTATCTGTTCTCCGAATGCTTTGCCATTATTGCCCTTGCGGCTTATGCCGAAGCGAGCGGTTCTCGCGAGAGATTGAAGCGGGCCGAAGATCTCTTGAGACTGGTCATGACCTATCGACAAACTCCCGGTCTTCTCGAACCAAAGGTCAACCCCACAACGCGTCCTTCCATCGGGTTATCGCTTCCAATGATTCTGCTTGTCACCGCGCAGGAGCTTCGCAGTTCCGGGGGCGATCCGGATCTATGCCAGCGGGTCATTGATCAAGCCTTGGCAGAGATCCGTTTATTTGTACAACCGGACCTTTGTTGTCTTCTGGAAATGGTCACGCCTGACGGACGACTCATCGATACGATGGAGGGCCGGTGTATCAACCCGGGGCATTCCCTTGAGGTCGGCTGGTTCATCCTCGAAGAAGCACGATGGAGGAACAATGACCGGGAGCTACAGGCCCTTGGTCTCCAAATCATCGACTGGTCGTTCGCGAAAGGCTGGGATCAGGAATATGGCGGTATTCTCTATTTCCGGGATGCGCTTGATTGCCCCTGTACGGAGTACTGGCATGACATGAAGTTCTGGTGGCCTCATAACGAAGCTATCCTTGCGTCTCTCTACGCTTGGAAGACGACAGGAGAGGATCGCTATGCCTCATGGCATGACAAAATTGCCCGATGGGCGTATCGCCATTTTCCGGATTCTGAACATGGCGAATGGTACGGTTACCTGCACCGGGACGGATCGGTCTCAACACCGGTAAAGGGGAGCCTTTACAAGGGATTCTTTCACCTCCCCAGAATGCTGATGATTTCGGAGCGATTGTGTCGCTCTACCTGATCCGTCTTGAAGCGTGTCTGACACGCGGAGAGGTTTTTGCGAAGCAAAAGCACCTTACCGGTCCGCACTATACGTGGCCATCGAGCAATTGAACCGGCGATTCGGCGCATTGGCCGGGATCGTCTTGTAGCTCCCATCGCGGTAGATAATCAGCTCCATCTCCGGCGTCTCCTTCAGCGACCGCACAAAGCAATACTGCGGGAAACTATCCGTACGCACGCCATCCAGCGCTGTCACGATATCCCCCTGCTGCAAGCCATTCCTCCGCAGTAGATTGCTCTCGTCCTCAATCAACACCCCCGCCGCGGGTACTCCGGAGAAATCCCCCCGGCCCACCTTCTTCAACCCCTCGGGGAAAAGCTTTGCCGTAATCGCATTCATCTTCTCCGTGTAGCGCGACTGGGCGTTGCCACCCGCCTGCCGCTGGTAGAAGAGATAAAGCCCCCCGGCGTCCTCATAACGCTCAACAATTTTAAGAAAGTGCTCCTCGGCGACGTCAAGATTCCCCATCTTCTCGGAAAGCTCTGCCATCGCCTCCAGCCCCTTGTGGGAGTAAACCTCGGCAGCCATCTTCGCAATGGCAAGGGCGCGCTCCGTGTTCCCCTGCTCGTAGTAGTAGAAAATGAACGGCTTGCTTATGTTGGCAACCGCAATGGAGTTGGCCTCGTGCTCCATGGCCGCCTCAAAAGCCGTAATCGCCTGCGGCTTCAACCCATTGCGCATGTAGTAGCGGGCCAACCGAATGTAATAGTACGGCTCCAGCCGGGCTGCGGCCTCGATTACCTCGGCATATTTGGCCGGGTTATTCTCCACGAGCCGCGCATAGGCCGTCATGGCGTAGACGTTGTAGTCGAGGAAAGGTTTCATAATGGACTGGTAGAGAGCCGGGGTCGGCTGTCCGCCAGACTTCAACTCATAATACCGCCGCCCCACGCCATAATGCACCGGGGCAATCTCGTAAAGCGCCTCAATCTCCGCCAGCGAGGCATGGCTTACCTGCGGCAACGCGCTCAACCGGGTGTAGAAACTGTAAGCTGTCCCTATCGGCAGCCCGTTGGAAAACCATTGCGTCATCTTTGGAAAAGCAGGGTTCAGCTTATCCGCGGCCGCCCATGCTCCATCGGCAATCCACTCCGGATGCTCGGTGGCCAACGCCGCCGCTGCCTGTTGAGCTTCCGCCGAGGGGCGGGCTCCATGCCAGAGATGCTCCAGCAGCGGGAAGAAACTCAGAGGCGCGAGGAACTGCCTCATCGTATTGCGAAACTCCACCGCCTCCTCTCTCACTCCCCATTTATCCGCAAGGAAAAGGTGAACCCTCTGCGCCACATGCAGCAGATGCCGCTGCGAAAAATGCGCCCACGTGCCATCATCAATCACCCGAACTTCCCCCTGCGTCGCCATCCCCTGTGGCTCCACCGCGAGCGCACGAAGCAATGCCTCTGGCGAGCCCGTCTCCTTGGCAGCCTCCGGGAAGAGCGCCGCAATCTCCTTAAACTCCACACCAAGCGCCTTTCGGGCAATGGCATGCCCCGTACCCACGGTGAAATCGTACTGGAGTAAAATGCGCGACCAGTCCGCAACAGGCTCCTCCGCCGCCCCTTCGAGCCGTTCCGCCGCAATCTCTGGCGAAATACTCTCGCTCACGGCCCGGAGAAACTCAATGCGCTCCAGAAGCGTCGCCTTGCCCGGGTCCGCGAGCGTCCGCCAGTCGCGCGTGTTCCGCAGCCGCGCCGCATTGATCCACGGCGTCAGCGCCGGGAGCGATGCCGCATTGCCCGCCAACTCATCAATCCACCCCGCACTCTCCCGCTTCGTATCCTCCAGCAGCCCCACCAGCAGCCTTCCCAGCCGAGCCGAAGGAGTTGTCGGAGCATCTTCTCCCCGCAGAGCCTCGGAAAAAGCAAGGAGCGCGGTAGCGCGGTTGCAAAGCGCCCGGGTATCCCAGAAAAAGCCCGAGTTCTCCCGTAGTCCCAGCGTGCCCACCAGCACGGCGGCTTCGGCGTAGCCCTCGGCATCTAAAGGATATTGCGTGAGATGAGCCGAGAGCCGTTCGTTCTCTGCCTTAAGCTTCGTCGCCGTCGGCTCAGAGAGCGCCGTAAGAAGAGTTGTAGCATCCAGAAGCGTCTCTGCCGCCGCAGGCTTAAGCGCAAGCGCCTTGAGCAATTGTGCTGTGAAGGGCGCGTAACGCGAGGGATTCCAGATTGAGCCCTCCGCCGGATCCAGCGTCAGCGTCGTTTCCACCGGCGTGCTCAGGTTGATGCGAATCTCATACTGCGCCGGATCCGCTGCCACACGCTTCACCGTCACCTCCGCGCCCTCGCCGGAAGAGGCTGCGAAGGAGGCCAACCCGGTTATCTCGCCCAAAATCGCTTCCACCATCGACTGTTCTTCATTCCGAACATCGAGTGCTATGGGATCATTTTCGATCACCCTCCTTTTCTGCGTCGCAGAGGGCTCCGACCCCGAAGTCGCCTCGGGATCTCCGGAGGGCGGCGAACAGCCAAGGAGAGCCAAGCTGAGGCCAAGCGTTAAACCCCGAAAAGCAAGGGAGGAAACCGGAGGAAAGGAGGGACGAACCATCCCCACACCATAGGGCACCGGATACGCTTCTTTCAATACTAGTGTTGAAAGAAGTTTAATTTGATCTTCACATTGTGGATTTTTCGTAAAAATCCCCTGTCAATATTGAATTTTTCCCGAGGCGACACGTCGGCAATCATTTGACAAGGATTATGCTTTTACTGCCCGTCCATACCGGCACAGCCACACCGTTGCTAACGAGGACACTTCCATATTCCGGTTCCGCCAGGGGAGATACGTTTTTTTCGGGGACGGATTGTCCTCTCTCCCATCTACACTACCGGGGCGGGGCTCCCTGCTTTTTGTAGGCAGAGGCAGTGATGCCTGTGACTTCCTTGAATTGCTTGGAGAAGTAGTAGATGCTTTCGTAGCCAACTTCTTCTGCGATCATGCCGATGGTCAGATCGGTGTAGAGTAGAAGCTTCTTGGCTTGATCAATACGGGCTTTGACGAGCAGATCTTTGGGCTTCTCGCCCGTCAGCTTCAGGCACAGGGCGCGGAAGTGGCTGCTGCTGTAGCCGCTGACTTCCGCCAGATCTTCCACCGAGCTGAAGCGCTTCGGATTTTCGTAGAGCGCTGATAGAGCGGTGGTGATCATCTGACCCTGATGGTGGTTGCCCTCTGCCAGCGGTTCCTTCTTTCGGGCGATATCAAGGAGCAGGCCCTTGAAGAGAAATTCCGCGCTGAGGATTTCGCTGCCATCGCCGTTATACCCCGGAAGGCTTTGCTCGGTGAGCAGGCTGATGACTCTTTTGAGGACCTGCTCGTAGAGAATGATGTTATCGGTCTCGGAGTAAAGAGGAACTTCCGGCCATTCTTTCGGGGAGAGAAGCGTATCCCCCCGGAAGACGGAGAGGTGAAAATAGAAGTCTTTCAGCGGCTCTGAGCCGCTCTGTGAGGCTTCGATGTCCAGTCCCGGCCTCATGCAAAGGCAGACGCCGGGATGCAGGGAGTGAGAGATTCCGTTCGTATGGTCGATCAGAACGCCTTTCCCGCGGAAGAAAAACCAGAAGGTGAAGTCTACAAGAACGCGTTCGAACCAGTCACGGGAAAGGAGATGCCCTTTCGGCCAGTCTTCACTACATGCGGCGCGATGGAAACGAAATCTGAAGTGCTGCCAGTTCTCTTCAATGTCGGATTGCATCGCGTCGCATCATCGCCCCAAAGGGACCGAATGATCAATGTCGGAAAGCATCAGGTCTCTTCGTTGAACAGCCAGGCATGAATTGCCACCACTGAGTCTGCAATGTAGTCGGCATCATCATCGCTATACAAGACGCCCAGCGGCAGCGAGATGAAGCGGCGCATCAGCCCTTCCGTACGCGGGAAGTCTTGCGGACGGTACCCCGGCGCTGGCCATTCCTGAAAGTGTCGGAAAGGGGAGGCGCTCTCTGTGTAAGTATTGCGTTTCAGACAGTAATCTTTGGCGTACTGAACGTAGGTGCCGGTCATGCGGCTACAGTTGATGTTCCGGATTTCGAGCTGTTCATTAAATCTCCGGGCGAGTTCGGGCGTCGGGAGGGAGAAGTAGATTTCGAAGCCTGTTTCGCCTGAAGGGTCGGGGATCTTCCTGAAGCTCAGCCCCGGCAGATCGCTGATGCGGTGCATGATCCGGTCGCGGAGGGTTCGGCAACGGGACCGGATGGCATCAAGCTTACGGAATTGCGCGAGCGCAACGGCCGCCGTCAACTCGCTCATGCGGTATTGTCCGCCGCAGAAGCTGTTGTCTACCGGGGCTTGAATGGTGGAGTGATGAGCGCGATAGAGGCCGAGATCGTGCAGGCGTACGGCGCGTTCGTACAAGCGGGCATCGTTCGTCACGATCATGCCGCCTTCACCGCTGGTGATACATTTTTGAGCCTGAAAGCTGTAGGTGCCGATGTCCCCGAATGTCCCTACGGCTTTGCCATGGTAGAAAGTTCCGGGGGATTGCGCGCAATCTTCGAGGACGGCGATGCCTGCCTTGGCGGCCTCTTCGATCAGTGGAGCGATGTCGGCGGCGGCGCCCTGATAATGCATGATCAGCACCGCTTTGGTGCGGTGCGTGGCAAGGCGGGTAATCTCCCCGGGCGCAAGGCTGAAATTCTCGTCCATCTCGGCTAGTACGGGTAGTGCTCCCAACCGGACGATGGCAGTGAAGCAGGAGATCCAGCTCCATGCGGGAAGGATCACTTCATCTCCCGGCCCAACCTGTAGCGCCGCCAGCGAAACCTCGAGCGCGGCGGTGCCGCTGGTCACTGCCAACGCATAACGCACGCTCAATTTCTCCCGGACCTCCTTTTCCAGAGTGGCCGCCATTCTTCCCTGTTCCTCAGGTGGGAGGTCGTAGGAATAGCGGAACAGGTGACCGCTTCTGAGCACTTCCAGCACCAGTGCCTCTTCTTCAGCGCCGATCAGCGCACGGCCAAGCCCGAGGGGCGGCTTCTTTCGCTTTTGAACTGTGGCAGGTAGTACGGGAGTTTCTGAAAGTTTGTAAGTCATAGATCAAGGGATTGCTTGGCGAAGGTTTTCCGAGGCAATGGCTGCGGCAACCGGCTCGGGAAGATCGCAGAATTGCAGCTTCTGCCGGGCGGAGTTCGCATGAAGAAAGGCTTCATGGGTTCCGAAGACGACTCGCGGCGCACCCATGACTTCAACGGCGGCTTTTACCATTCCCGCCCCGTCGAGAAACGACAGATCGACGCAGAGGTTTGGGCTTCCCTGAGCGAGTTTCGGCAGCTCGTTGCGGTAGGCGCAGAGCGCAATGAGACGGGTATGGGGAAAACGCAGGCTGAGATCCGCAATTTCGGTCACAGAGACAGCGGGTACCTGCATGGCAACGGGTTGATTACGCTCATCATTCACGCGAATCTGGAGAAGCAGGGGCAGACGGTGTTCCTGCGCATAGCGGCAGAGAGCATCGGCAGACGGAGCGTGGAGCGCATAGCCGTGGTAGTTCGGGTAGACCTTGATTGCCCGGATCGCCGCCTTTTCCCGGTGCATTGTCAGCCGTCCCTGCCATCCATGCAGCAGGGGATTGACCGTCTTTACCGCCCGGAATCGGGGAAAGTGGCGCAATTTTTCAAAGAGGAGCTGATCAAAGGTATCCGGCTCGGGATAGAGAATGGATTCAACGGCTGAGAGCCAGACCTCCCCGATGCCTTGTGCTTCATAGCTGCGGTCAAGAGACTCCAGCGTGGGATGCGAAAAGCGCTGGATTGGCCAGAAGCCAAATGCGGAATTGGAATCAATGATGTTCATACGGTGGCCTCTCTGCACTTCAAAGCTTGAAGAGGTCTCTGGCGTTAAGGTGAAGGATCTGCTGCCGCGCTTCATCGCTCATCGCGGTGCCATTGACGCGGGCTAGCTGGGATTCAAGGCTTCGGCCAAAGAGGTCCGATCCAAAGACGATCCGGGAGCTGCCCAGCAGCTCAAGCGCATACTCCATCGTACCGGAAAACGGGAGTGCGCCCGAGGTGTCGATCCAGACATTCCCGCAGGCGGCGACATCATGAATCCCGCGAACTCCGCATCCCTCCAGATGAGCCATAATGATCCGGGCTTCGGGAAAGCGGCGGGCGAGATCGGCGATATCGTGAGGCTCTGAGCGATGCTGCTGATGCTTCAGTGCACGCTCATCCAATGACCACGTATTGACATACCATGCGTGATGCAGCACGGGAACCTGATAGCGGATGGATTTCTCCATCACAGCGTCCAGAGTCGCCTCACGGCAGTTGACGTCCAGCTCCAGTTTGATCCCCCGGAAGATGCCTCCTTCCAGACAGGCATCCAGTTCATCGCAGACTTCGCCGGGCGGTAACGCCGGGTTTACAAAAGCCAGCGCAAAAAGCCGCTGCGGCGAAAGCTTCACCATCGCGGCGCTATACTGGTTGACGGCCCGCACCTCCGCTCCTGTTAGCCCCGGCGAAACCGTGTGCCCAAGCAGGCCGCTTTTCTCCACGCCAAAGCGATTCATCTGTTCCAGAATGGCCTGTACGGAATCTTCAACGGAGACGGTACTCCCATCGGGCCGCTGATAGGCGGGGTGAGTATGAATATCAATGATGGACATATCCCGCTATCGGTTTGATACCCGGCGTCTGCGCCGGATGAGGATGAGGGTTGCGGCTGCCAGACCGGTAAGAGAGAGGACGCCCGGCTCCGGGATCACGCTGACCTCCCAGCCACCTGCGGTATTCAATGCACTGATATCCCAGCTCAGACCTGAGGCAAGCGTGGGGAGAGAGGTTACAGAGAAGCTGCCGTCAATCCGGCCGGTTTCGCCGGTGAACAGCGTCCACCGGTTTCCGGCCTGAGCGGTAAAGTCATCCGCGAAGATCAGTTTCAGAATGACGTCATTGCCAATGTCCAGCGTTCCGTCAAGGGTCAGATTGATCCCCGTAACCGTGCTTTCGTCAAAAAGAGTCAGTTCCAGTGAGGAATGATCGGCGAGCACAATTTCCGAGTTCAGCTCCAGCCCTGCTCCGCTTTCACTCGTCACCGCCATGGTGCTGCCGCCGGAGATCGTCGTGCTCCCGCTGGTGGTGAACCCGCTTCCCGCTACTTCAAAACGGCCTCCGTTGTTGACCGCTACTTCCGCCGCAGAAAACTCCGCCAGCCCGGAAACGCTCAGTACACCGCCATCCACAAGAACAAGACCGCCGAGATCCGCCTTTCCGCCATCTCCCACGATCAGGCGGTTCGATCCGGCATGCGTGCCGGTGGTGTCATGACCGTAAATGGCGACGGTGCCGCTATGACCGGCTTCAGACACCAGCGCCCCTCCGTCTTTAATCTCCACATAGTTGCCGCCCAGATTTGTTCCGGCGGCGTTGCCGATGCTAACGGTGGTTCCGGAGCCGACGGTGGCTGTTCCTTTTCCCAATACCAGTTTGGAGCCTGCGCCATCTATCGTTAGGTAGTTGCTGTGGGCGGCTGCCTGATTGCCAATGCTGATAAGGTTTGAGTTGCTGCCCGCACTGGTGACAACCACCTCGCCTCCACCGGAGATCGTCAGATAGTTGTTCTGCATCCCGCTGGCGTAGTCGGTGCCCACCGAGGCGCTTCCCACCCGAAGCCCGCGATTGCTGCCCGAATCACTGATTGTCAATCGCGTTCCCGCTCCCCTGATGATCGCCCGGTTGTTTCCGTTACCTCCCTCATACCCGATATAGAGTGTGCTCAGGGTATTGTGATTGCCGTTTGCGATGTCGAGCCAGTTGTTGCTGCCGTACCGGCCTACATACGAAGTGGCATTGGCACCGGTGAAGTGAATGCTGGTAGATCCCAGAAAGCTCAGGGAGTTGCCGCCGGGGGAAATGGAGGCGGTTCCGATATTGAAAGAACCGCCTGTAAACGAGCCGGTACCGGAGAAGGACATTTCGGAAGTACCTGCCGCGGTATTGCCGATCCTCAAAAGACCATCGGTAATGAAGGCGCCATTCAGGACAAAGTTGATATTGGTATTTCCATCCAGCGTGATTCTGGAGGTAGTGCTTCCGTCGGCCACATTGATGGAGGCCGATGCTCCCGCACCAAAGTGCGCAAAGTAAGTCGGGGAGACGGGGATGTTTCCACCCTGCCAGTTGGCAGCGACGTCCCACTCCAGATCTGTTCCGTTACCGCCAACCCAACTTCTCTGTGTCTGAGCGTTCGCAGCGGGAGCCGTCAGCGCCAAGGCAGCCAATGAAGCGGCAAAGGAGGCAGCAAGTGATTTTCTTGAGCGACCGGCGGTTTTTTCAAAACGCTTAAAATCAGCGCCAAAATCAGCGTTTCGAGGGGGAGGCAATGCATCTGCTCTATGGGCGGATAGGGAGGGAAGAGTCATGGATGCATTGTGATTCCTTTAGGGATTGGAAGCCATGAAGAGATCGCTGAATCTTTTGCGAATTTCGATGATGTGAGTGCAAAAGAAAGGCGCTGGTGTATAGCTTGAACTTATCCGACAGTTTTCCCCTTTCCCCGGAGCAATGGTTTTCGGGGCTTTTGATCAATCATGATGAAATCTCTCTTTATCGCTGTGCTGCTGCTGGCCGCAGGCTTACCCTGCCGAGGCCAGCATTCGGCCGATTTTAATCACTTCCGGCCGGGCCCGATCCGGGATCAGGGCAGATGGCTGCTATCTTATGGTAGCGACGCCTTTGCCGAGATCGTTGCAGGACATGATGAGGCCGGAAATGCCGTGAACGTGGCTCGTCTCAGCTCTGATTCAGAAGGTGGCGTACGTTTGATTTTTCCGCTGAAGGAACCGGTCTCGGGCAACCGACAGGTCAGCTATCAGCTGAGGATGAAAGCGTCAGTCAAAGGATCGTCAACAGCATTTGCGGCACATCTGGACTATAATAACGGGAAGCCGAAGTTCGTAGTCGCCTTCAGTCGTTCGGGGGCGCTGGCCGTATTTGACGGAGAATCCAGATTACCCTCGGAGGTCAGTCTCGCTGCCGGAGAGTGGTATCAGGTCGATACGATTCTGGCGGAAGACGGAGAGTCCGTGACGCTTCGCCTTTGGCGGGTAAGCGATCGCGCCCTTCTCTTTATACGGGAGAACCTCGGATTCTCCGAAGGGCAGCGGGACGTGGCGACCGGCTATCATGACATCCGGCTTCTGACGACTGCGGACTCCGGGGAATGGGAAGTGCGCCGCGTGATGGTCGTTCCGCCCGAAGAACTGTAACTCCTCCTGACCGCGTTACGATGAATCTCTATACCGCAGCTATTCTGCTGATGTTCTCCATTTCCATCCATGCCGGGGGCTTTCCGTTGAAAGAGGAGCAGTCGATCTATTCGGAAGAGGTCCGCCAGCGGGCCATGCAGCGGGTGGAGGCTTCCCCGCTTGGCGGG
>JBEBWR010000010.1:0-29960 GCA_040392045.1 Chthoniobacter flavus | reverse complement strand
CGGACTGTTGACTACAAGATCCGGGCTCTCAACTTCGCAGCGAGTTGGTCAAGGATAAAGACGGCGATAAAGATGACGAGGAGGATCGTCGCCACGTGTCCATACTCAAACATATCATAGCGGCCTTTGAGTTCCTGCCCGATTCCGCCCGCGCCGACGATACCAATGACGGTCGCCATGCGGACGTTTCGGTCAAGGATGTAGAGTGTATACGCAATATATTGAGGAAGGACTTGAGGAATAACGCCCATCCAGAGCACTCGAAGGCGTCCTGCGCCGGTGGTTTCAAGCGCTTGTTGGGGGGCGCGATCGGCATTTTCGATATCTTCCGCAAAGAATTTACCCAGAAACCCGACGGCATGTATTCCCAGGGCAAGTATTCCCGCAGGGGGACCGAATCCGAAGGCAAGCACGAGAAAGAGGGCACTGATGAGCTCCGGGACCGAGCGGCAGAGGCTGATGATTCCTCGCACCAGCAGGTAAACCCATCGGAAAGGCGTGTAATTCTGCGCGCCAAGGATGGCTAACGGCGCGCTGAGGAGCAAACCGATCATGGTCCCCCAGACGCCAATTTCGAAGGTCTGAGCCATCTTCTTCAAGACCTTCCATAGGTAGCCAACCGGCTCCACGAGGTACTCCTCCCGCATGGTCACCAACTCGGTTTCAAAGGTGGCAGGATTGACCTCCTTCACCACCGTTTCCTGTGTTTCAATCCAGGAGAAGAGAGGGAGGTGATCGCGATCGAAGTCTGCTATCCGATTGATCCCGGTTTTCTCCGCGAGCCGAAGGGGGAACATTGCTGAACCCATTCGTTGGACGGCGTCGTCGACCTGTGAATGCTCAACGATGCCTAGCGTTCGGCCTGCCCATTCGGCTAATAAGCCGACGGTTCTTCCCATCCCGACGTTTTCGCCGGAGAAGGCGAGACAGACACATGCAATGAGCAGGATGGCGATGGAGCGCCATGTGTAGAGGGGGGGAAGTTTCCAGTCACTTCCCGGCAAGGTTTGTCCGGCCGGAGTGACAGCCGATCCGGAGTGTTTAGGCGCGTGAGTCGTATTCATAGTAAAGGTTCTTTAAGCGCTCCTCCGTGAGCTCGCTTGAAGTCACGTCGAAGAAGACTTTTCCTTTCTTGATGCCGATGATGCGGTCTCCAAATTCGCGGGCCAGATCGGGCTGATGTAAACTGCATATCACCGTGCTTCCCCGTTGTGTGGCATGTTCTTTGAGCAGTGCCAGTACCTCGCGGCTGACCCTCGGGTCGAGACTTGCAACGGGTTCATCCGCAAGAACGATTCTGGGATCAAGGAGGAATGCTCGTGCGATTCCAACCCTCTGCTGTTGGCCGCCCGAAAGGCTGCTGGCCCGACGACGAAACTGCGCTTCGGTTAGCCCGACAGCAGATGCCAGCTCCGCAGCTCTGCGGCGCAGATCCGCTGGGAAGAGCTGAAGCAATATCCGCCAGGCTGAAGCACGGGCCAAAGCGCCTGAAAGGATGTTCAGCTCTACGGAGGATCGCGGAACGAGCCCGTAATGCTGATGAATCATTCCAATCTGATCCCGGCACTCCCGAAGATTATGGGCTGTAATGGCTTCTCCAAAGATTTCGATGCTTCCTCCGGTTGGTTTCACCAGCCAATTGATGGTTTTTAATAGCGTACTCTTTCCCGCTCCTGAGGGACCCAATAGAACACAGAATTCCCCTTCGGGAATCTCAAGGTCCACGGAATCGATACCGCGGGTGCCATCGGGAAAGCATTTTTCTACGGATTTCAAGGATACAGCCGTCGAACAGGCTCTCGGGGAGCGGGGCGAGGGAGTTGCAAGGGCTAATGAGCTCATGGATTTCCCGCCTTCTCCAGTAGCGCGGATTTCAATTCCGGCGTGACCTGCTTCATGACGCGACCAACCACTTCATACACGTCCTCGGAGACATTGGCCTTGTAGCCATCCACAATCCCACCTCCGTAACCTCGGACCATTGCTGCCTGTACGCCGGGAAGTTGTCGGGCCGAGGCAAAGGACTCTTTGAGTTTTGCTTTGAGATCGGGAGAGAGCTGGGGATGCATGGCGAGAGGCGGGCCGGGAATTTCTTCCGTTCGCAGGAGGAGCCGGAAATCCTCGGGATCTACGGAGTTTTCCCGTGCCGCTTTGGCGAAAGAGAGCAATGAACAGGCCGCCGCATCGACCTGCCCGGCCCGAAGTGCCTGAATGCTGCTGCTATGGTTTCCGGAAAGAACCACCCGGGAGAAATCTCTGACCGGGTCGAGCTGGTTCTCCAGCAGGGCCGCCACGGGATAGACAAAGCTGGAGGCCGAGGAGACGTCTCCTAATGCGATGCTCCGGCCCCGCAAATCCGCGATGGTATGAATCGGGCCATCCTTCTTCACAAAAATCCCGGAGTAATATCCGATACCGCCATCTTTTTCCGCGACCGCCAGAAGCTCGGCAGCGCCGCGCTCCTTTGCCTGAAGGTAGGAAGCCGGGCCGAACCAGGCGAGCTCGACGATGCCTCCCGACATCCCTTCGACCACGGCGGCGTAGCTCTGTCCCACGCGGACTTCAAAATGGATTCCTGAAGCTCTGGTGATTCCCTCAAAGAGGGGCAGGAAGTCCCGCCGGGTTCCATCTTCTGTGCCGCCATCTGCGGGGATCAGCATTACCCGCAAAGGATCTGCGGCGGTGCCGGAACGGGCGGAGGCGATACATCGGGTGACGCTGCTGTTGCCTATAATTAAGATAATCAGCGCTATAAGGAAGTTTTTAAGCGGATATGGCATTTGCCGGAAAGTCTTTCCTTATGAACGCTATGGTGTCGATCTGTATATTGTGACATTATGGTTACGGGATTCGGTTTTGCTTATCTCCATTGTTTTACATTGCGAGGGTTTATGACGATTTTGCAACGGTCGGGTTACGATTCCACTTCCTCGCTGTTCCTGCTTGCTGTGGAGCGTATGTTTCCATAATTCCTGTTTGTATTACGCAAATGGCGATAATCCGATTTCAGTCTATTTTCTCATCCGGAGGAGGGTCGTTTTCCATGATGCGAGCCCTTACGCTCTCGCTCGCGGTTCTCTTTGCGGCGCCGTTGAAGGCCGAAGAGAAAATGTCATTTGAGGTGATTGAGGAGCTTTTGCTTCAGGCTCCGCCAACACTTGGACTTGATGGAGAAAGCTACGGGAAAAGGCGGCTCGTTGCCGCGGAGTTAGACAAGGTTGTTAACATAGCCGTAAATCATCAAACCTCTGATGATGAGTTTAAGAGGATAAAACAGTTGGCGAAGTTTTATCACGGCCGAGTCGAGGCAGGTCTTTCTACTCTTGAAAAAACGCGTGTAACAACTGGTGTTGTTATTTGTAAATTCTATTCATCTTCTGTGGTTGTAAAAAGCGCCGAAGGAACGATTGCTATTGATTTCCAAGAAGGGCCGGTAAGGGCTAATGGAGCGGACCCGATGGATTGTGATCCCATCTCTGCCAAAACCGGATTCCTCTGGTCTCCCGAGCAGCTGGATCGGCTGGCAAACCTTGTTGATGCCAGCTTTATTTCCCATATTCATCCAGACCACGCGAGCTTTGCTCTCACCCGGCGGCTTGTCGCAAGAGGGAAACCGGTGGTGGTCACCCCGGAGTTAAAGGAGCTCTGGCGCTCTTTGAGTCATGGACTGGTGGTTCCCGACTACCATCGCCCTCAAGTCTTCGGTCCGGCGGAGGTTCTCGCCACGCTTGGCACTCAGTATATGGGGAAAACCGGCAGGGACTCCGAGGGGCGCGAGGTGGGCTTACGTACGGAACTGCCTGGCATAGACGCAGAAACCAACGTCTACCTGATTAAAATCGGCGGACAGACGATTTTCCATGCTGCTGAAAATAATGATGTGGTCGACGAATGGCTCTCTACGGCTATGAAAGATGGCTTTAAGCCTACGATCATTCTCAGTACAGGGATGCGTCAGGGCGGGAGGGCCACAGAGGCTTTCCTGTCGCGGCAGATACCTTTTGTGAGGCTCCCGATTCACGAATACGAAATGACGCACCCGGGCGGCGGAAACCGCGTCTCGGGCGCCTTCAAGGGCAAGGGAAAGCAGGAACTGCAAAGCGGCCGCCGCGCATTCCTCTTTTGGGGTGAGGCTCTCGTTCTCCCCGGAGCAGAGAAGCCTACCAAGTCTGAACTACAATGAGTCTATTGTCTGACCCACTCTCCACTCCTGCGGGCGCTCCATTACCCGAGCCTCCTCAGGAAGCGCCCCGTTTCGCGATCATCTTTGATCTCGATGACACGCTTGCCTTTACCGCTCCCCACTGGAGACGGGCGGAGGAGGCTCTCTTGCGCCGGCTGGGCCGGGCATGGTCTTCCGAACTGGCGCTGAAGTACAAGGGAATGAACACGCTGGATGTGGCCGCTGTCATTCACCGGGAGTTTAATCCCGATCTCCCGCTGGCGGAATGCCAGAGGATCGTGAGAGATGCGTTATTGGAGAGTCTTCGTGCGGGACCGATCACTGCCATGCCGGGAGCTGCCGTCTGCGTGCGCCGCGCTGAGAGGATTGCTCCTCTGGCCATCGCCTCCGGCAGTCCTCTGGAGGCGATTGAGATCATTGTCGAAGAGCTCGGTATCGCCGATGCCTTTGAAGTAAAGGTGAGCAGCGAGTCGGTCCGGCGGGGGAAACCTTTTCCGGATGTCTTTTTCGCTGCCGCGGAGGAGCTCGGAGTTCCGGCAGAGAGCTGCCTTGTCTTTGAGGACAGCCTCGTCGGGGCCGAAGCGGCACGAAGCGCGGGGATGAGCTGTATTGCCGTGCCTTCGTCTCGCCCTGAAGAGGTTCTCGAGGTGGCATCCCGCTGTTTCTCTTCGCTCAACGATGTCTCGGGGAAGGACATAGCGGCCTGCCTGCCTTCGGCCTCGTGTCGTCAGTTCCCGTTTTCCGTCCGGAAAGCGAGTACTGCCTTTTCGCTGCTCGAACTTCTGATTGGGATCGCCACTGTCGCCGTTCTTGCCACCTTGGCGTTCGTTGCTTTTGGAGCAGCCCGGGAAATGAACAAACAGACGGTTTGCGCTTCAAATCTTCGAACGCTCGCTACGGCAGTCATTAGCTATGCTACGGAACACAATGGACGCTTCCCGCCGCCCTTTGGCGAGGGAGCGGCGGTTACATGGGATGGCGTGGTGGCCCCGTATTTCGGGCACCACGATCTGAAAGAGCCGACCTCTCTTCTCCACTGCCCGGCGGACCCGCGACCTATAGAGGCCAGCCCCGGGAAATATCGTCGCTCCTATAAGCTTAGCTCCCAGCCAGCTCAGAACTACGAGAGTCCGATGGGGGTAGTCGGCTATTACGACGACCCTTCGGGGGCTCAGAAGTATCTCTCCGTTGTACGACGCCAAATCGATCTTACTCATCCGTCCGATACAATTTTGATCTTCGAGCACTTCACGACGAACACCGTGAAAAGCGAGTATTCAGACCACTATCAGTTTGCCACCTCCAACAGCATTGGCTCCGGCTGGCGAAACAAGAATCGTATCGTTGGGCATCTGCCCAATGGCAGGTTCTACCATGGAAAAGGGATTGCTTTCGCCATGGCTGACGGACATGTCGAAATTCAACACCCCTCCTGGGCCTACACTCCGCACGTTCGTTGGGACATTATCCGATAACTCCCAATGCCCCACAAAAAATTGACGAACCCAATCCCAATATCGATCCAGCAGAATGAGCTTATCTATCGCTAAAGCAAAATCCCGGAACCGGGCGCTCCTCAGCGGCCTCCTTTTGACCGCCGCAAACCTGACATCCGCCGTAGCTGCCCCTGTTTTCCATTGGAGCGGCACCACGACAAACTACCTCCAGCAGGACAAAACCGGACACTTTAATCTGCCTTTAACCCAAGCCGACGACGACCCGAAGGTCTGGCAGCGGCTCTACAGCGACTCGGTCGCGATCTCTCCCGCAGCAGTGGATGGTAGCGGGGCGTTCTATGGCGGGCCTCTGTTTTACGGCGCCGCATGGATGAGCAGCTCGGACGGGAGCCTTACGAGCTTTGCCCGGATGTACATCCGCAGACCCGCTTCCTACTATCAGAATGCGCTTGAGATCGGGTTGCCAGCGGATACCTCCACGGAGGGCGGCGCTTTTCTCTTTTTCAAAAAGGAGAGTTTTGTCGGCTATGACGAGGGCGCCTCCTATGGGATCGATGGGACAAGCAGTCTGTCAGCCCGCTTTTCCGGAGTAACGCGGAGCACCGTCCGGCTGGCGATTCTTAACGAAGGGCAGTGGTATCTTAGCAGTGATACCGTACCCACCGGCTCAACGGGCTCAAGCATCGATTTCGCGAGTGGCCAGCTTTCTACCAGTCTCTGGGGGGAATGGGACCCGACGGGGGGGCTGGAAGGACGCCTGGATAACGCGCCTTCCGTTTTCGATACCCTCACCGGTAGCTTTCAGAACATCGAAGCCATCGGTATCTATGGTCAGTTTGATACCGCGACGGGGGCTCAGTATTTCTATACAACCGACTTTGAGGCCAATTTTCAGGTCATTCCGGAGCCGGGTCTGGCTTACCTGCTGATGGCGGGAGCGCCGGTCTATTGGTTCCTTCGGATGCGCAGGAAAAAAGCCTGGGTCGCATCGTCCGCCCGTCTCTAGCCGCCGGTTATTGTCTCATGCAGAGTTTTTCCATGGCAGCGACGAAGCGCTTGATGATGCTTGCCGCCTGTGTTTTTGGAGCGTTCTCCGATCTTAGGGGCACAGGCTCGGCTCCGCCCGACTTCGATCTTCAAAGCTTCATCACTGAGGAATCCCGCCGGGGGGTAAAAACGATCGTGATCCCGCCGGGACAGTATCGTGTGACGCCGAAGAAGCGGCAGCATCTGCTGTTATCCGGCTTGAAGGATACCGTGATCGACGCGACGGGCGTTGAACTGATCTGCACGGAGACGACCCGCGCTTTAACGATCTGGGGCTGCATGAATCTGACGATTATCGGCCTGACCATCGACTACGATCCGCTTCCCTATACGCAGGGGCGGATCACCCGGATCTCGGCGGATAAGCGGATTCACGAGATCGAGCTCTTCGATGGCTATCCTGAAGCGGGAACGGCGATCCCGCAGAAGTACGAGATCTATAACCCCGAAACAGGGACGCTTCGAAATCAGGACTACCCGGTGGATTCCGTGGAAGCGCCGGATTCCCGGCGACTCGTTGTGAGCCGGAAGCGTGTGTCTCCACAGGATGACGCGAGGGAGGGCGATATCATAGTCATCAATAGCCGTCACGCTCCGAATGGCTCTATTCCCCATGCGGTTCTGCTGGAGAAGAGCAGCTTTGTGACTTTGGAAAATGTCACTCTGCATGCGTCAAACTCCTTCGGCTTTCTGGAGTTGGATTGCGACAAAAACACCTATCTGCGTTGCCGCGTGGCAAGGCGCTCTCCCGACGAAGATCTCGTGCGGCGCGAGGCCCCCCGGATCCGTTCGCTTAATGCAGACGCGTTCCATAGTAAACATGCAAAGCGCGGCCCGTCATATATCGAATGCGAAGCGCATTTCATGGGGGATGATGCGATCAACATTTGCGGTAACTATCATGTCATCATGCAAGCCGAGGGCAACCTCCTGCGAGTTCTCGCCCGGGATAGCTTTATCGAGGCTCAGGAGACAGTCGAACTGCTAAGCTACTCCGGCATCCGGCTTCCTGATGCCAAAGTGCTGGAAGTGACGCAAGAGGGCGTGATTACCCCGGAAGAGCGGACGTTCCTGCTCTCACAGAGAATGGATGAGCGCATTCGGACTCACTGGACGTCGAAGGCTTATCGGGTTCGTTTGGATCGCGTGGTTGATCTTCCGAAAGGTTCCCTCATCGCTTCTCGGGAGCGAATGGGTTCAGGGTTCAGGGTGAGCGGTTGCAAGTTCGGAATGAACCGCTCCCGAGGCATTTTGGTAAAAGGTTCCCAAGGAGAGATCAGAGATAACCTTATCGTCGGGACACGGAGCGAAGCGATTAAGCTGGAAGCTGAATATTGGTGGCTGGAATCGGGAACTTCGGATGACGTAAGGATTATCGGAAACGAGATCCGGGGCTGCCTTGGTGTGGCGATTGGCGTCTATTCTTTTGGCGGAGATGGCGCGGTCTCTCCATCTGGAACGCACCGGAATATCGACATCCGCGATAACCGGATCAGCGATAGCGCGCAGCCATCCATCGTAGCTACCTCCACGGAGGGGCTTAAAATTAGGGACAATTCGTTGACAAAACCTTCGCTTTTGAAAGCTCTGGGGCTGCGCGGAAACTTCTCGAAGCTGCTTAAAGGAAGGGCGGTATCTCCGATTCTCGTGATTGCCTCCGATTCAGCGGAGGTCGATGCGGAGCATCTATCCATCCCTTCAGAGGAACTCCGAGGGGGCCGCTAAAGATCCCTATCCACGCCATTCTTCACTATCACTATGTTGCATTCCATCAGGAACGTTATCTCCATTCCGTGGCGCTCTTTCGGTCACCGGGGAGCGGTGATTGCCATTAGCAGCCTCGCGTTTTCCGCAGGGACGTACGGCGCCGGGGCAGACCAGGCCAGCCCCGCGCGGCTCATTGATCCCTCCGGTCGATCCTACAGGCCCGCGACCCCTCCCAAGATGCCGACCGCACCTCTCACTCCGCTTGATGCCCCGCCCGGAACCTGGACACTTGCCGTTCTTCCGGATACCCAACTCTATGCAGCCCGGTTTCCCGAGATCTTCGATCGGCAAACCGAGTGGATCGCTGCGAACCGGAAGGAGCATGATATCCGGTTCGTCGTCCATGAGGGAGACATTACCAACTACAACCTCCCTGTTGAATGGGAGAGGGCGGTTTCCGCGTTTGATGTTCTCAAGAGGGCAAAAGTGCCTTTTTCGCTAGCCTTGGGGAATCATGATATTGGCCAGCTGAGCGATAAGACGCTGGGAAAGACTCGGACAACACTCGCCAATGAATACTTCAAGCCCTCAGATTACGAGAACAATGAGGAGTTTGGGCTTTTTGAGGAGGGGAAGATCGAGAATAGCTGGCATGTCTTTACTGCGCCGACGGGGAAGTACCTTGTGGTATCTCTCGAATTTGCGCCGAGGGATTTTTTACTCGACTGGGCGAACGCCGTGGTAGCCAAGCATCCGGATAAGAAGGTCATCGTAGTGACTCATGCGTATACTTACGCGGACAATCGCCGCTATGATCTCGCGACGCACGGCAAAATACAGGTAGCCAGCCCCAAGGGCTATGGGGTAAATCAGGAGGAAGGCGGCTCGAACGATGGCGAAGAGATCTGGAGCAAATTCGTCTCCCGGCATCCAAATATTTTCCTGGTCCTGAGTGGGCACGTCATCACCTCGCCAACTTCGGGCTATCTCGCTTCTGAAGGGGCGGGGAAGCAGCTCGTTCATCAGGTGCTCACGAATTACCAGACGCGCAAGGATGGCGGCGGCGGTTATATTCGACTGATCCAGTTTTTGCCCGATCAAAAGACCGTCCGACTCCGCGCATATTCGCCATGGTATGATCATTGGCTAGCCGAGTATGGTCAACACTTCGATATCCAACTGCGATAAGCAGCCCCTCTTCCGCTCCGCATTTTCTCATTATGAAACCGCCTTGCCTATTTTTCGGATTCGCTGCCAGTTTTCTCTTTTCATCGCTGCTGGCAATCGCCGCCCCCTCCGATCCGGTCGCCGCTTTGCGCGAGATCGAGGCGTCCCTTACGGAACATGGTCCCTCAATTTCCAACATCGATGCACGCGGTGAAATCGCGAAACAGCTTGATGAACAGGTTCGGATTAAGGTTTCCAGCCGGATGAGCGACGAGGAGGTCCGCAGCCTGATTCCGCTCCGCGATTTTCATCTCAGGCGGATCGACCGCGCGCTGGATGACCTTGAGCGTGCGGAGGTAAAGGAAGGAGTGCAGCTCTTCAAATTCTACTCATCCTCCGTGTTGATCAAGAGCCCCTCAGGCGTGGTTGCCATCGACTTTCAGGAAGGACCGATTCCTGATAACAGGGTGGAGCCGGAAGAGAGCAGGGTAGGACGCCGCACGGGGTTCCACTGGACTCCGGAACAGCGGGATCGCCTTGCCCGCCTCGTGGACGTTAGCCTGATCACGCATAAGGATTACGATCATGCCAGCTACTCATTGGCCAAGCGGCTTGTGGAAATGGGGAAGCCGGTTATCGTGCCGGAGCAACTCCGTAGCTGGTGGCGGGACTTAAGCGAGCGCCTTACCGTGCCGCCTTATGAAACGCCCTACCGCGTAGGTCCCGTGGAAATTTTCGTCATGCAGGGGAGGCAGCTCGATTCAGGGGAAGGCCGGGAGACGAATGTCTACCTTGCAAAGGTAAACGGTATCGTATTTCTTCAGGCGGCTGAGAACGGCGTCCCCATTAGCGGGGGGCTGGAGAAAGGGATCGCAGCAGGGTTCCGTCCGGATGTTTGCTTTTCCCTTGGCGCTTCCGAGGGGCAAAGGTCGATCGCCGCCGTGTTGGACAAGACCGGGCCCACCTTCCGAATTCCCATTCACGAGTACGAGATGACCCACGGCGGAGGCGGGAACCGGACCGGCTCATGGTACAGCGCGAACCGCAGGAAGCTGATCCGGCGCGGTCTGGCGATGCCGCTGTTCTGGGGGGAAAACTTTCAGCTTGTCCCCTCCATGTTCCCATGGAAGGAAGCCAAATGACGTACGCTCCATCTCCGGAGCGCGTGTGTCACAGCCGTCTATGGAAGGCGCTTTCATTGCCTAAGGCGTACCGGTTGCTTTGAGTTCGCGGAGAAGTCGCAGGGTCTCCTCCACGAGCTGCTGTCCGCCCTCGGGACCGATGGGATTGCTGGCGGGAACGGAGCCGTAGCCGCCTCCCGCGACAGAGCGGGGGCTGGGGATATAACTTCCTTCTCCGGCGAGTTGAATGAGGAAGGTCTGGAGAAACGGACTGCGGACTTTGAGCTGGATACCGAAGTCCACATAAAGCTCCACGGGGTTTGAAGCAAAGGCGATGTCTCCCATCCGGATGACATGAATCTCAGCAGGGGCTGTGCGCACGCCCTGCTGCTGGAGATGGTACCGGGCTTCCACCCCCAAATGCCACGACTGCGATCTCCATGCGCGGGTGGCGGCGTTGTACCAGCGGGGATGCTTGCGCAGGTCCGGGTGGGCTTCCAACTCGGCGACGGCTTCTTCAAATTGCCGCCCTGCTTCGTCTGCCTCCTTGCGGGCCTGGGCGGCGTCTTCCTCGCTCAGCGGATTGACGGGAAGCGCGACGGTGATACTTCGAACGGCGACGGCAGGCGCGGACTCCCGTGTGGCGTGGATGGCAGGGAGAATGCGCTCTACGGCGTCTGCGATGCGGATGGCCACTTCCTGCCGCTGCGTCCGCCCCCGAAGCTCCCGCATCCGACGGTGCGCGGACTCTCCCCAGATCAGGGTATCGGTAAGATCTCCGGCGGCACTGCATTGCGGAAGGATGGGAATGTGACGCCCCATGCGGCGACGAAGCTCTTCGCGGGTTTCATGCCAGAAGTCGGCGGAGACAAAGTACGCCGTTCCGGTAGACTGCGCGGGAGAGGGGAGATTGACGATGAGGCCGCTGAGCTCGCCCTGGGCGGTGTACGTCGCCAGAAGGTTCAGCGTATGATCCTCGTAGCCTTCGATATGGCGGAAATGCTCAATGGCTTCGTCCTTGAGCCGATACATCGTGGAGACGCCGCGATGATCGACCCAGCGGCGGTTTCTCGCGATGACGGCTTCGTCCATCCCGTAGGCGATGGCACCCGGCGACCGGCTTTTCCATGCGCTTTCGATGGCGACGGCGATCTTTCGCGAGGCATCGGCGAGGTACTGGTCCGGGGGAAGTTCGCCGAGGTCAAGGCCGTTTCCGCGCGAGCCGATGTGGCTTCTCACGCCATTAGGACGACGAATTTCGGGGGCGGTATGAGTATGGGTTGCGTGAAGGATCACGGCGTCTGCGGGGAATTCCGGCAGGCGCCGGCGAAGTTCGTCGTGGACGGCTTGTTTCAGGTCGTCGGAGATGCAAATAAGATCGCAGCCGACAAAGACGAATCCGGTATCCCCGGAGGAAAATGCAGCGACCGCAGCCTTGAGGGGATCGGCTACGGATTCCGAGAGGCGCGCGCCAAACTGGCCGGCGAGCGCCACGGGGGCCTGAGGGGTGATATCAGCTTCGCCCCAACCGATGAAGATCTGAGGCGATGGAGTGGAGTAGAGCGTCATGCTTGAGAGGATGAGGTTAGCAATCACGAGAAAGCGAAGCCGGAGCATAGTAGGAAGAGATCATGGCGTTCTGTTGCGGATACGACGGGCGGGCGCCCCGGCGTAGAGTCCCATCGGGTCGGTAGAGCGGGTCAGCACGGAGTTTGCGGCGATGACGCAGCCGTCCGCAATGGCAACTCCGGCGCAGATGGTGCTATTGGCGGCGATCCAGACATCGGCCCCCACGGTGATCGGCCCGGCTACGGCCCGCGTCAGCGCCATCGGCTGGCTGGTGTCGCGGTGATTATGCCCGATGGTGGCAAAGACGACATGGGCGGAGACGTTGCAATAAGCGCCAATACGCAGCCCGCCGGTACCATAGAGAAGGGTATAGGGAGCGAAGTGGCTTTTCGCGCCGATCTCAACGAAGCTCTCGGGGCGACTCCCGCCTTCCAGATAGGTACCGGTGAAAAAACCGACTTCTTCCGCCACCACAAGACGCGCCCCGGCGAGCTTGAACTGGCAGAAGGCATGAAGCGAGCAGCGGGAGCCAATGATCGCTTCTGCCGGCTTCCCCCAGATGGAGACTCCCCGATGCAGGACGACCTCATCGCCCAGCTCAAGAGCCTCCGGATGCTCGATCCAGACGTCGGGGGCGATGCGTACGTTGCGGCCGGTGCGCTTGAAGGCGTTGTGATAACGGCTCTGTTCCAGTGGCTCGGGGGTCATGATCGTAGATGAAAGGCGCGGTAGTGCCGGGGTGAATGGTTGAAGCGTTTTTTGAAGCGGGTGGAAAAGTGGGCGGGATTGGTAAACCCGACGGAGAAGCCGATCTCCTCCACGGGGTTCATCGTCACGAGAAGCTTCTCGGCAGCGACATCGAGCCGGATCAGCTCCAGTTGCTGCTTGGGGGTGACGTTCATCTGCGAGCGGAAAAGGTGGGCAAAGCGGGAGGGAGAGAGCCCCACATGTCGGGAGAGCGAAGTGATGTTGATCTCCTGCCGATAATGGCGGCGCATATAATCGATCGCTTTGAAGATCCGGCTGTCCCGGTGATGATGTTGCTGCTCCGGGTTTACGCCATCAAGGAGGAGCAGGGCGCGCTCCAGGAGGTTTGAGGCCAGCTCGCTATGCCGATGCGGCTGCGCGATCCAGATTTGCAACGCTTCGTGAAGGCACTTGATGACTTCCCGCCGGAGCTCTTCGTCAACAACCTCAATCACCGCGATCCCCTCAGGATTGAAAGGCCACCGGAGGAGCGGTTGCCAATGGTCAGCGGGAGTAAAAAGCGCGTAAAGTTCTTCGCTCGGCTCGCCTTCGATACCGGTATTGAGCGTGTAGGGGGAGTTTGGCTTGCGCAGAAAGAAGGCGGGCGAGGTGACGACAAGGTCGTGCGTCGGCTGGAGAAACTGAAAAGTTCCCCGGAGCATCACCCCAAAGGTCCAGAAGGGAAATCCAGGGCTTCGGGTAAAGTGATGCTCAGTATTTCGGGCTGCTCGCTGGAGGGTTCGGATCATTCCAAAGGGAGAACAAGGTAGATGTCTGCTAAGCTGGAAGCGATTTTATGTGATCAAGGCGGAAAACCAAGCAGGTTTTCCCGGTGTAGCAGAAACAGAAAGGAATATGACAGACCCGCCTATTCACAAGATGACCGGTTTAAGCAATACTGCCCTGCAAATCGAAGGATTCAATTCGTCATCCCCCAACCACTTCCCGTATCTTTATGAATACAATACTCCCTCCTGTATCCCGGTATGAAATGACTGGCGCCCCTTCGTCGGGTAGACTGCTGCCCGCCGTCCGTACGGGTCTCGCGGCTCTAGCGCTGCTGGCATTTTCTTCCATCCCTGCAAATGCGCTGACCCGCGTCTGGACCGGTAATGGCGCGGACAACGGCCTGGGAACCTTCGGGAACTGGAGCCCGAGCGGAGGGGTTAACGATAACGACCTGGTCTTTGATATGGCGGATCTTGAAATCCAGCTGGATGCCAATGATCAATCTCCCAACAGTATTTTGGTGAAGGCGGAGGCCAACAATCTGCGCATTACCACCACGACGGGCAAGCGTCTGGTGATCAAGGACCGGATCACCGTCGAAGCCAATACGACGGCGGTCTTTGACGTGGGGATCAGCGTCTACGCTTCGGTGACCGATGCGTTCAGCTATACCGTCGATGTCGGAGAGGGCGGGATGCTCTCTTTCCTGCGGGAGACCGGGGGATACTCCAAGGACGGAACCTTCCATAAGGTGGGCAAGGGAACGCTTTATCTCGGCGGATCGACCGCCGGATTTCAGCCGGGCTTCAGCTCCCATTTCGAGGAGGGCATCGTGACGATGCGGAGCGGCACCACGCTGGGAGCGCCGACGCAAGGCGTCAATGGCTATATGACGGTTTACCTCGGGACGGATTCCACCAACGCCACGCTCAATATCGACAAGGTAAACAGTACCCGCGCCCGGATCTACGGTACGCTGGTGACGAACGGGATAGGGGCTTCGCGGGTTGAAACGAACACCGAACTCTTCCTCACGACGGGGTTGGACGCAAAAAAGGGCGCGACCTTTGCCTTTAATCTTGATGACGGCGGGCGGATCGCTGGCGGAACGCTGGAGCTGAATGATCAGGTAATGCTGGCGCTTTCCGGAGGAGAGATCGGGCAGACCTACCAGCTCTTTGACTTTGACGCCGTGACCGGCTTTGACGCCTCAAAATTCACGTTTCAGCATGATCAATTCTCGAATTTTGCCGTACAGATGGAGAACGGCGTAATCTCCGTACAGGTGATCCCGGAGCCCAACGTGGCCCTGCTGCTGGGGGGCTCTATCCTTGTAGGAGGTCTCCTGCATCGCATTCGCCGCTAAGGCGCGCTATGTTTTCCCCGCCCCGGGGAGATTGGAGCTTTGCCGTAGTCGGATGACGGCGGTGAAGCTGAAAATCCCCGGGTTCCTGAAGCGTTGATCTACCTTTTCCCTATGAGCAATGATTCCCCCGGATCAATAGCAAATCCGTCCAGGCAGCGAGACCGAAGCTCTGCATTCTCGCTCGTTGAGCTATTGGTCGCCGTCGGCGTGATTGCCGTACTGGTGATCATCGGGGCGGGCTCGATGGCGCGCAGCCGCGTGTCGGCACGCGCTTTGCAGAGCATCAGCCAACTCAGGGCGATCGGCGTGGCGCTGGATCAGTATCGCTTTGATCATCAGGGATTCTATCCCGCGATTTCGTCGGAGGTAACGCTGGGGAATGGCGCGAAGGAAATTACCACATGGACGCGCGATCCGCTGGGGCCCTATCTGCCACTACGGCCCGGACGATTGGCCAACCTGACCTTCGTCTGCCCGAATGCCCGCTATGAAGGCTTTCCGGATAATACGCAGCTCACAAGGACGTTTGCCGCCTCTGCGGCAATGGTGGGGCTGAATGCCACCGGGACGTCAACGACGGATCAATACAAGCCCCGCCACATTTCCAGTATCGGGCGGCTCGCGGAGACGCCGCTGGTGGTAGATGCCAAGCAGGCGTCGAACTCCGCATGGAGCGCCGCTTTCTTCTACCAGTCCCAAGTGATGTCCGACCTTCAACTGCAACACCCCTCCGAGACGAAGAACATCGACTTCCGCCACAACGGCGTCGCCCATTTTCTCTACTGCGATGGCCACATCGAATCGCTCCGCCTGCATGAAGCGCGGGCGCGGATAACCGCCAAGGCGTGGATGGGCATCTGGTAGCAATTCTCTCTCTTCGTATGATGATCAAGCTTTATCCAGAACGCACACGCGGTCCGCTGCGAACCTCTCTGCACGGGGTCAACCGCGGCCCGGTGGACCGTAATTGGTATTTCGATCTCCGTCCCTGGTTTACCCGTTGGCAGGTTCCCACGGTGCGTACGCACGACTGTATTTACAATGCCTACGATACGGTCGATCTCCATTACCTCTTTCCAGACCCCAAGGCCGATCCGGCGGACCCGGCTAACTACCGCTTCGGGTTGACCGACGACCTGCTCTCCGCGATCCGGGATACAGGAGCGGAAATTTACTTCCGACTCGGAGAGACGATTGAGCACCAGCCCCGGATGATGTGGAACCGCCCCGAGCGCTGGGCTCCCGAGGTGCTCGCGCAGGTGTGTGTCAATATCGTCCGGCACTACAACGAGGGGTGGGCCGAGGGGTTTCGCTGGGGGATCAAATACTGGGAGTTCTGGAATGAGCCGAACGGCCCCCGGAACTGGACCGGGACGCCGGAGGAGTTCTACGAGCGCTACCGGGCGGTTGCGCACGCGATCCGCGCCTACAATCCCGATCTGAAGGTGGGGCTGGCGGGCTACGGCTCCGGATTTCTGCCGTCCCGTTCCCCACATAACCCTTGGATTGAGGGACTGACAATGTGCGCGGCTGATGGCGTGCCGATTGATTTCGTGTCGTGGCATGCCTACCTCCGGACGTGGAACGAAGCAGTGGCAATGGCCCGGCAGGTCCGGGCGTTTCTGGACGCGAATGGTCTTGAGGACGCCGAGAGTCACCTCGGGGAATGGGGGCTGCGCCTCTTCATGGAGACGGCGGACGGACCGGTAAGCATTTTCAGCGCGCGCAACCAGAAGCGCTACGATCTGATGAAGAAACTGGCCGAGCGCCAGAAGGGCGCAGAGGGGGCGGCGCTCATCTTTGGCACGTTAATCGCGCTACAGGATGCGCCGGTGGATATTGCTCAATGTTACTGTGCGGACACCTACTCGCTTTTCGGGCTGTTTGATGCCTTTGGGGTGCTTGGGCGGCGGGGCATGGCTTTTGACGCGTTTTGCAGTCTCTTTCAGCTGGAGCCGGGTTCGCAGCGGCTGGAGGTGGAGTGCGAGTGGGAGAACCTCATCGCCATAGCGATCATGGAGCCTTCGGGGCGGCTGCATGTAGGCGTTGCCAGCCTTGGGGGCGCGGCCAGTATTCCCATTCGGGTTTGTTCGCCCGAGGGAGAAAGGCCGCTCTGGCAGCCGCAGCGGATGCGGCTTCTGGATGATCGTCATGCGCTTCAGGAAGTACCTCTCCAGATTGACGATGAAGGGCGGCTCTGCCTGCCGCTTTCCGGTCCTTCGGTGGTCATGGCAGAGCTGACCATGGCTCAGGTGCCGCGCCCTCAGGCGCTATCTCGTCAACCGGCCCCGGCGCTTCAGGAGGGCGACTGGTAGGACGCATTTTTTCGCTATGATTACCATTTATTCTGATCAGCCGGTCGGCCCGCTTCGTCCGCTCCACGGAGTGAATCGTGGCCCGGTCGACCGCAACTGGTACTTCGACCTCCGTCCGTGGTTTCAGCGGTGGCAGGTTCCCAGCGTGCGGACGCATGACTGTATCTATAACGCCTTCGATACGGTAGACCTGCACTACCTCTTTCCCGATCCGGATGCGGACCCGGAAGATCCCGGCAGCTACGCCTTCGGGCTGAGCGATGACCTCCTTGCCGCCATTCGCGATACGGGAGCGGAGATCTATTTCCGACTCGGGGAGACGATTGAGCATCAGCCCAGAATGACGTGGAACCGGCCGGAACGCTGGAAACCCGAAGTACTGGCGCGGGTCTGCGTGAATATTGTCCGCCACTATAACGAAGGATGGGCGAACGGCTTCCACTGGGGCATCCGACATTGGGAGTTTTGGAATGAACCCGATGGCCCGAAGAACTGGACGGGGAGCGTGGAGGAATTCTACGAGCTTTATTCTGCTGTAGCATGCGCGATCAAGGCGCATGATCCCTCCCTGAAGGTGGGTACGGCGGGGTTTGGCTATCTTTTTCTCAGCCGGGACGAAACGATCACCAAGTGGGGCAGCATGCTGAAGCGCTGCGTGGACAAGGGCGTACCCGTGGATTTTGTCTCCTGGCATCGCTATCTTGTCTCGTGGAACGACGCTGTATTGTATGCCAACCGCGTTCGTAGGCTTCTCGATGAGATCGGGCTTGAGAAGGCAGAAAGCCATCTGGGAGAGTGGAGCCCGTTGGCGCTGCTCAATGCGAAGGAGCGTCCCGTAACGGTCTTTGAATCGCGCAATATGAAGCGCTACGACCTCATGCGGCGCATTGGCGCGGCCCAGCAGGGTGCGCGAGCGGCGGCGGTGATCTTCGGAACGCTGGCAGCGCTACAGGATGCCCCCGTGGAGATTGCGCAATACTACTGCGCGGATACCTCTTCGCTCTTCGGTCTTTTCGATTCCTACGGCTTACCCGCCAAGCGCGGATGGGCCTTTGAGGCTTTCTCGGAATTTGTGCTCTCAGGTGAGGCTCCGATGCGGCTGGCAGTGGAGGGAAATACCCATTCCGTCATTGCGCTGGCGACGAGAGAGGGCGACAGCCTTCGCCTCGGCATCGCCTCCACCGAGGAGCAGATTGATCTCCCTGTCCAGATCCTTTCCGCCACAGGGGAGCAGTGGGAGATCAAGCGCGCCAGAGTGCTTGATGAAACCTCCGACCTGATGGAAGTTCCGGTTCCCCCGGCTCAGGGGGACGGCGTGATAGCGCTCCCGCTCAGCACCCCCGGCGTAGTGCTCGCGGAGTTCGTGCCCGTAGGCCGTGCGGTCAACGGGAAGAGCCGACAAGCTGCGGCGATCCCGGTCGGAGAATGGGCCGCGCGAGATGGCGACTGGTGATTTTTTTAACCCCCGGATTTTTGATATGACTAACTACGACAATCTCTGGCGTTCCGCCACCCTGATCACTGCCATTGCGGCGATCGGCTCCGTCGGATCGCTGATGGCCGATTCCTCCCCGTTCACTTTTGAGAAAGGAGACGAGTTGAAAGTGCAGTGGCGCGGAGAGCCGCTGATCCTTCGCGACATCCTTCAGGCGGTTCCGTCGGGGAAACCGGACGCCCCCGAAGGAGAGGACGTCACGGTGAAAGAGGGCCGGACAATCACGAACCGGTGGCGCGTGAGCGACCCGCATGGTCAGGTGACCTGGCGGAGGGAGATCGTGAACGATGATCGCGAGATGGAGCTTAGCATGATCTACCGCGTGCCCTCCTATTATTACGAAGGCAAGCCGGAGAAGCTCGATAGCTTCTATCGCGTCGTGATCGGCCTGGAGCGCTTTGAAGGCGCTCATTTTCAGGCATTGATGCGCGAGGGGACGTCGTATCAGACCGTGAAAGGCCGCGTGCTGGATGGCGAGATGGTGCCTGCTCTTTCGGGCCGCGCGACGTGGGTGACGCTGGAGGACCCCAAGAGCGGCAAGCCGGTGAGCTTCGACTTCGGCCCTCCGGGGATGACCTCGTTTAACAGCTACGTCGGGCCAAACTCAATGCCGGAATCGTGGTGGGTAACCTCTGAAAAAGGAGCGCTTCGCGCCGCCGTCGGCCGCCTGAAATCCTCCATGACGCCGCACAATGGCATCTACATCGGCAAAGTGGTGGTTCGGGAGGCGGCCTTTGAGGATTACCTGCGGTATCATGCTTTTGATTCCTATCTCTATTTCGATGCCGTACCCCCTTATCGGCAGTATCACTTCGGGGCTAGGCCTGCAAAGGGGATGCTCTATCCGCCCATCGAGCCGAGGGCATGGCGCTCGGGATCGAAGCGTACATGGCAGGCGATCGGCAATGCTCCCTACGCCTCCGAACTCGGAGCGGGCTGGACGGCGAAAGAGGAGCTTCAGATCACGGGAAAGCCGGAGCAGGGCGTGATGCAGAGCGGGTTGAAAGGGCGCGGAGCGGCGACGCTGCGCGTGGACCTGCCGGACTCGGGGATCTATATCTTTACCCTTCGCGCCAGCGGTGGAGCGGGGGGAGTCGGGCTTTTCGATCTCTCGGCAGGCGGGGAGGTCGCCGTGAAGGGGGGCAGGATCGGAGGGGAAGAGATCAATACCTACACCTTTGCGCGTCATGTGAAAGAGGGCTTTGTGGAGCTGGCCTTTTCAGGCCAGTGGACGCTGAATACGCTGGCGGTCCAGAAGCTGATTCACAGCCCGGAGGATTTTGCCTTCGCCCGCGGTTTCTGGCGGAACGAGGCGCTGCCCGCGCCGACGACGCAGTTCAGCTTTGAGCGTCCGCCAATCCCGGCTTTGGCCGCTGTACAGACGCAGCCCGCGACGAAAGGCAGCGGCGGGCGAAAGGGTGTTTACAGCATGCATCCCAGCATCGCTTTCCCCCAGCACGATCCCGAGCAAAGCTGGCGCTGGGAGAGCGACATCAACTCGCTCGGGCCATCGCGGGGGAATATCCGCGAGTTTGAAACCGACGCGCAGATCACCCGCCGCCTTGATGAACTGCTGGGGCAGGGATACAAGGTGCTCCTCATTAATCCGGAGTTGATCCGGCACGCCATTCCCGAGGAGCACGCCCGGATGCGGAAGACGATGAAGCGGATCGCGGCGCACGCTCATGAGCGGGGCATGAAGGTGTTCGATCATTTCGATGTCACGATCATCCCGAACATGGGGGCGGCGTATCAGGAGATGGTTCAGAATCTCGACTGGACGCAGCGCAGCGTCCGCACGGGACAGATTACGCGAGGCTATTGCATCAATAACCCGCACTTCCAGAAGCACTTTACCGACATGATGGTGGCCTACGCCAAGGAGTCCAACATCGACGGGATGATGCTCGATGAGGTGTGCTGGCATACGGAGGCCTTCTGCGGCTGCGAATACTGCCGCGAAAAGTTCCGGGCGGAGACGAAGCTGGAGCTCCCTTCGGACGGGGAGCACCCCGATCTGCTCAATCATCAGTCAAGGCTCTGGAAGGAGTGGCTCCAGTGGCGCATCCGCGCTCAGGGCGACTTCTGCGTCAAGCTGCTCTCCGCAGTGCGCGAAGTACGGCCGGATTTCGCATGGATGAAGTACGGCGCGCCGACGGTCTACGTCTCCGATTACTCCACGGTTCGCTCCGGTATTTCGCTCTCCGAGGTCTGGCGCTTTGCAAACTACTTCGGGATTGAGATCCTCTCGTCGAACCTCCATGCCAGCTATCGCTCCAATCTCGCGGTAGGGTCGATCTTCAACAGCCTTACGCAAGGGATGGATACCGCCGCCTTCGGCCTGGTCTACCATCGCCATAGCCCGATCATCGCTTATGCGGGTTGGGCACAGAATAATATGAATCGTCAGCGGACGTGGTTCACCTACGGGAACCGGGAGATCGAGATGGATTCGCCGCGCTATACCCGCTGGAAGGAGAACATGCCGCTGGAGCATGTGCTCTCGCAGGCGGAGGTTGGCGTCTGGTTCTCGGAGCAGTCACGGGATTTCAGCGATCAGAAGAAGGTGGCGATGGAGGATGCCGTCGGGATGTGCGAGCAACTCGACGATCTGCATATCCCTTATGACGTGCTCCAAGACGTCCGGATCTCCGCAGAGCGGCTGGATGCCTACCGGCTGATCGTGCTGCCAGACGCGGTGGCGCTTTCCGACGCGCAGATCGCCCTGCTACGCGGCTACCTTGAGCGGGGCGGACGCGTCCTCGCCACCGGCCAGACCGGGCGACAGGACGAGCTCGGATTTGATCGCGAGGAGTGGGCGCTCCGCCCGATGCTCAATGCCGTCGGCAGCTTCGAGCCGATGCCGAACAGCCTGCTGGATCTCCCCGCAAGCGACGCCGGAGAAGCCGTATCGGTTGCCTTCGCGCTGGAGCCGGTCAGCGTGCAACCCGGAAAGAAACGCGCAAGCGTGGAGGTGCTTCATGAACTCGACTATCAAGGGGTGAAAGTTCCCGGGACAATCCGGGCCGCAGTCGGAAAAGGCGAGTTGATCTGGGCGTCGATGCTTCTGGGAGCGGAGAATTTTCATCACGACGCACGGAATAACAGCCGTCCGGTCCCGGGGCGCGAGAATCCTGCCGCGCGCCGTCTGCTGGGCGATCTGCTCAATCGCATGCTGGAAGGCGGGCGCCGCTTCCACGCGCTCTCCCTTCCCGAAAAGGTGGCAATCCGGCACTACGCCACCACCCCGCGCGCGAAGGAAGGGCCGACTGCCTATCTGCATCTCTATAACGGGAGCGGCTCCACCTTCAAGGTGAACGAGCCCACTCCTACGACCACGCCGTCCCTGCCTTATCCCAAGGTGAGCCAAGCGATCGTCTTTGAGATCGAAGCACCCTTTGAAGGACCGGCGCAGGCCGACTATGTCACGCCGGATACTCCAAAGATTCTCCCGCTGGAGATTGAGCGGACGGATGGGCAGCGCTGGAAGGTTTCCCTTCCCGCCGGCACGCTCGAAGCGTACGGCATGGTACGACTGCGCCCCGCCGGGGAAAAGCCGGTCGCTGACGCTTCCCTTCCTTGAAAGGACCGGTGAGGCCGCTTCTTGCGTAAAAGAAGCGCGGGGAGAACTTCCTGCAAACCACCTGTTGACATTCCCACGATGGGAAGGTGTAAGTGAGTAGGAATGAAAAACCCCGATTCTGGAAATCCGAGACAGGGGACCTCCGGCAGCAACGGCTCCGGGGCGAACCTGCAATCGTTGAACCTTCCCATTGAGGGGATGCACTGCGCCAGTTGCGTAGGGCGCGTGGAAGCGGCTCTTGGCAAGGTGGAGGGCGTGGGAAGTGTATCGGTAAACCTGGCCACGGAGAGCGCCACGATTCAACCGGTTGCGCCGGTGGATCGTCAGGCGCTCGTCCGCGCCATCGAGCAGGCAGGCTACCGGGTGCCGTCGGAGACGGTGAATCTCGCCGTGGAGGGGATGACCTGCGCCTCCTGCGTCGGGCGGGTGGAGCAGGCGCTCAAGGGAGTGCCGGGCGTCTCGGGAGCGACCGTAAATCTGGCGACCGAGCGCGCCACGGTGCACGGAGCGGCGGATGTGGAGGCCCTCGTGGCGGCCATCCGTGATGCCGGTTACGAGGCGCGTCCTCTGGATGGCGCAGCGGCAGCTGATGACGAGGCGCAGAGCCGAAGGGATGCCGAATTGGCCTCCTTGAAGCACGATCTGATCCTCGCGGTGGTGTTGACGCTGCCGGTGTTTATCATTGAGATGGGATCGCATCTCGTGCCGCCGCTTCATCATTTTATTGAGGAGACGATCGGAACCGAGGCGAGCTGGATTTTGCAGTTCGTGTTGACGACGCTGGTGCTCGCGATCCCGGGGCGGCGGTTTTATGCCAAAGGTATCCCGGCGCTCGCGAGGCTTGCGCCGGATATGAATTCGCTTGTGGCCGTGGGTACGACGGCGGCCTACCTCTATTCCGTTGTGGCGACGTTCCTTCCCGGTCTGCTGCCTGCGGGAACGGTGAATGTCTACTACGAGGCGGCCGCCGTGATTGTCGCGCTGATTCTGCTCGGACGCTTCCTCGAAGCGCGGGCGAAGGGGAGAACGTCCGAGGCGATCAAGCGGCTGATTGGCTTGCAGGCGAAGGTCGCGCATGTCTCCCGGGAGGGGAGGATCGTGGACGTCCCGGTGGATGAGGTGGTGGCCGGAGACATCGTGGAGATCCGTCCCGGGGAGCGGGTGCCGGTCGATGGCGCGGTCATCGAAGGAAAGAGCTACGTGGATGAATCGATGATCACGGGGGAGCCGATCCCGGTGGAGAAAGCGATCGGGAGCGGAGTCGTCGGGGGAACGGTAAACCAGCAAGGCTCTTTCACGATCAAGGCGACCGCCGTGGGAGCGCAGACCATGCTGGCGCAGATCATCCGTCTCGTGGAGCAGGCGCAAGGGGCCAAGCTCCCTATTCAGGCGGTGGTCGATAAGGTGACCCTCTGGTTTGTGCCTGCCGTCATGGGGATGGCGCTGCTTACCTTTGTCGTCTGGCTGCTGATCGGTCCTGCGCCTGCGCTGACCTACGCTTTGGTCAATGCGGTGGCCGTCCTCATTATCGCCTGTCCGTGCGCGATGGGGCTGGCAACGCCCACCTCCATCATGGTCGGCACGGGGAGGGGAGCGGAGTTGGGCGTACTGTTCCGAAAGGGCGAGGCGTTGCAACTGCTCAAGGACGCCACTATTGTCGCCGTCGACAAGACGGGAACGCTGACCGAAGGGCGACCCGCGCTCACCGATCTGGAGGTTGCGGACGGCTTTGATTCCGGCGATGTGCTCGGGAAGGTGGCCGCTGTGGAATCGCGCTCGGAGCACCCGATTGCCCGGGCGATTGTGGAGGCTTCGGAGGCGAGGGGGATCACACTGCCAGCGATGGAGCGCTTCGAATCGGTGACCGGGATGGGTGTGCGCGCGATGGTCGATGGCCTCCCTGTGGAGGTTGGTGCGGATCGCTATATGCGCCAGTTGGGGCTGGATATCGGCAGCTTCGCAGCGACTGCCGAACGCCTCGGCAGCGAAGGAAAATCGCCTCTTTACGCGGCCATTGATGGGCGGCCCGCGGCGATTATCGCAGTAGCCGATCCAATCAAGGACTCCACCCCGAAGGCGATTGAAGCTTTGCATCAGCTGGGGCTCAAGGTGGCAATGATCACTGGAGACAACGCGGGAACCGCTCATGCGATTGCGCGACAGCTCGGGATCGATGAAGTGATCGCCGAGGTTCTGCCGGAGGGCAAGGTGGAGGCGGTCCGGCGGCTGAAGACTTCCCACGGGCAACTTGCGTTTGTGGGGGACGGGATCAACGACGCTCCGGCTCTGGCTGCGGCGGATGTGGGTCTGGCGATCGGGACGGGAACGGACGTCGCCATGGAGTCGGCGGATGTGGTGCTGATGTCCGGGAACCTTCAGGGCGTACCCAACGCGATTGCCCTGTCACAGGCGACGCTCGGCAATATCCGGCAAAATCTCTTCTGGGCGTTTGCCTACAACACCGCTCTCATCCCCGTGGCCGCGGGCGCGCTCTATCCGGTATGGGGCATCCTGCTCTCGCCGATCTTTGCGGCGGGCGCGATGGCCTTATCCAGTGTCTTTGTGCTCGGCAACGCCCTGCGCTTGCGGAGTTTCCAGCCTCCGCTTTCCGCTTGAACCTCCATAAACATCCATGAACATTGGTGAAGCATCCAAGGCATCCGGCGTTTCCGCCAAGATGATCCGGTATTACGAAAGCATCGGGTTGATCCCGTCGGCGGATCGTACTGGCGGAGGCTACCGCTCTTATGCCGACACTGACGTGCAGCGCCTGCGGTTTGTCCGTCGGGCGCGGGATCTCGGGTTCTCCATTCCGGAGATCGCCGATCTGCTGGGGCTCTGGAGCGACCGCTCGCGAAAGAGCGCCGACGTCAAACGTCTGGCCCAGGCGCACATTGAGGGGCTTGAGCAGCGGATCAGCGACTTGCAGCAGATGGTCGACACACTGCGGTCGCTGGTGGCCTGCTGCGCAGGGGATGACCGTCCCGATTGTCCGATCCTTGAAACGCTGGAAAAGCCCGGGATCAGGGATTGATCTGCCGCAGCGCCTCGCTCAAGCGCTCCATGGCCTCGACGACCAGCTTGCGGGAGCACGCCAGATTGATCCGCATGAAGCCGTGGCCCTGCGCACCGAATTTCCGGCCGTCATCCAGCCAGAGTCGGGCGCGGCGCAGGAGGAAATGATTGAGCTTCTCCGCCGGCATGCCGAGCTGTCTGCAATCGATCCATGCAAGATAGAGAGAGCGGGTAGGCGTGACGGTTAAAGGGAGGCCACGCCGCGAAATCTCTTCGACGAGGTAGCGGTGATTTCCCGCGACATAGTCGAGCATCGCCTCCAGCCACGGCTCGCCATGCCGGTAGGCAGCTTCACAGGCGGCCGTTCCCATCGTGCTATTGAGGAATAGTCCGGCGCGATCGCGCTGGGCCTGAAAGATACTGCGGAGATGGGGGTTGGGGATGAAGATGTTCGCGCACTGCAATCCGGCGAGATTGAAGCTCTTGCTGGGAGCCGTGCAGATCACGGCATTTTGCGCGGCTTCCTCGCCAAGCGTTCCCCATGAGGTATGCTGCGCTGTCCGATCAAACAGCAGATCCTGATGGATTTCGTCGGAAACCACGATGATCCCGTGTTTTTTGCAGATCGTCGCCATCGTGGTCAACTCCTCGCGGGACCAGACATTGCCCGTGGGGTTATGCGGATTGCAAAGGATGAAGAGCCGCGTGTTCGGGCGGATCGCCGCTTCAAACGCCACCGGGTCGAAGCGGTAGCGTCCGTTCTCCTCAATGAGCGGAGCTTCCGCCAGTCGCCTGCCGTTGATTACGACGTCGTTGAGGAAGTGATGATAGACCGGGGGCTGAACCAGCACATGATCTCCCGGATGCGAAAAAGCCTGAATGGAGGTTGTAACGGCAGTGATAACCCCGGGCATCCGCACCAGCCATTCCGGCCGCGCCTGCCAGTGGAAGCGCCGTTGCTGCCACCCGATGACCGCGTCGATATAGCTTTCCGGCGTGCCGCAGTAGCCGAAAATCCCGTGCTTTACCTCTCTCTCCAGCGCTTCCTGAATGGGCGGGGCAACCCGGAAATCCATGTCTGCGACCCACATGGGCAGCGGGGCGGTGTCCGCATCGGGTAGGGAACTGGAGATCTGAGACCATTTCATCGAGTTCGTACCGCGGCGCTCGATGATTTCATCAAAGTTAAAGCTCATCTGGAGAAGGTTTGCGTCCGCTACCCAAGCACATTCCATCCAGAAGCAAAAGGCTCAATTATCGGCCCCTGCTGCTGCGCTGTGGGAAGATGCCGAGGCGGAAACCGCTTCCAGCTTTGAATTCTGTCGCCTTTCCGTAAGACTGAACCGATGTCCACAGACTTTACCATCTACCACAATCCCCGGTGTTCCAAGAGCCGGGAGGCGCTCAAGCTTCTACGGGAGCATGGGGTCACGCCGGTGATTGTCGATTACCTGAAAACGCCGCCCGGCGTGGAAACGCTCCGGTCGCTGGGATTACCGGCGCGGGAACTGATCCGCGACAATGAGGATGAGTACGCGGAGCTCAATCTCGCCGACCCGGCAAAGAGCGATGCCGAGCTTTTCGCCGCGATCGGTCAACACCCGCGGCTTCTCCAGCGCCCGATCGTCGTGGCGGGCGAACGGGTCGTCGTTGCCCGTCCGCCCGAACGCGTTCACGCCTTGTTCACCGCCATACCCGATGAGGTGCAGTAACATCAACCGACCCGAACGGCGTTAATCCTTGGCAAGATAAGTACTGACAGCGGTTGGGATCACCGCGAGGATTCGCTCTGCCGCGCGGCGTTCGTCCTCCAGAATGCGGTCGCAGACGGTAACAATCTGCGTGTGACCGGCGCTCTCCGCTGCCGTGCGGATCGCGGTATAGCAGCCGATTTCGAAGTGCTCCCCTGCGTAGCCGGTGAGGAGATCCTTGATTTCCCGATCAGAGGCAAAACTTGCCAGCGCGTCTTTGAAAAACTCCCCGACCGCCGCCACCCCCGTCTTCAAGGCCGACGTATCCGCCTGGAGTAGATCGAGGCAGTGCTCCACGTCCTGACGATGGCGCACCGTCTCGCCAAGGTGGGAACGGGCGATCTCGCGAAGCGTGCTGATCGTCTGTTCGTCGTCCGCTACGCGCTGGAGCATCTGCTCCATTGATTTCTCCATGGCATACGCGTCGCGCAGCCATTCAACGAGTTCTTCGGTTCTTTTCTTCATGATGGATTTGGATGGGTTTATGGGTCAGATAGTTTATTCGTCGCTCGTCTCAAAATGAGGGGCATCGACCGGTTTCGATTCCGGAGAGCCCTCCTGCCGGAGGAAGATGCTCAAGACCACCATGCTGAGGATGGCGAGAAATTCGCTCTGCCAGTTCTGGAGCGACTCAAACCAGAATCGGCTCCCTGCCAGATATTGAAGGAGGGTGACCGGTCCCTCGCCCTCCATCGCCCGTTCCTCGTTGTAGTTGAGGCGGCTGCTGACGAGATGAATGCCAAAAGAGAGAAGGAAGAGCAGGAGGAAGGCGAGCGTCAGGGAGTGTTTATAAATTTTGAGGACCCACCCGCCTCGCCGTACGGGCCACGGAGCCAGACTTTTCGGGCGGTCTTCCAGCTGGTTTTTGGAGGCGGAGGATGGCTTGTCGGGATCTTTGGATTCCGCGGAGCCTTTTTGAAAAAGGAAGACGGTCAATGCCACGTAGATGCCCATTTGCAGAAATTCCGACTCCCAGTTCTCCGAGGTCGCCTCATAGAAATGCGCGCTCATCAGATACTCCTTCATGCTCTGCTCCGGATAGCCATGCTTGACGCGGTCCTTGTTCCATTCGCGATGCCCCGTCACCGCCTGACCGAAGAGCCAGAAGGAAAGAAAGAAGATCAGCAGGACGATCGACAGTCCATTCTCTCTGAAGAAGCGCTTCATGACTTCTCCCGCCAAGGGGGGATGTTGCGGTATCGCCAGCTTCCGAACAGCCGCCAGAAGGCGGAGAGGAACGGGATGAGCGCGGAGGTCGCGGCCATCTCCACAAGATGACCGGTGCGGCGCGAATTACCCTTCAGACGCTTCCGGAGAAATTGCAACGTCAGCAGGCCCCATAGCGCTCCGCTGATCATCGCAAGCCGTCGGGCTCCCGCGCCGAGGGCTATAACGGCCGTAAGCCCTGCGGCAACGGTCATGTAGGTGCGGATCGGAGGCTGAGCCTCGATATGGTTTCGGTAAGCCATCGGATGCCGACGGCGAAGCAGGGCATTAAAGCGCGCTTTACGCTGCTGCCTGAGACTGATCCCCCAGGGAGCCGGACGTACCGGGTGAATGACCACGGCTTGCGTTGCCCGCGAGAAGGTGGAGCCGTCTGCCCGGCAGCGGTCCAGCAGCCGGAAGTGAAGATCACTATCCTCTCTCCATGCTTCGGTGAAGCCTTCATGAAATCCGCCGACCGCCTCCAGCGCGGTGCGGCGGACAAAGGCATTCGCCGTGACAAAATCGGCGCTCTCCAGCCCCGACTCATTGCGTTCGTAATCGGTGGGCCGCGCTCCAAGAGGGACCACCACTCTGCCAGCGGCTGCGATCACCTTCGGCGTAAATTCCGCCAAACCGGATGCCAGCCAGTCCTTTTCCGGAACGGTGTCATCATCCGTGAACGCGATGATCTCTCCCGCCGCCGCCCGCCATCCCAGATTCCGGGCCGCCGCCGGTCCCTTGCGCTCCCCCGTGGCGAGGACTTTCAAGCCCGGATAGCTCAATCCGTGCAGGGTGGCTGCTCCATCCTCTACGACAATCACTTCGTACCGGGAGAGCGTTTGCGAGAGAACGGCTTCCAGACAGCGGCGGAGAAGCGCCGGGCGACCATACGTGGGAATAACGACCGAGACTTCCATGTGCGTTAGTTTTTTTCCAGACAGAACGGTCCGATCACCAGCGCATCCAGAGGAGAACTCCAGAAGGCCTCAATAGCATCGCGCGGAGTGCAGACGATCGGCTCCCCGCGGGTATTGAACGAGGTATTGACGAGGATCGGGACGCCCGTTCTGGCTTCAAAGGCTTTCAGCAAATCATAATAGAGCGCATGCTGATCACGGCGGACGGTCTGGATGCGCGCGGTCCCATCAATATGGCTGACGGCCGGGATGCGCTCGGCGCGGTCCTTCCGGATCTGATGAATAAACAGCATGAAAGGTGAAGTGTCGGCATTGGCAAACCACTCGTGCGCCCGCTCTTCAAGGACGACGGGGGCGACAGGGCGGAAGTCTTCGCGCTCCTTGAGATCGTTCAGTCGGGCTTGCATATCCGCCCCGGTGGGCGAGGCAAGGATCGACCGGCCGCCTAGCGCCCGGGGGCCAAATTCCAGAGGGCCCTGAAACCATCCGATAATCTTTCCTCCGGCGAGAAGGTCCGCCGTCTCCTCGGCCACCGACTCCATCCGGCGATAGGAGAGCTTGGACCATCGCAGAAACTCCTCAATC
>JBEBWR010000009.1:0-31523 GCA_040392045.1 Chthoniobacter flavus | reverse complement strand
TGGTGCTGGTACCGGCTCAACCGGCTGGAAGGATAGGCGCTCTATCGCTTCCGGCCGGCGAAAGCCGCGCCTGCCAGCACTACGCCGCCCGCGAGCAGCACCATGCTTCCCGGCTCGGGAATGGCGTCGGCGGTGATGAGAATATTGTCGAACTTCGCGGAGGCGGCGATGTCGAGGGCTTCGACGAAGTGAATCCGGAGATCAACATTGCTACGACCATCCAGAATGCCGGAGGTAAAGGTGTAGGAGTAGCGCTGAAAGGTGGTGTAGTCCTGCTCCAGAAGATTGGCGACCGTCACCCATGAGCCGCCGTCACGGTACTCCAGCTGGAAGGAGCTGAAAAAGGTGACGAGATCGGTTTTCTGAAAGGCAAAGGAGATGGTCGGGTTGACATGGCCGGTGAAGTCCAGACCGCTCATCTGGAGATAGCCGATGGCGACGATGCCGATGAAATCGCTGAACTCCACCGAGCTTCCGGCGGGAGCGCCGTTATAGGCGTTCACCGTGGTCCCGGTGCCAAAGTCGAGATGCCCTCCACCACCGACGTGCAACCAGCCGCCTGTCAGGTGAGCAGAGCTTCCGACGGGCTCCGTGACGTCGTAGCTGTTGTTCATCGCCCAGTAGGCGGTGAGGTCCTGAGCGGCGGAAGCGCGAGAGCCCGCGAAACAGCAAAGGGCGGCGGCGAGAGCGAAGCGGAAAGGGAGGGAAAAGGGGAGGACGCAGCGCATAAAAAGTAGGGAGCGCGAGAATAGCGCCTCCGTTTTCCGAGTGCACTCTGTTTTTCAGGCGATCTGCTTTACCGGGTAATATTCGCCGCCGACCGCGGACCGTTGGAGTGCCCCTCCGCCGGTTCTTCCCGCGCCCGAGCAGCCGGGAGGCGGGCAGTGACCGGCGGGTTTCCGCTTACCGCGATCGGCGGCGTTTGGCGTTTCTTTGAAGCATGAGGAACAGTGATGCAATCCCGATGTGATGAAACGCGCAAATTCGGTGACGAATGGACCGTCGCTTTTTCATTGCGTTGCGCTGAAAATATCGTATTGCGATATAAATGCAATCTGATCCGCCGCGGTATGCGGCGAACTCCACGCTTGATAAAGCAGACTATGAAAAACTCGGTAGCTTCCGCCATACGCTGCGCCGATTTCTCCGTTTCAGTGAAGACGCGGCGGTGGCGGCGGGTCTGAGGCCTCACCAGCATCAGGCGCTTCTGGCGATTCACGGCATGCCGGAGCGGGATTTTGCCACGGTGGGGGAGCTGGCGGAGCGGTTGCAAATCCGGCCAAACACGGCGCTGGAGCTGACGATGCGGCTGGAAAAAGAGGGGCTGATCATGCGGCAAAAGGCGACGACGGATCGGCGCACGGTCGAGCTGCGGCTGACGCCTGAGGGGCTGGAGAAGCTTCATCGACTCTCGCTGGCGCACCGGGAGGAGCTGACCCGGATGGCTCCGGAGCTGATTGAAAGGCTCGCGGCGATTACGCGGGAAGGAAAGGACTGAGATCTCAAGATGGTGGCTGATTCCCCTTCCCAACCGTTGCGCGTCCTCTTCCTCGCGGGAGTGGCGCTGGTCATTTCGCTGCTGGCGTCGGTAGCGGCGCATGGCATGGAGTATCTCATCGCGTTCCTTACGCAGTGGCTTTTTCACGGGCGCTTTTCCTTTGAGTGGACCACTGCGGTGGGTCACACGCGGGGGATCTGGGTGATCCTGATCCCCGCGCTGGGCGGCGGGCTGATCGCGCTGATGGCGCGCTTCGGGTCCACGGCGATCATTGGCCACGGGATTCCCGAGGTGATGCAGCAGGTGCTCGTCAATCGCAGCCGGATCTCTCCCAAGGTGGCCATTCTCAAGCCGCTCTCGTCGGTGCTCTCGATTGGTACGGGCGCACCGTATGGCGCGGAGGGGCCGGTGATCGCGACGGGGAGCGCGCTCGGCTCGCTCTTTGGGCAGTTGCTGACGGTGACTTCGAGCGAGCGGAAGATTCTTCTCTCGGCGGGGGCGGCTGCGGCGATGACGGCGATCTTTGGCAGCCCGATGGCTTCGACGCTGCTGGCGGTGGAACTGCTGCTCTTTGAATTCAGCGCTCGCTCGATCATTCCGGTAGCCGTCGCGGCGGCGGGGGCGCAGCTTTTCCGACTGGCATGGGGGAAACCGGCGGCGCTTTATGAGATTCAGGCAGGGCTGGAGTCTCTGGTGCCGATGTCGTTTGCCTCGCTCGTGGTGATCGGTTTTGCGGCGGGGCTGCTCGCGATCGCGGCGAACTGGGCAGTGCATGCCACGGAGGCGGGGTTTGCCAAAATCCCGATGCACTGGATGTGGCGACCGGTTGCAGGCGGGCTGCTCGTGGGGGTGATCGGCTGGTATGATCCGCGCATTTTCGGGGCGGGCTACAATCTGATCGGAGGGCTGCTCGAAGGGAATCTGCCGCTGGCGGTGGTGGCGGGCGTCTGTATGCTCAAGCTGCTGGCGTGGGTACTCTCGCTCGGAAGCGGGACTTCGGGAGGGACGCTTGCGCCGATGCTGATCGCGGGCGGCGGGCTGGGCGTGATGGTGGCAGCGCTCTGTGGGCACTTCCCCGGGGCGCAACTGGCTCCAGGGCTGGCGGCGCTGGCGGGAATGATCGCGTTCTTTGCCGGAGGCTCGCGCGCGCTGTTCGCTTCGGTGATGCTGGGGATGGAGATTACGCAGGAGGGCGGCGTGCTCTGGCCGATCCTGACGGCGTCCGTCGTAGCGGTGGCGACGGCGCACGTGCTCTCGCGCTACTCGATGATGAACAGCCCGGTGGAGCATCGCGGGATTCGCGTCCCGGTGGAGTATGACGTCGACCTCTTTACCCGGATCACGGTCGGGCAGGTGATGGAGCGAAAGCCGCAGACGATCCCTCCGACGCTGAAGGTGGAGGAGCTGGCCGATCGGATCGGCGCGAATGATCCCACGGTTTCCCATCATCCGGCGCTGCTGGTGGCGGATGAGGATGGGCTGCTCGCAGGGATCATCACACGCCGCGATCTCGTAGCGGCGATGGCGAATGGGCAATCGGAGCTGACGATTCGCGAGGTGATGAGCCGGTACCCGATCTGCGCTTACCCGGATGAGCTGCTGCGCGAGGCGGTGGACCGGATGCACGAGCGCGACGTGGGGCGGCTCCCGGTGATCGACCGGGAGGAGCCGGGCCGACTGCTCGGTTATCTCGGGCGCGGGGCGATTCTCTCGGCGCGCCGGGTCCATATGCAGGCGCAGCATGTCCGCGAGCCGGGCTGGCTGGCGGCCTGTATCGCTCCGCTGGAGAGGCGTCGCAAGTCGTAACTATACGCGATCCCGGGCCTGATGGACGCCGGAGTGCTTCGCGCAGGAGGCGCAGCAGTAGATCTCGTCGTCCGTCTCAATGCCGTGGCCGATGATGCGGCAGCCGCAGTGATGACAGGTGGGGGCGAGGGCGTGGATGGCGCATTCGAAGCTGTCGAAGAAGTGAGAGTCTCCTCCCTGCGAGATGATCTCGATGGTCTTATCGTAGTCGTTGCCGCATACTTCGCATTTCATACCCTCTGCATCGCTACGCCAAAGCAAGGGGGATGGACGGTATTTCCCCCCTTCTTTCACATTGATGCGAGGGTCTCGCGCAGGCTGACCTCCAGCGGGATCTTCGGAGCCCAATCGAGCTGCTCGCGGGCTTTTGCGATGGAGCCGCACATATGCTGGCAGCTAAAGCGCATTCCCCGCTCGTTCGTAAGACCGGGGTAGCGGGCGAGAACCTCCTGAAGCGACGCGTACGAGATTTCGGAGCGCGACCCCATCAGCTCCGCGATCCGGGAGATGTAGTCACGCATCATGACGGCATGCGCGCCACCGATGTTGTAGACCTGCCCGATGGAGGCGGCGGGCCGCAGGGCGGCATGGAGGAAGGCGCGACCGAGATCGCGGACGTCGCCGGGGTGAAGCAGCGCGGAGCCGTTCTCCGGCAAAATGACCGGCTCGTGATCCGCCAGCATTTGAAAGAATTCCGGGGAGCGTCCTCCCCAGCCGTCCAGCAGCACGTCGCCGGGGCCGCAGATGTAGCTGGCGCGCAGGATGGTCATCGGGAAACGCTGCTCCACGAAGGCGCGCAGCAGGACCTGATCCTGCTGGATCTTGTTGTTAAAGACAATGCAGTCGCTCCCCTGATATTCCGCAAGCGGCAGGCTTTCGCAGGCGGGAATGGCGCGGGCGTCGCCATAGACACCAAGCGAGCCGGTATGAATGAAATGCCCTACGCCGGAGCCGATGGTCTCTACGACGAAGGAGAGATCATCCGCCGTGAGGATGGTATCGACGATCACATCCCAGCGCCTGCTTTTGAGCGCTTGAGCGAAGGCATTGCGGTCGCTCTTGTCACAGCGGATGCTCCCGGCAATGTCCGGGTCGGAAGCGTGATTCCCGCGATTGAGGGTGGTGACTTCGGCGTTCTCTGCCGCAAAGGCCCGGGCGATCTCGCGTCCGAGAAACCGCGTGCCTCCGATTAGTAAAACTCGCATGCTCACGCGGCAGACCATGCGAGGTCTGCCGGTGAATGTCTAATGTTTTCGATCTATTAGCTAAAACATGAAAAACGAATGATCATTCGCTCACGCGAGACGATGACTACACCGTTTCATGGCGCAGTCGCTCATGGTCGCTCTCTGCGAGGATGGCTTGAGCATGACGGGCGAAGGGGCCGCGCAGGTCGCTGGCGTACTGTCGCAGGATGGCTTCCCCCTCCCCTTCCCCGTCGGCCTGACAGAGGTAGAGGGCTTTGGCGAGGTAAAGCTCCCGCAGGCCGTGGGACCGGGGGCTGTTCTCATGGAGGGCAACGCGGTTCGCAGGCCAGTCTTTTTCCAACGCTCCGGGACCGGCGGGCGGCTCGGCAGCGATGACGGCAGCGGTATCGAGCATGGCATGGCCCCGAAGCCCGGGAAGGGCGATGAGCCGCTGGAGCGCCTCGGTGAGCCGGGGATCGTTGAGCATCATGGCGGCGACGGCAACAGCGCGGCAGTGCGAGAAAGCGGCGGCGCTCCCCTCGCTCGCGATCAGTTCGTCGATTTTTGCCCGGATCGGCGCGATGGCGAGCGGGCTGCCGGTACGGGCAAGCGCGACGACGAGCTTGTCGACCCGGCTGGAGCTGAAACCGAACTGCCCCATGCCGCGATAGTTCCAGCCGTTGTCCCACGGGGTTTCCCCGACGATCTTTGCAAGCCCGGCGGCGGCGTCGGCATCGCCCAACAGCCCGAGGATGGCCAGAGCCTCTTCGCGCTGGGCATCGGAGCTGGCCTCCGCGATAGCGGTGCGCAGAGCCTGCTTTGCCTCTTCGGGATGGGCAAAAAGGATGGCGGCATGATGGAAATCCATCGGGGTATGGCGGGCGGCGGCTTCGATCTCGCTCCGATCCAGGGGGAAGCGGCTTTCGCGCTCGTCGGCCTGCTCGGGAAGGATCCCGATCTGCCGGAGGTGGGAGCTTAATTTTTCAATCGGAAGATCGCGCAGGGTGCACGCCGAGCGCACGGCGAGGCTCGCGGCGTATCCGGCGGCGTAGCCCTGATTCTGCACGTCGGCCTGCATTCGGATGACGGGTAGAGCGTCGCGATGGGCGCTCATTCCCAGCCCCGTGACGAGGACACCGTCGACCTTCTGCGGCAGCAGACAGCGGTAGGGCACTTCGGCCTCCAGCGGTTTGTGCTCGGAGGAGGCGACCATGAAGACGGGGTGCACGGTGTAGCCGTGGGTGTCGAAGTTGCTGCGCGCGACGGTGATGGTATCGGGGAAGCTGCGTTTGGCGAGGATGTCGAGCGGGGAAAGCTCGAAGGCTCCGATGATCTGCCGTCGCTCCCGGGTGTTCACAATGGGGACGACGTCAAACTCGTCGATAAACCGGGCGCGGGCCTGAACGAATGCGTGCGTGACGCCTTCGACGTCGTCGTCATCGACGAAGGTGAAGTCGGAGTTGATATAGTTCCGGGGCGGCTGCCGGGGAGAGAGCCCGGCTCCCTGCACGGCTACGTGACGCGCATCAATGCTGCGGCAGGGCGCTCCGGCTGCGGCGGCAACGTCGGCGCTCCCGGTGGCGTCCACGACGGCTCCGGCTTTCAGCAGACCGGCTCCCCACGGGGTGGAGATCAGCAGGCCGGAGATGCTCTCGCTCTCTTTCTCCACTCCGAAGGCGAAGCTGCCGAACCATACCGCGCCGCCTGCTTCAATGAGCTCCTGGAGGTACCATGCGGCTTTCAGCTCGGGATTCCACATGCTCGCTTTTCCCGTGCCGCCAAAGGTGGGATCGGACTGCTCCAGCGCGGTGTCCATCTCATGAGTAAATCCGACGCGGTTGCCAAACCAGTAGGACGAAATCGTACCGAGTGTGCCGACGCCTCCGAGCGATCGCTGGATCTCCAGTACGACAGTCGATGCTCCGGCACGGGCGGCGGCGATTCCGGCGGGCGCACCGCCGGTACCGCCTCCGGCGACGACGACATCGGCGCTTCCGATCAAGGGAAATACCGGCAGCTTGAGACGCACAAGCCGCTCCGCCGTGCGGTGAAACGAGGAGACGAACCCGGCGGTCGTCGCAGGTTCCGAACTCTCCGGAAGCGGCTCATAAGCAATCCCCGCACACGATGCGGCGGCGTGCTCTCCCTCAACACGGGCTTTGCCGAGCGCTTCGATCAGACCTCCGGAAGAGACGATCAGGCTCTCGGCGTGGAGGACAATGGAGGGATCAAACGCCTGAACGCGCATATTCCCTTCCCATGCGGCGCGCGCGGCAAGCGGGCTTTCAGGAGAAGCACTGCCGGGGTAGCGATGGAGGTAAAGAGGCTGATCTGCCAGTCCGGGGAGGGGCTCTTCCGCGAAACGTTCGGCTCCGCTGATCTCCGGCTTGCGGGAGAGGACGGCGAGAGCGGGACGCGGGGTCGGAGGAAGCGTCGGGAGCGCTCCGGTCTTCGCGGTTTCGGCGAGATGCCCCAGCAGTCCTTCGGCAGAGGTGTCAATGAAGGTTTTGGCCTCGATGGCGTAGAGCGAGGTACGGGCGGCGACGACGGCTCCGATCATCTGACCGCCCGCTCCCGGGATCAACGCGACGGGCCGGGCGAGAAAGAGAAAGGGGACTCCGCGTCGGACGAGCGCTTTCTCCAGCGCATGCTTGAAACGCCCGGGGAGCAGCGCCCCGGCTCCGGCGGTCTCTTCCTCTCCGATACAGGCAAGCGCGGCCGCGCAGGCGCTCGGGTCTTTCAGGATCTCCAGCGTCCCGGCGCTCTCGGAGCCAAAGTTAGAGCGGTCGCTGATGACTACGACGGACGCGCCGCTCGCATGAGCGCCGACTGCGGCAGCAATGGCGGAAGAGGTGGAGCCGTAGATGAGCACGTCTACGGTGTGAAGGACGGGAAGGGTATGCGAGGTCATACGATCCGGTATATTACGCCCGTCTTAACCATCGGACCTTCATTAATCGATGGTTTGAATTTTGTATTTATGGGATAAACTGCGCTTGTCACCGACTTTTCCATGAACCTCTGGGAAACCACGCCTATCCCTTGGAGCAGTGCTCACAGCCTCGATACCAATCCCCGGATCGTCTATCGCGGAGCGGTACCGCGGAGCGGCGTGGCGTTTCAGGGGATCATGCCGCACTACGTCTGGTGGAGGATCAACCGGGGCGTCTGCCATCTTCGGACGGAGCAGGAATCGTTCACCCTTCGGGAGGGAGAATGGGTGATGATCCCGGCGGGGATCTGGCGGATTCAGCGGTTTGAGCCGGACAATGAGATTATCTCCATCCACTTCAGTTGCCATTGGCCCAGCGGGATTCCCGCTTTGAAAACGCAGGGGCTACTCCGGGGTGTCACCGGAACGGTCCCCGGTCTGGAGGCCTGCGCCTCGCGGATCTGCGATGTCCTTGATGCGCACGTGCGGCCTAACCGGCGTAACCTGATGGACTATAGCCCGACGCTGCCGGATCTGCTGCTCTTCCGCTCGGAGCTGCCCCGGTTCATCGCGATGCTGCTGGGGTACGCGGCCCGGGAGGGCGGCGTGCTCCAGCGCTTTCAATGCGAGGACCCGCGCCTGGAGCATGTCCTGCTCGATCTGCGGGGATCGCCCCGCGCGGGGCCCCTGCCGTATGAGCGCTGGCAGCGTCTGACCGGCCTTGGGCGTTCGCATCTGGAGCGGCTGGCGCGCCGCCATCTCGGGACGGGGCTGCATGCGCTGCGGGATCGGCTGCTGCTGCTGAGCGCCTACCGGCAACTGACGGGGGAGCCTTCGCTGCTGGTCAAGCAGGTGGCGGAGGAGCTGGGCTTTGTGGATAGCTCCCACTTCTGCCGATGGTTTCGCCAGAAGACGGGACAAAGCCCGGCGGCTTTCCGCCATCAGCCGGTGTAGCGGCTCAGCGGCTTTCGGCGGAGAGGGCGCTGATTTTCACTTCGCCGGAGTCGGCCTTGCTGCGGGCTTCGATCCGCAGGTAGTTCACGCCGAAGGAGGAGGGGACGCGGGCGGTGACCGTTTCCGGTGCGCCGCCATTGACCGACAGTTTCAGGTCAGTAGCGTCCCACCGGAGGCGGAGATCGTTCCATGCACCCCGCTGGAGGGTGGCCTGATTTTCCAGCGACACGGTATAGATGGCATGTTCCGCTGCTTTGGCGTCGTCGACCCGCGAATAGTGATCCGCGAGGGCAAGGCTCAGCGTGGTAGCTTCCTTGGGGACCCATAGCCGGAGAGTCAGCTCGCCTTTTGGCATCGCCGGAAAATTCCATGCGGCTCCGCAGAGTCCGCTCGACTTCAACGGGATGGAGACGGCGCGGGTTCCGCCTTCGTCCTCCACGGTCAGACGATCGTCTCCGTACTGGGTCCAGCTCACCGCGCCGGCTTGGAGTTCGTCGGTGGCGCGGGTGGCGGTGAGCCACTCGGGGTCAAACAGGACGAGGGCGCGCTTCCCCTCCCCTTGCCCGCCGAAGAAGCAGACCTTGCCATCGGCGGTCTCGACGCCGGAGGCGTAGGAGGTCCCGCGATCTCCTCCGGCGGGGCCGAGGGTTTCATGAAACACATCGCGAAAGCCGCGCCAGCTTTTGCCGTCGTCGCTGGAGATCGAGGCCTGTAAGACCTCGCGCCCGCCCATGGCGTAGCTGCGGGGGTTCGCCCAGTTCTGGCAGGCATTGGCGAGGAGGACGATCCGCTGGTCCCTGAGCGGGATGAAGGTGGCCGGAGAGTCGGAGGTGATCAGATCGGTGTGCGCAGGGTCGGACCAGCGGAAACCGTCGGGAGAAAAGGACTCCCAGAAACGCCCGTCGCGACTGCGGATGAGCATCCAGACGCGCCCGTCCTTGAGCTGGACAAGCGCGGGCTCGATCGCCCCGTAGCGGGTGTTGTTCACACCGGGGAGCGGAATTTTCAGGATATCGGGCGAGGCGGCCCAGCTCGCGCCTTTGTCGTCGGAGACGTAGGTGACGACGTCGTTCCACCCGTAGTCGATGCCCTCTTTCGGAGCGGATTCCCGCGCGGGATTGGCGAGGCCGACGGAGAGAAGCAGCCGCCCGTTGGTCAGCTCGATAAGGCCGCGGATCGACCCGACATAGCCGGGGACGACCAGTTTCGGTTCGGTCCACTCTTTCCCGCCGTTTTTCGTGCGCGTGTGGTAGACGTTGTAGAGTCGGCCCTTGTAGCCGCCCTCGCCCTTTCCGGCGAGGTGAAAGACGAGGTCGACTTCGCCGTCGCTGCCGCAGGTGGCCATCACGGCGTAGTAGATCTTCCCGGGAATGGGAAAGGCGATCTCCGGCTTGCCCCAGGTCAGGCCGCCGTCGGTGGAGCGCATGACGGAGATGGAGTCGCTCTCCGGCTTGGTGGCGTGGTAGAGTTCAAGGTCGCCGTTCTTCCGCACGACGAGGGCGCATTCGTTCGTGGGAGCCGAAGAGACGATGACAGGGGCGAGCACCTCTTTCGCGCTGGCGGGGCGGGCGCGGAGCTGCATGCCGAAGGAGTTGGCGAACTCCCGATGTGCCGCGTCAGGGAAGCTTCCTTTGGCGGAGAGCGACTGGAGCCGTACGATCCCTTCCATCGGGTCGATCCCAAGCAACGGCAGCGCTCCGGGGTCGCATGGGCCGGTATAGACTTCGCGGTCGTTGAGATGAATATGGATCGTGTCCCCTTCGCGCGCGATGGTGACGTCACGAATCGCCACGGGGTCGATGCTGATGCTCTTTGGCGTCTCCCCGACTCTGAAAAAACGGCCTTCAAGGAGCAGTTCACTCCCGCCGGAAGCGAGTACGACGCGGCTGTCGTAGCCGAAAGTGATGGCGCTGCGCTTTCCCCGGCTGGGGAGATCGAGGGTGGCGCGAAGCGTGAAATCTCCCGCTCCGGGGGACGGATTGACCATCAGTTGATGGCCCATGCCGCGCCCTTGCAGAGCGTCGCCCCCTGCGACGACCCATTCGCGACCGCTGTAGCGGACGTTCGGCGCGGTCCCGTTCTCGACATTGGCGACGTAGGTGACTTCGCGGGCTTCATCACCGAAGAGGCTCGCGGGAGGGAGCAGCGGGGCGGCAAGGAAGGCGACCGCGAGGAGAAGGGGGGAAGCTGGATTGGGCATGAGAAGATTCAGGGAGCGGCTTTGAAGCGCTGGTTCAGGGGGGCTTCGGTACGACGCCAGATCTGCGTATAGTTATTATTGTACTCGTAGCGCAGCTCCACATCGCAGAGGGTGGCGCCGTTGGACGCGGCGACGGTGATGGCGTTCTCTCCGTAGCGGACCAGCGACGGCTCGTCGATGAAGTAGTGGATATACTCCTCGGCGGCGTCGGGGCGACGCTTGAGGTCGACAGCGCTATGCGAAGGGCGGTAGACGGTGGCGACGTTTTCGAGCTTTTCGCCGTTGAGGGTGACGGCGATCCGGTCTTTCTCCGCGCTGGCTCCGCGCAGGCCGATGCGAAGCTCGCAGGTCTTCAGGGAGAACGGGACCTGAGCAGGCTGCTCGCCAACGGGAAGCGTAACCGCCAGCGGCTCGCCTGCCTTGACGGCATGGGGAAGCTGCTTGCCGTAGGCATAGGAGCCGGGGCCGTCGTGGTAGTAGCTCTTGGTGATGGAGTAGACCTTTGCGGTGCCCGCGATGTTGGCGGGGCGGGCGAGGTCGTGCAGCAGCAGGTACATATCGCTGCCGTGCGGGCGGGTGCCGCCGAAGGTGCTGTAGTAGTTGAAGAGGTAGAATCCGGTGACGCCTTCGCGCCAGTAGTTCGCTACGGCTCCGCGGGTTTCCTCAAGGGTGGCCCCATTGAGCAGCCGTTCGCCGCTGTAGCGGTCGCCTTTTTTGTTCTCCGGGAAGGCGAGCCGCCAGCTGACGCGAGGGTAAAGCGTAGGGTAGATGGCGACTCCATACTTTTTACCCCACTCGACAAATTTCGCCATGGGCATGTCCCACGCGAGCGTCATGATCTGCCCGGGGGCGACGAGGTCCACCAGCCCTTCCTTCATCCACTGCTCCACTTCCAGACCGGCGAAGGCGCAGTCGTCCGGCGAAGGCGGGACGCGAACGAGGAGGTACATCGGGCGGCCTTCCTCTTCGGAGACTTTCCGGAGGCGCTCCCGGATTTGGCGGACGAGGTCGGTCATCAGATGGGCGCGCTCGGCGGCTTTGCCCTTGGGGAAAAAGACCTGAAAGCGGGTGAAGTCGAGCTCGTAGCCGTCGATGAGCTTCCGGTTCCGTCCGATGACTTCGAAGGCGATGTCGCGCCGGTGATTCCGGACGGCTTCATGGGAGAAGTCGAGGAGGTTCTCGTACCCTTTCCGGAAGGTGAGCGGCGAATCTTTGATGCTGTACTTCTCGTGATGGTTGATCCAGAACCTGCTGGTCATCGCGTGGGTTTCCGGGGAGAAGGCGAAGTGACCATCGTTCATCCGCTGGCTGGCGATGAACCGGATACCGGCGGCTTTGGCGGCCTCCCCCGCGACGCGCACGGCGTCGACTCCGGCGGCGAGGTTCTTGCGCGCATTCTCCATCCGGATGGCCATGAAGGCGTCTTTCTTCTCCATCTCCGATACCCGCCATCCGATGGGGCTGGCGACCTTGGTATCGTAGCAGAGGATGTCGCTCCCCATGCCGATGCAGAATGCGAAGGTTTTGATGGGGGTATCTCCGAGCGCGGCGATGTTATGACGCAGAAGCGCTTCCGCACGTTTGGGATCGGCTACGGTGAACGCGAGGTCGGCGTCGTCGTTAAGAATGACGCCGAAGTCGGGCTGCTGCTTGCGCTCCTCTGCGAGGAGAGTGAGCGGTAGCACGGCCAGGGAGAGGAAAAGACGGGGGAGGTTCATAGGGAGGCTCAAAGAAGCGGTTTACGGGCGACGGGCTTCGCCGAGGAGCCAGCGGAAGAGGGTCCACTCGGTGGTCCCGCTGCCGACGGTGCTGCCGTCGCCGAAGAGGACGGAGTTGTGATTCCGGGAACGGTCGACCCGATGAGGCCGGGAGCGAAGCGGTTCTCCGGCGTTCCCGTCGATATAGAGCATGGCTTCGTCTCCCTCAATGACGAGCCGGTAGGTGGTCGGCTCGGCGCGGGTGAGAGGGATGAAGAAGACCTGATCGTTCCGGATGACGTTGACCTGCGCGGCTTGCGGGCCGGACTTTTCGACCACGGCAACGCGGAATTCCAGCGTGCTCGGCGCTGTGGAGTCCCACCCCTCTCCGCCGGATTCGCCCATGAGGGTGAACATCGCGTTCTCATCGCCCTGTGTTGCGATGACGAGCTTGTTTCCGTCAACGGTGGTGGTTCCCTCGCCCCGCTTGATCCACTTGGGGGTCTGCTCGGTGGGAAGCGTGTCGAAACGCAATTCGTGAGTCCATGTCCCGCCTTCATCGGCCAGAGCGGAAAAGGCTGAGGAGATGACCAGCGCGGCAGCGAGAGCGGGGCGGAAGATGGGGGCGATGTTCTTCATAAAAAGGAGCATAGCAATGGACGGGAGGAAAGCGAGGCACTTGCCTCCCCGGTTGGAGGGGGGAAACGTTGCGTTCTGCGCGGTCTCCTTACCGCAGCGGGACGATGGGGGTTGAACGTCTTAGGCCGTCAGACGTCCGGCGAGGGCGCGGTCGATGGCGGCGCGCTGCTCGTCGTTCATCTCGTAGGTAAGGTAACCGGCTGTCGTGCCGAACAGCCCGAGCTGTACGAGGGCGTACTTGAGGCCGGTCAGCCAGCAGGCGATGGTCGGGCCGCCGTAAAGAGCGTAGAGGAGGTCGATCCCGTCGCGGTCGATGCGGGCGGCCAGTTCGTTCTCTCCGTCGAGATGGGCTTTGATATAGGCTCGCAGGTAGGGAGCGCTCAGCACGGCGCCGCCGGTCATGAATCCGTTGTACCCGGCCTGCATATAGGTCGGGCAGGCAAATTCGTCGCCATTGAGGAGCGTCAGTTCGGGGCGCTTGGCGCGCGCGGCCAGAGCGATGGCGCGGTGCTCGGCGTTCGTGGAGCTGTCTTTCACCATCCGGACAGCGGGATGCGCGTAGATCTCGGCGAGCAGCTCGGGGGTGATCGGAAAGTCGGGGCGGCTGCCGCGGTCGTAAAAACAGACGGGGCGGTTCGTGCGGTCAAAAATCTCCCGGTAAAAAGCGGCGACCCGACCGGGGGTGGCATTCATGAACATGGAGGGCTGCGCGACGACGACGTAGTCGATGCCTTCGCTGCAAATCCCTTCGATGCGCTCCAGTACCCGGGCAGGGGAATTTTCGGTGACCTGTACGGCGAGCTTCATCCTGCCCTGATTCATCCGCACGGCGGTGGCGACGAGTTCGCGGGTTTGCTCCATCGGCATCCACGGGCCTTCCCCGCAGGTTCCTGCCAGAAAGAGACCGTCCACGGACATCCGGTCGTGGCTGTCGATGGTTCGCTCCAGCGCGGCGTGATCAAGGCGCAGGGCCTCGGTAAAAGGGGTGGGCGTAGCGGACCATACCTGTATGGACGCTTCGGAAGGAACGGAGGCCGCAGTCTGCTCAAGGGGTGAAACGGATGCTTGCGTCATGGAGCTTTTACCTTACGCCCCTGACCGGAGATGGGAACTTTTCTGTTCCGGTCAGCTGGAGTAACCAGTTGCCTTTCGCTTTCGCCCTTTGGGCGAGGGAGGCACGGTCAACTCTACGGGGATGACGGTGCGGCGCGGCTCCTTGCCGATATTTCCGATGGCGGACTGCACCAGCTCAAAGAACTCGGTATCCGACACGGTGGGGTGGGTATGCGGAAACTCCGACGGCTGGCTGACCATGACGGCGCTATTGGAATGCACGATGGCAAGGTCGGCGGGAATCCTGATCCCAAGCGAGCGGGCAACGCTGGCGGCGAGGTGGGCCAGGTCGCTGCTCTCGGTGAGAATGGCGTCGGGACGATCCTCCGCCAGCAGCAGATCCCGGAGAACCGCGAGGATATGGCTATGCACGCTGGGGATCGGGCGGACGCGCATCGTGATGTCGCGGGCGCGCCCGAGGACTTCGTGAACGCCGTCGAGGAAAGCATGCGTGCCCGGGCGGACGGAGGCGGAGAGCAGCGTGCCGATCCGGCGGTAGCCATTATCCACCAGATAGCTGGCGAGCAGCGCACCTTCGGTCTTGGCGTCGCGGTCGATGGAGGAGAGGGTCTGCTGATCGTTGTAGAGCGAGCCGATCACGAGGGCGGGAATCTCGGCTTCCAGAAGAAATTCGTAGACTTCGCGCGGGCAGCTGACCGCGACGACGCACTCCAGCTCGCCCCGCTCCCACGCGCCTCCAATCACCACTCGCAAGGCTTTCATCGGAGCCTCCAGCGGCAGCATCATGGACTGCACTCCGAGAGGTTGGTTCATGCTTAACCAGCTATAAACGCGGCCGACGAGGTTTGGCGCGTAGGAGATGCGTTCGGCGGTCTCGACAATATAGATCGACCGGGCCGATGCGGGCTTTGCGCCGACTCCGAGTTCGCTAATGAAATTTCCCCTTCCCCGATGGCGCTCAAGCAGGCCCCGGTCGACCAGCTGGGAGAGAATCCGGTTCGCGCTCGATTTGCTCATGGAGAACCGCTCCGCCAGTTCGCCCGCGCTGGGAAACGCGTCGCCCGCACGGTAGCCGCTGGTCGCGATCTCGCCCGCCAGATGTTCAGCGATCTGGGAGATTCGATCAAGGTTCGCTTTGGGTTGGAACTTTTTGAACATTTAATAACCATAAAGATTCAATAATGAGTTTGCAAACCTAAACGCCAGAGGGAAGAATGCTTATCAACAAAGCATTGCTCAGGCCCGGCACAGATAAAGGAGATTGGGGCCATCCGGTGATGCCGAAGTTCTTAAAAGGAACTTACCCTCCGAAAATGGAAGGATTTACCGCCCATTAGAAACTGTAGCCAAAGGTCACCCCCATGCCACTTCCCTACCACTCCACCAGTCGCTTCCTCGGACTCTGCTCTGCCATTGCTTTCTCCGTTTTTTCGCTACCTTTACAGGGTGAGGACTATGTCTGGGTCCTGACGAATCCGGACGGGTCTACCAACTGGAACAAGAGTCCGTACTTCTTATGGACCAATACGGACGGCTGGAGACTGGCCTCCGATCCCGACGGTCCGGCTCCCGGAAGTGCTCCCGGAGCTTCCGATAATATCACGGAGATCACGGGGGCGATTGGCCTTCGCATCACCGGCACCAATAGCGTCAATACTCTGACCGGGTCCGCCGGGAAAACCATTGAGAGCGGCACTGCCGGGAGCATCCTGAAGGTCACCACCCTGAAATACGGCTCTTCCGGGACGTTTGCGATCAGGAATGGAACAGCCGGAGACACCACGCTGGAGACGACTGCGATTGAGGTTACCGCCGGCACCATGACGCTGGGGCAGACGGGGGTTGCGAACCAGACGGTTGTGGCGTCCGCAAAATCCCCTGTTCTCAAAGGGCTGAGCGCCAGCACCACCACCGTTGCCAGCGGAGCGACATTAAACATTAACGTCGATCCGAATATCACGCCCGCGCCCGACTCGGACGGCATCATGCAGGGCAGCGGCTCTTATTCCCTCGGGCTTTTGACAGTCAACGGTACGGTGCGTCTGAACCAGGCCGGCTATAACAAGACCGCGGTCGCCACGGTGACAGGGATTACGGGAACCGGAACCATCAGCGGCAATAGCCTCGTCAATAACGGTGGGACGATTCAGGGGAGCACGACCACCACCTTGCAAATCAACACGGCGGAGGACACCTCCTATGCCACGTCAGCGCTCATTGATACCGGAAATCGTGATACGCTCGACGTGGTCAAGCAGGGGCTCGGTACGCAGTCGCTCTCGGGCGCGAACACTTACTCGGGCGGCACGGTGATTGAAGCAGGGACGCTGCTGGCGGATAGCGCCAGCGGCTCGTCGACCGGGACCGGCAGTGTCGTGGTGGAAACGGATGGAACCCTCGGCGGAACGGGCCGTATTGCACCCGATGCGGGGGAAAATCTGACGGTTCAAGGCACGATGGCTCCGGGAGCGGAAGGCGCGGTGGGGACGCTGACGCTGGCTCTCTCGGGAGCCAGTCAGCTGATTCTGGAGAGCGGGGCGGCTCTCGATTTCCAGCTTGGAGCGACTTCGGACCTCATCAACTTTGATACGGTGGGGGATTGGCTGTCCGGTAGCGGAAACGCGACACTCAATCTCGACCTCCAGAGCGGCTTTGACTACACGCAAACCTATGTCATTTTCTCCAATGTTACGACCTCTGACTTTGCTTTTGCGGACATTACGGGCTTTGACAACGCCGCCTATAGCACGCTTCTGTCACGAAGCGGGAATGACTATATCCTGAGCTTTGCGCCGATCCCCGAGCCCTCCGCCATGATCTATCTTGGTCTGGCGCTGGTGGGCGGGGCGGGATGCTATCTGCGCCGCCGGTCCTGACATCTCCCTTTCCCCTCCCCCTGAACATGAGCCTGAACCACGTCAAGCCCTCTCCTTCCCGGGTTGCCCAGACGGTGGCCTCTCTTCGCGAGGCACTGAGCGGGGAGTCCTGGTCCACCTGCCTGCCGGGCGAGCGGATTCTCTCCCAGCATCTCGGGGTGAGCCGCCCCACGCTGCGCGCGGCGCTGGGGGTATTGGAAAAAGAGCGCTGGATCGCCACGCAGCCGGGACGGCGGCGGGTGATCCTGCCGCGAAAGAGTGCTTCACCAAGGCCGCGCGGGTTTAAGGCGGTGATTATCACGCGTGATACCGAGTATGAGTTGCCACGCACCTCGCTGCTCTATCTCGATGCGCTACGCAATCGCCTGAGGGCGGCGGGCATCGCGTTTGAGCTGCATTCGCATCCGATGTTTGGCCGGAACGCGCCGCATCTCATTCGCGATCTGCTGCCGAAACCGGACTCCGCGCAGTGCTTCATCCTTTTCTCGCCTTCCGCTACGATGCAGCAGTATTGCGACGAGCAGGGCTACCCGGCGGTGATCGCCGGGACGAGCGTGGACGGGATCAGCCTGCCGTCGCTGGATACGGACTACCGGGGGATCGCGCGGCATGCAGTCGGGACGTTTCTCGCCCGTGGGCACCGGCGCATTGCGCTCTTTACCTCAAGCACCGGGCTGGCGGGCGATCTACTGACTCAGGAAGGATTTCTCGAAGCGGTACAGGCGGCCGAAGATCGGCAGGTCTCCGCCGAAGTGGTGCTTCATCGGGATGACAGCGAGGATATCCGGAGCCGCTTCCGAGCGCTTTTCCGCTCGCCGGAGAAGCGCCCGACGGCGCTGCTGGTCTCCCGGGCGCACCATGCGATCACCGTGCTTTGCGCGCTGGCAGCCAGAGGCCTGCGGGTGCCGCACGATGTCTCGCTGCTCTGCCGCGACGCCGACCCGGTGCTGGAATGGGCGCTGCCGAGCGTGGGGCATTACCGCACTTCGCCTCAGGCGTTTGCTTCGCGGCTGGCCCGGGCGGTGCAGGAGGTGGTTCGCTCCGGCTATCTTCCCGCGCGGCATCAGGTGATCGTCCCGGACTTTATCGCAGGCGCGTCGATCTCCGCTCCGCCGGAGAATGCGCCTTGAAATCTCTCCTCTCTTTCTCTTTCTTCTCCCCGCAACTTCTTCCCCCCAACGTCCGCACGAGGCGTCCTTTCCGCCGTATGAGTTCCCCAGCCCAGTCCCGTCTGCATGAGCAGGCTCCCCTCGCCCGGTCGCGTTCCGGAGCAGCGCTGATCGTCGTCCTTTGCATCCTCATTCTGGTCTTCGCGATGACGGTGGCGTTCCTCAATAGCGTCATGGTGGAGCGGACGGCGTCGGCGAGCTACGCGCTAAATCTGGAGACGCGCCAGCTCTCGAATCTGGCGGTGAATCTCGTGCAGGCGCAGATTGAACACGCGACGACGCAGGGCAGCAGTACGGCTCCTGTCCCGTGGGCGTCGCAGCCGGGGCTCGTCCGCACATTCAAGACCGATGGCTCGCTGGATACCGCCTACAAGCTCTACTCCGATACCAGCCTTACGGCGTCCACACTCTCGCCCTCTACGGTTACCACGGATCTGCAAAACTGGGCGGAAAACACCGCGCACTTCACCGATCTGAACGAACCGGTCACGGCGGGCGGTACGGGGACGCTGACCTACCCGATCCTGAACCCCGCGTCCATCACGGAAGCCGGAGGGAAGAGCCCGATCATCGACGGATTCTCCGTGACCGATGCCCCGGGGGCGACGGCGCGCCAGCCGGTCCCCATGCCGGTGCACTGGCTGTACGTTCTCGCGGATGGCACGATCGCTTCGGCTACGGGGACGGGGACGACGGCAACGGTTTCCGCCGCCACGACGGAGAACCCGATTGTCAGCCGCATTGCTTTCTGGACGGACGATGAGACCTCGAAGCTCAATATCAATACCGCCGCGCATGGAACGCCGTGGGACATCCCCCGGGTGATCTCGCAGGAGGAGATTCTGAAGTTCGCGAAGTATCAGCCGGCGATCCGTGAATTTCAGCGGTTTCCGGGGCATCCGGCGATGACAAGTCTTGCCCCGGTCTTTGGCCATCTCTTCGGGGTGGACCCGCTCCAGCCCGATCCGTATGCAACGCTGACGGAGGCGAACGAAGCGGACTTTGCCAATTTTATCTACAGCCTGTCGCCCCGCGTGGCTTCCGGCGGATCGGAGTTTGGCACGCAGATGGCGGGGAGCGGGATTGCGATCGATGCATCGCGCCGTCTGTACGCTTCGCCGGACGAGCTTTTCTTCGCATCGAACCGCGCACAGAACGCGACGCTGACTCCCGAGACGCTGGCGGCGTCGCGCTTTTTCCTCACGGCACATAGCCGCGCGCCGGAGCTTAATCTTTTCCAGCGGCCGCGTATTTCCATGTGGCCGGTGAACAATGGGAACAACGGCAAGACGCCGAGCAGCATGGATCGCCTGCTCGCTTTCTGCTCCACGGTGAACGATATCCCCTACTATCTCCAGCGGCAGGAGCCTGATGATCCGGCGGTGGATATCGGGCTGGCGCAGAATCAGGCGCTGCGCGATTACCTCCAGGATGTCATGAGCAAGCCCTTCCCGGGGTTCGGCCCGGAGACGTTCGCTGGCAAGTATGACAGCGGAGAGGCGAATCAGATCGTCATGGAGGCGCTCGATTATATCCGCGCTTCCAATATCATGTCGGTCCCGAACTACGGCGGCGCAAAGTTCAGCAAGGATGTGCTGGGAGAGGATCACTCGAATGCGACAGCGATCGGTAACCGGGGCGGACAGGTCAGTCCGATGGTGGATGGAAATACAAAGGGCTTTGGCCGCATCCCCACGATCCAGAAAGCAGTCCTCCATTTCTACATCGACGACCTCATCGATACCAAGAGCGGCGCGTCGCTGGCGAACAAACCGGCCCAGCCCGCCTCCGCCGCGCAGGTTGCCTCTGCCTTTATCCCCCGGGTGCGCGATACGCCGATGGTCCTGATGCCGGATGGAGGGGCTATTGGCGCGAAATACGATCTGCGGACGAAAGCGGTGCTTTATTTTGATTTCTTCGACCCAATGGCGGGGTACCCGGTCTCCAGCTATAACTTTGATCTGCTGGTGACTTTCACGGGGACGTGGAGCGTGACCGGCTCGGCCAGCGCGCCGGTCACCGGTCCTCAGTCGCTCGGTTTTCCCGGCGGGCCGACGCGCATCCCCTATCGCTATGACGGCTTTCACGGCTACGATCAGAACCGCGACCCTGCGGTGGGCGCGGCGAACATGCGCCGGTCGGGAACGACCTATGGACACCGCCTTGGCGGCGGGCGGTCGGTCCTGCCTCCGCTCTCGGGCTTTCTCGGATTCAAGTCGGCCTTCACCGATTTTGTCAACAACGTGACCGGGAACAGCGGTGGGGATGGCCTGACCGATTTTTACCCGCTGGTGAGCGCCCCGGTCTCCATCCATCCGACGCTGACGACAGTGGATGAAGGGACGACCCCTCCGGTGGCGCGGCTGGTCCGCCCCCCGGACTTCCGGGGCACGCCCGCAGCGGGGGAACCGGCGTTTGATGAGACTTTCTCCTTCAGCGGCGGGACGGCCAAAGTGCAGTTGGTGGTGAATGCAAACGGGATGGGTACGGGGACGGATCACGTCATTCAGGAGTTTGAGCTGGAGTTTCCCGCGTTTACCAAGCCGCTTCCAGCGTATGCAGCGCATACGGCGCGCTCGCTGGAAGCGAACGTCCTGATCAACACGCAGCGCAAGCAGATGCGGACGGATATGCATTTTGACTACCGGATCAACGGCAATCCGGTGCTCGGCACCGCGCTGGGCGCGGCTTCGGCGGCCACACCCACGGTTCGCGATCAATGCACAAACTACCTGATGCAGCCGGGGGATATTGTGGTCTCACTGGAGCCGGCGTATGGCGATCCCCGCCTCATCGCGGGGAGAAAGAATGTCACGACGCAGACAAGCTACTCGGGCGGGAAGGCCACGGGCGATTTCGTTCCGCATATCGACTATTCGCGAAACGCCGGGAGCGCCGATATCCGGACGCGTCAGGCGGATTCGGTCCGGGTGTCCGCCCCGAACCGCTACAACGGTATCTATGGCTGGTACGGCACATTGAAGCACCCTCAGTATGGGGTCTTCATTAACGGGCTGACCTACGGGCAGAATGCGCATCCCAGCCTCCCCAGCCGGTTTGCCAGCGGCGTACCGGTCTTTACCGCTTCGGGCGGGCCGGGCGGATTCCTGCCGGATTTTGACACGGGGCTGGGCTACATGCAGGACGGCGCGTATATCAACCGCGCCGATGAGGGTGCTGCCGTAACCTCCGCGAGCGAAAATGCCTGGCCGTGGACGGGCTCTCAACTGGTAAGCTTGGGCGCGGTGGAGACCTTTTACAGCCCGAACAAACAGATGCCGGGCGCGGGGATGCTCGGGTCGCTACCGACAGGAGTGGTGCGCCGTCTCCCATGGCAGACGCTCCTCTTCCGGCCTGATCCGAAAGGGGAGCACCCCGGCTCCGCAGGTCCGCCCGACTACCTGATCACGGATCTTTTCTGGATGCCGGTGGTGGAGCCTTACGCGATCAGCGAGCCGTTCTCAACCGCAGGGAAGATCAATCTGAATCATCAGATCCTCCCCTTTGCCTATATCAATCGGGATACGGCGCTCCGGGGACTGCTGCTCAAGGAGGAGATCCCCTCCGTCCGCAATAGCGATCTCGGCTCAAACACGACCGATACCTACAAGGCCATCAATAGCGTGGTAGCCACCATGCCTGCCGATCTTGGCAGCCGGAACCCCATTGATCTCGCGGAGACGCTCAAGGCGATCAATGCGCATGCGAACTTCGCGGGCGGGGGCGCGTTCAGGACGGAGGCGGAGATCTGCGCCGTCCCGCTCATTCCAAAGGGCAGCACCTATACGGCAGACTTCGCGTATGAGTCGAGTTGGTGGAAAGCGCGCACGGCAACCGGGGATAACCTTCGCGAGCGCCCGTACACGAATCTGATCCCCCGGCTGACAACGCGGTCGAATGTCTACACGGTGCACTACCGCGTTCAGACGCTGGCCAAGAGCCAAAACTCCACGGCGACAACCTGGAATGAAACCACCGATCAGGTGACGGGGGAATATCGTGGCAGCACCACGATTGAACGCTATATTGATCCGAATCTCGCCATCTCTTCATGGACGGACGCGGACTCGGCCCCGACGCTGAGCGGGTATTACCAGTGGCGCACCTTGAACACGACGCAGTTTGCTCCCTAACCGCTTGCTATGACACCGCATTCCCATTCCCAAAAAGGGTTTTCTCTCGTGGAAGTGACGCTGGCGCTTGGCGTGGTCGCTTTCTCTCTGGTCTCGATCCTCGGGGTACTCCCGGTGGGGCTGACCAATCTTCGCACGGCGATCGATACCTCGGTGGAGACGCAGATCTTCAATCAGGTCGCCTCGGAGGTGGCGCTGATGTCGTATACCGAGATTGATGACTATGTGCAGACCAGCCCGCTCTACTATGACGACAACGGCCGCCGGGTGGATAGTGGCGCGGCGGCGTCCTATCGCGCCGATCTGACGCTGGCGACTCCCAACTACCCGGGGATGCCGACGGGCATCGACGCGAATCTGACGAATCTTCAGGTCCGGGTCTACAACAAGAACCGGGGACACGAGACCAGCACCCGCCATCGGCACAATCTCCTGATCTCCCGAACCGATAAACCACTCTGAATGCTACGACCGCACTCCATCTCTTCTTCCGCGCGGAAGGGTTTTACCCTCATTGAGCTTCTCGTGGCGACGACGGTGTTTCTCGTCATCACGGGGCTGCTCATGTCGATCCTCTCGCAAGCCTCGAATGTCTGGCAATCGGGCAGTCAGAAGATCGCCGCGTTTCAGAATGCACGGCTGGCGTTTGAACGCGTGACGCGGCAGCTCAGTCAAGCGACGCTTAATACTTATTGGGAATACGACGATCCCAATAATCCACAACGCTATATCCGCAAGTCGGAGCTGCATTTCCGCACGGGCCCGAATCTGCTCGGGACGGCGAGCCATGCGGTGTTTTTCCAAAGCCCGGCGCAGCGGAGTGGAGATCGCGCGAAGTTCGGCCGGCTCAATCGGCTGCTGAACGGCTGCGGGTTCTTCATCGACTATGTGGACGACGACATCCCGACGCCGTTTCAGGAAAAGGTAACCTCGCGGAAGCGCTTTCGCCTGATGCAGTGGACGCAGAATACGGAGGAGCTGCTCGTCTCGGACCCCGGCGCGACGGACCCGGACGACTGGTACCACAACGCGCGCACGGAGGCCAGCGTGGTGGCGGATAACGTGATTGCCCTCCTGATCGAGCCGCGCCTGCCGCCAAACGAACCGCGCCCGAGCGGCTGGGTGCACTCCTACGATTACGACTCCCGGGCGGGAGCGATGGGGACGAATCAGCCGCTCAAACAGCACCAGCTCCCGCCAGTGCTTCAAGTGGTGATGATTGCCATTGACGCCAAGACGGCGGAACGGCTGGGCGACGATCTGAAAGATACGATTGATAGCGCAATGCAGGGACTTTTTACCACTGCGGACCCGAACGAGGAAGGGAAGGCGCTCAGCGCCGACCTTGCGGCACTGGAGGGAGCGCTCCAGGCGAACGGTATCCGCTATCAGATTTTTGAATCCGCCGTCGCCCTCAAGGAAGCCAAATGGAGCCGCAAATGAACGCCCCTCTTTCTCTTCGTATCTCCCTCGATAAAGCTCGCGCAGGCTTCACACTCGTGGAGTTGCTCGCGGTGATCGGCCTGATCCTCGTTCTGATGACGATGGTTCTGCCCAATGTGGCGGGACCGCTCGCGGGCGTTTCGCTCCGGAGCAGCGGCCAGCGCTTTGTGGATCAGCTGTTACTGGCACGGCAGACGGCGATTACGAATAATCGCGAAGTGGAGGTGCGCTTCTATGAGATCGATTTTCAGGGAGAGAAGGCCTATCGCTCCATGCAGCTCTGGAAGGTGGACGCCACCGGGGCGGCCACAAAAGCGATCACCAATCTGATCCACCTGCCGGAAAACGTGATCATCAATACCGAGGCGACGCTCTCGCCGCTGATCTTTGGAGGCGATATCCCCGTAAGCGGGACTTCGACGCTCCGGAGTCATGGCACCTGCGAGTACCGGGGCTTCCGCTTTCGCGCCACGGGGGAAACCGATCTCTCCAGCCCGGTGAATGGTAGCGGGACCGATTTCCTGACGCTGCAAAACCGCAACGATGCGGGGTCGCCCCCGGAGAACTTCTTCGCGATCCGCGTGAACCCGCTCACCGGACGGGTGACCTCCTTTCAGCCCTGAGCTTCACCGGACCTACTGCGTCGCTTTGCCTACGGCCTCTACCCTGCCTTCGGCGTAGCCGTGATCGAGGAAGGTGCGCTGGAGCCAGAAGACGCCCTCGGGGCTGGTGATCATCAGATCCCGCTCACCACTCCCCGAGAAGTCGCCGACGACAATGCTGGGGACGGGATAGGGCGGCAGCTTGGGGTCGATCTCATTCCCGAAACCATCGGGCGCTCCGGCTTCATTCAGGAAGATGCGGATGCGGCCATTGGCGCTGCATGCGATGACGTCCATGAGGCCGTCGCGGTTCCAGTCGATCAGGTCGAGCGTGAGCCGCGTTCTGAGGTCGCCGATCAGGCCTTCGTCTTTGAAGACGGGTTGGTCATTGGTGCCGATATTGCGGAAGTGCCGGACGTGGCCGTAGGTGTCGCCAACGATGAGGTCGGTGGTGCCGTTCCCGTCAAAATCGTGAGCGGTAAAGGTGGTTCGCGCCCCTTGAAGCGCGCGGAAGCTGACGCTTGGGTCTTCGCCTTTGGGCCCGACTTTGATCGGCTCGCCGGACTCCAGCTTGAGCAGCTCGCCCGCTTTGTCATAACGTCCGTCGTCCTGCCTGCGGTGCAGCCAGATCTGTCCGTACCAGTCGCCGAAGAGGAGGTCATAGGTGCCCGGCTTGCGGAAGGCGAAGAAGCGGGGGTGGAACCAGTCGTCGCCAATGCCCGAAGGGTGCGCAATGGTTTCGCCGCGCGGGAGGATACCTTCTCCGGCGGCGGGGATGAAGGGATCGCCCTTGCCGTCGTTGTGGGATACGGTGTAGCGCGCGATCATCTCTTCGCGCCCGTCGCCGTCCCAGTCGATCCACTGCGTTCCTCCGAGGGCAGTAATGCCCCAGGCGGGGCGGATGGACGCCTTTGGGGTCCTGAAGGAAGGTTCGGAGGGCGTCCCGACATTCTTAAGGAGGTAGATATCCGCTCCTCCGGAGACGATGAGGTCAAACTTCCCCTCCTCTGTTCCCGGGATCAGGCGGGGCGTGAAAAGGCTGCCGCGCGGTAGGGCGTTTGCAGCGGGGAAGTCGGCTTCGCGAAAAAGGGGCTGACCGGATTTGCCGACATTCCGGTAGAATCGTAGGGATTCTTTGCGCTGCTTGGCGGCTTTGCCCATAGCGAAGTTTCCGCTGACGAGATCGGGGAGGCCGTCGCCGGTGAGGTCGCCGACGGTGGGCGCGGCTCCCCAGTCGCCGACGTTGAGGACTTCGCCATCTTCCAGCGTGATCGGGCCGAGGCTTTCAAGAATCGGCGTACCGTCCTTGGCGCGGCCGGAGATGGCAAAGCGGAAGATGCGCCCGGTGGTGTAGCCGCCCACGAGCAATTCCGGCTCTCCGCCGCCTTTCCAGTCGGCCATGGAAAGGACGGGGTAGTAATCGCGCTTGAAGGCTCCGGGCGGACGCCCGATCACGGGCTCGTAGGGGATGGCGAGCGGCTGGCCGCCGATCGTGAGCGGACCGTGATAGGAGAACTTCGGGGCGGATCGGGTGCCTTCGTTTTTGAAGAACAGGATGCGGTTCCAGTGGGTTCCGATGAGCAGATCGTCGAGGCCGTCGCGATCCCAGTCGACGACGAGAGGGGCGGCTCCGAATCCGACGTCGATAGAGTCGCCATTGGTATCGACGATGAACTCGGGCTGCGCAAACGCGGGCGCGCCGGGCTTTCCGAGACCGCGCATAAGGTAGAGCCGCCCGGAGGCGTCGCCGTAGACGAGGTCGTAGCGGCCTTCGTCGTTCCACTGCGCGAGGTCGATCCGTGTGTGGCCGACGCCGGTGGAGGAGGCGGGGGCATTGGTAAAGCGGACGGTGCCGTCTCCGATCCAGCCGCGCGGCGGCAGGCGATGGGTCTCCTCCGGGCGGACGGCGACTTCAAGGCGGTAGCGGCTGGTCCCCGTGCCGCTGGAGGTGTGCGCCCAGACGAGACGGCCTTTGCCGGTGTTCTGAATGACGTTGGTAGCGACGACGGCTCTCGGGTGAAGCGTCGGCGTGAGCTTGCCGGTGGTGTCGTGGACCGCTCGGGCGACGACGGGGATTTCCTCGGGGATGGAGGCGTCATCCCAGCGGATCGGGAGCGCGCCGGGGACGACTTCATAGGCGAAGCGCGGTCCGCTGACGGGGCTGCCTTCGGCGTGAAGCACCCGCAGCGTGCTCATGTCGGCCACGCCGGTCAGCCCGGCTTTTGCGATGAGGTCGGGAAAGTTCAGCCCGACGCTGGCGGGGCGTTGCAGCCCTTTGGGAAGCGATGCGGGGTCGGTCACGATGAGGTCGACGCGGAGCAGCGGTGGCTGGTCGTTCGCGGCGAGCGGGGCGGAGGCGGTGAGGAGGAGCGCGAGCGTCCACGCCCACTGAAGGGATGGGGGTCGGGTCATGATGTGATAATGTGTTACGGGGCGGGGGTGAACTGGAGGCTCCAGACTTCCGGGGAGCGGACTCCGGCGGCGATTTCACCGCTGGGTAGGAACCAGCGGCCTTCGTGAAAAACGGTGGTGACGCAGACTCTTCCCACGGGGGCGAACCCTGCCGCGCGCCACTTGCCGGTCCGGGGATTGAACGCCTGAATCCGACGGCTGACGGGGGTGAAATCGCCCACGGGTTTGCCGAGGGAGAGGCCGTCGACTCCGCCGATGAGGTAGATCCGTCCCTGCGCGTCGACAGGGGCTGGGCTGGGCGCGGCAACGGCGGCGTACCCGGGGCTGGGGAGCTTCATCCAGCCATGACCGGGAGTATAGGCATAGGCGTCGGCGAGGTAGACGCTTTGAGGGGTTCCCTCGGCGCTCTCGTTCTGCCCGACGCCGCTGATGAGGTAGAAGCGTTCGCCATCGGAGGCCGCCACGGCCTGAGAGCGAGGCGGACCGGGCCAGCTCTCCAGCCGTTCCCAACCTGCCTCGGGCTGATTGAGGTTCAGGCGCAGGAAGCAGGGCAGCGGGCGGTTGCTCCCGGAGTCGTCAAGGCCTCCGGCGAGATAAAGCGTGCGGTCGACGCAGGCTCCGGCGCTCATGGTCAGCCCGAAAGGCAGGGCAGGCAGCGGCTTGCGCTGAAGTTCGCCCTCCTTCCACTGATAAAGCCAGACTTCAGCGAGGGCGCGGCAGCCGTCGCTTCCCCCGGCGACGACGATCCCTTCCTCCACGGAAAGCGCGACACTATGCGCCAGCGGGGTGAGCAGCGGGGCGAGCCTCTTCCAGCCCGTAGCGTCCTCTGAAAGGGCGAACCCGCTTTGATGCCATGCTTTTTTACCGCCTTCGGCCAGCGGGGTGTCCGGAAAGTTGGTGCCTCCCGCTACGATAAGCGCGCCTCCGGAGCTTCCGGCGAGCAGACCTGCGAAACCGTGAGCATCGGGGAGCGGCGGGTGCTGCCGCCATAACAGAGCGGTTTCCTGAGAAGCGGGAACGTTTGGGGACATAGAGGATAACAGCAGGAGGGAGATACCGAGAGTGTAAAGACGGGGGGCGGGAGACATCGGGGGGAGGAGGAGTGGAGAAGACCTTACCTCACCCGGACGCCGCCGCGAGGAAAACAAGGTGGTCGGTCCAACTGACCGGTTGATCCCGCTGGAGTCATCATGGAGGTTCTTCTACGTTGGTTTCTCCACGCCTATGACCCCCTCCCCCTCCCTTTCTCTTGCGGATTACGCTACCTTCATTCTCTACATCGTTGCCTCGCTCGCGCTGGGGCTGATGGCCGGGGGAAAGCAGAAGGATCTGAAGACTTATCTTCTGGCGGGCAATCAGATGCACTGGATGATGATCGCCATCTCCGTGCTGGCGGCGCTCTTTAGCGGCATCAGCTTTCTCGGGGCTCCGGCGGAGACGTATAGCCATAACCTCGTCTATCTCTGGGTGATTATCGCTTATATGGTGGCGACGCCCGTGACGACCGTGATCTTTCTGCCGTTCTTCTACCGGCTGAATTTTTACACGGCTTATGAGTATCTGGAGCACCGGTTTGACCTGCGCCTCCGGCGTCTCTCTTCGTTTTCGTTCATCATCCGCGTCTGCCTCTGGCTGGCGCTGGCGCTCTATGCGCCGTCGCTGGTGATCACGGAGATGACGGGGGTTCCGCTCTGGATCGCAGTCGTATTCACGGGCCTCGCGACGCTGCTTTATACGACGCTCGGAGGGATGAAGGCGGTGATCTACACCGATGTGATGCAGTTCAGCGTGCTGATCTTCGGGATCGTCGTGATCCTCTACGTCGCTCTGGGTAAGATCCCGGGCGGCATGGCGGGTGCGTGGAATATCGCGGAGGCAGGCGGGCGCACGGTGTTTTTTAATTTCGATCCGTCACCTTTTACGAGGATGAGCGTATGGGGCGCGTTCATCGGCGGGATCTTTATCAATCTCGTGGGGCTGGTCACCGATCAGGTGTCAGTCCAGCGCTATCTGACGGCGTCGTCGCTGAAGGAAGGACAGCGGGCACTCTGGGCAAAACTGGTGCTGACGCTGCCGCTGGTGGGGCTGTTTTATCTCACGGGGCTGGTGCTCTATTCGTTCTATCAGAGCAATCCGGAGATGGCCCCGACGCTGGCGTCGCCGGACCGCCTGCTGCCTTTCTTTGTCAGCCAGCAGTTGGCGTCGCCGATTCCCGGTCTGCTGATTGCGGCGATTCTGGCGGCGACGATGTCCACGGTGTCCGCCGGGGTAAACTCGCTGACGACGGCGACGCTGATGGACTTTTTTTATACGGGCCGGAACACCAGCTCAAGCCAGGAGGAAGAGAACGGGAGGGTGCGCACGGCGAAGTGGTGGACGTTTGGCTATGGGATTGCGGTAACGGCGCTGGCGCTGGTGATCAGCAAGCTGGGGACTTTCATCGAAGCCTCGGCGACGATCTCCGGCTTCCTCGGGGGGCCGCTGCTCGGCGTGTTCGCGCTCGGGGTGCTCTCCCGTCGGGCAAATGCGAAGGGGACGCTGATCGGAGTATTGATCGGCTTTGCCGTGGTGACGGCATGCGGCCTGATGTCGTCGATCTCTTTCATGTGGTACGCGCTGATCGGCTGCTCCGTGACCTATGGAGTGGGGCTGGGGGTCAGCCTGCTTTTCCCCGCTCCGACGCGGGAGCAGCAGTCGTTTAGCCGCGCCGGGATGAGTGACACCCGCGCTTCCGGCGAGATCGCCGCCCCATCGGCAGAGCAGAGCGCTCCGCCCTTGGCGTAGCTATTGATCCAGATCAAGGAAACATCGCGGTCGCTGCCGCTATAGTGCCAGCATGTCGCAAAATCGTCAGCGGTATGAGGCTCTCCAGCGGGAGGTTGTGGAGCTTCTCCAGCAATACCAGAGCGCCAAGGAACGGGGGCTGGGAGCGGCTCTCAGCGTCTTTTCCCAACTTCGACAGACGCTGGAGCATCTGATCTCCCGCGAAGAGAATGAGCTTTTCCCTTCGTTTGAGCGGGTTAGCGATCCGTCAGGCGAAGGGCCGACGGAGATCATGCGGGTGGAGCATCGCCAGATCCGCGCGCTTTTGAATGATATCGGGGAAAAGCTGCGGCAGGGAAATATGAAAACGGATGCCGAGCAGGTCGTCCTTCACGGGATGCTCACCACCCATCAGCGACAGGAGCGCCAGACGCTCCAGCAGGCGATAGAGCGTTTCCGGTTTCCGGCGTCCCCGTCGCTGTGAGAATGGTGCGGAAGATCAGCTTGCGTAGGCGCGGTCGATCACGGAATAGGCGCGCCCGATAGTGTCGGAGTTATCCACGCAGCCAAGGATCAGCGAGGCCAACTCCCGGCGGGAGACGTAGCCGTGGACGTCCGGTCGCTCAATCAGAACGCCGCCTTTGTCCGGCGGATCGTTGACGAGGCCGCCGGGCCGGAGGATCGTTGCGTCCAGCCCGGAGGCGTTCAGATGCTCCTCCGCTCGCGTTTTCTCCTCCAGAATATCGCCGATCGCCTGAAGAAGAGCGTCAGAGGCATAGGCGCGGCTCTCTCCCGCGCCCAGCGACGAGACCATGACGAAGCGGCGAATCCCCGCTTCCTCCGCACCGTCGATGACGTTGATTGCCCCCTCGCCGTCTGCGGAGCGCTCGGCGCGACTGCTACCGACGGTGCAGACCACGGCGTCTGCCTCGCAAATTTCGCAAACGGTCCGGACCCGCTCACGGTCAAGGCAGTCGCCGATATACTGGGCGACGCCGAGCCTCTCCAGTTCCGCGGAGAAGGCCCGGACCATCGCGGATACCGGCTGCCGGCGCGCCCGGGCCTGCCGGACGACTTCCAGCCCGGTCCCGCGGGACGCCCCAAATACCAGCAGTGCGGGTAAGGCGGTCATGCGGTGACGGCGGAGTTAAAACGCTCGCGCAGTGCCTCGAACCGACGCACCTGTCCGGCGTCCAGAACGTCGTCTTCGCCGCGCCCGACAAAGACCTTGAAAATGGCGTTTCCTTCGGCGTTGAAGAACTGCACGGAGCAGGTCTCCATCCCCATGAAGGGACGGCGGATGAGGCAGATCTCCGCACAGGCGTCGAGGCGGATATGTCCGCGAATGGGGCTGCCGTGCTCGAAGTTGTAGAATCCCCGACCGGTGGTGACCTTGGGCAGAGGGGCGCCGCACTCGATGATCGCGTCAGGCGTGTGCACAATGAGGAGAATCTCGCCCCACTCGGACAGCTCGTCCATGATGGCTTGAAAGTGCTCCCCGTTGACGCGGGTGCAGCACTCGGCGGGCAGGCAGCTCACGACGTCGAGGGTGGAAAGCCCTTGCTCGCGCGCGATAGCCTCCAGCACCCCGTCGGCGCTCTCGGCGAAACGCTGGCGTAGAGAATGGAGAACGGTCTGTGGATCAGTGGATGTCGTCGGGTTCATAAAAATGGTTCTTAAACGTAAGAGGGTCTGCGCGGGCTGGGGGCAGGTCCGCCGTCGATGATCTGATGCAGGGCGGCGGCGAGGTTCGTATGCCAGAAGCGACCCGCAAGCGTCAGCGTGATGACCTGTCCCTCCCGGTGGAGAAGCTTTGCGGACTCCCACTGGCAGAGGAGGGGCAGGGCGGTTTCGATGAAATCGGGGTGGCTGACGGTATCGATCACGTCGAGATCGAGTCGCCCGGCTTCCATCCCTTCGGTGATCCGGCCCTTGGCGGTATGCCCTTTGCCCTGATCGAAGAGCCCGGCGATCGGTTTCCTCTCGGTGCCCTCTTCCAGATAGCGGGACAGATCCGGCGCGACGAGGTAGTGGTACCCTCCAGAGTTCCCCGCTGCGCCGGAACCGTAAGCCAGACAAGGCGTTCCCGCTTTGATGAGTTGATTGTAAAGATTGCGCTCCCGGGTGTCCCGGGCGAA
>JBEBWR010000008.1:0-39700 GCA_040392045.1 Chthoniobacter flavus | reverse complement strand
GATATTTCGCAATCGGAGTGTATTGGCAGTGCGTTTTGATGAAACCGCGAAAATTTCTTTGCCCGTGCTTGCAATCCACCGTTTCGGAATTGTGATCTCCCCATAAAAACCACGGTTTCTGGAGCATTTCTCTACTGTAATCCCCTTCGCAACTTTGCATAGCGCAATCGCTCGGAGAACCTGAGCACCCGACAGGTAGCAGAGGCTGCGGCTAAAAGCCTATCATCCAGGCTGACCTCGCATCCATGAATCACCCTTTTCTTCTCCATCTCGCTATCGCTGGATCTCTCCTTCTCCCTGCCGCTACGACATTGGCCCAATCCGAGACGATTTGGCAGGGGACGCCAGAAAGTGACTGGATCGATCCGCTCAACTGGACCAACGGCGTCCCCGAAGCCAATAACGAAGGCGTTCAAGGCGTTGCGGTGATTACCAATGGAGACGAGGTCAACCTCACCGACCATGCCTCCCCTGTGGGCGTCTCCACGCTTACGGTGGGACATGGAAGCCTCAACCTTGCCAACACCACTCTTGATCTTCGCAATGTTTACTACGTCGGCTACGATCCCGTAAAGGACCGCGCTCTAAGCCCGGTTTCTCCGGTAAATTCCCCGCGGCTGATCGTTGGATCAGAAAGCGGTACCGTCTCGCACCTCACGCTTTCAAATGGAGCGAAAATCACGGGCGGAATCGATCCCTCCGGCCCCGGTTATGACCTCGCGCCGCAGCTCTATAGCTCCTGGCAATATGCAGATGTCTATGTAGGGCTAAATGCCGGCTCCACCGGTCACTTTGTGGCCGAAGGCGCGGGAACAGAGGTGGGCGTTTCGCTCTTCATCGGCGCAGGATACCTTTTCCGCGTCCCCGGGCCGACGCTTCAGTTCGATTTCGTTCCGGGTGGCAACGCGACCGGCGTCATTCGCGATGGAGCTTATGCCAAAGAGGGGGTGACCGTCGGAAAGTACCTTGGCACCGGAAGCCTGACCATTGAGAACGGCGGCCGGGTAGACCATTCGATTGAGGTGGGCACTTCGGGCGGGATCGGTAGCGTTCTGATCCGTGATGGGGCAATCGTCAACGGCAGCCTGCACGTCGGGTACCTCTCTATGGGAAGCGCCGTGGAATTGACGCAATCCGGAGAAGGCCGGATCGTCATCAGCGGTCCGGACGTCCTCGTCAATGCGTCCACTCACTCCAACCCCGATCGCCTTGAGGGGGCCTTCCAGAGCATGTACATCGGCTCAGGGCTGGACCGTGGCTATGTCACCATTGAGAATGGCGCGAAGGTCAACATCTCATCGCTCACCATGGGCGAGAATCAGCAGATGACCAATGTCGCCGGGGGAGAAGGCGAGCTTTTGGTCACGGGGGATGGCACTGAACTGAATATTCTACCGACCTTTATGAAGGTCAACGGACTCGACTACATCTACGGCTCCACGATTGCGGTGGGTAATACCGATTACGGGCGCATCACCGTAGCCGATGGCGCCACTCTCCGGGCTGTTCAATATGATGAGAGCGATCTGCTGATCGCCGAGCAGGGGTATAATCAGACGAGCTTTGTGCTCGGAGTAACGGTCGGCCCGTCGAACGAAATGTGGGGCACGCCGCTACGCAATGGCAAAGGTATTCTCCAGATCGGCGACGGTGCGCGAGCCGGAAAGGTAATCCTCGATGAGATCAGAACCGGTCAGGGAACCGGCGAGGTCATCTTCAAGCACACCGAGACAGACTACGAGTTTGACGTCCGCATCACCACCACCACGAACGTCACGGCAGCTTCGGGACGAACGATCCTTAAGGGCAATAGCGACTACACGGGGAAAACCGCCATTGCAGAGGGAGCGGCGCTGGTTGGCGGTCACGAGAATGCCTTCGGAAAAGGGGAACTTCAGGTCTACGGAACGCTGGGCGTCGACTCCAACGTGGAAACCCTGTTGCTGCATGACTATGTGGAGCTCAACGGCGGCGGCGGATTGGCTGTTACCGTAGGACAAAGCACAGACCCCATTATCTACGTCGATGGCGATATCGAATTTTTCACTGACTTCGAAGCCTTCAACCTTGAGCTGACTTTGAGCGACAACTTTGACTACGCCGCAGCATCCGAGTGGACGCTGATAACCGTCACGGGCGATATTTACTACTTCGACAGCAGCATGATCAATATCAACCTTGACGGCTGGAGCATCCGCGAAATAGACGGCTCGCTCATCCTCACCTACGCCGCCATCCCCGAGCCCTCTACCTATGCGCTGCTTCTGGGAGCAGGCGCTCTGGCGGGATGGCTGCATCGCCGCCGCAGGGTACAGGCATGAAGCAGAGCGAAGCCCAGTTCCCTCAACCGATGGTCGCTACCGTTTATCGCTTTCCGCGCGTCTCCTCTTCGAACGCGCCGGGCGCCTTTACTCTTGTGGAACTGCTGGCGGTTATCGCCGTAATGGCCATATTGATCTCCTTTTCCATCCCCGTACTGGGAGATCTGCTCAAAAGCAGAGAGATGCATCGCGCGACGCTGGAGATCTACGACCTCATTGAACTTGCCCGCCGGCAGTCGCTCGTCAGTCAACGCTATACTTATCTCTGCCTTCGCAACCTTGAGGATGAAGGGGGCACCCACTATATCGAAGGGGTGATCAAGAGCTCCCGAGGCGCGACGAAGGACCTTGCGTATGGCGGCACCTCCTTGAAAAACTTCATCGCCTCATCGCCCGTATTTCGCTGGCGAAACCTTGGCGTGACATCGTGGACGCAGATCCCCGCCGAGGTCAAGGCGCAGAATGTCTCCGGTGAAGCGCCCGCCTCTCTCGCTTCACAGGTAAAAGTACGCTTTGATGATCAGGCTAAACAGGTGTCGGAGGAATACTGGTGCGTTCTCTTTTCGCCACAGGGATATGCGCTGTTTCAGCCCGCCCGATCCAAGAGCAACGGGGAGAGCTTCTATCCCGCCCCGACGCTCAACGATCCCTACCAGCGCTACATTGATATATCGCTCACCTATCTTCGCGACGGCACCCCTGTCACCACCGATCCCAACCAAACCGCCGTTGTGCTCAATGGAGTAAATGGTCATGCGCAGATACTCCGCCGTTGAGCCCGTCCCCATCCGGGGGTTTACGTTAGTCGAAGTCACCCTGGCACTCGGCATCCTTGCTTTCTGCCTGGTCGCCATTCTCGGATTGATGCCCGTGGGGTTGGACTCCTTCAGAAATGCCAGCCGTCAGGCGGAGGCGGCAACGCTTCTTCGACAGATCGGCGTCTCCCTGCTGACTCCGGTACCCGAAGAAAACGGCGTCTACCGCCTCGCAGATCCGGGGACTATCGGCGACCTCTCATGGGCTGTGGGAGGAAGCGTTATTTCCGTCAGCGGCTATATGACTTCGGGGGGAGTCGCCTCGGACAATGTCTCCTCCGCCGACTTTGTCTGGAGCCTTCAGCTCATGCCTCCCGAAGAGAAATGGAAGCGCGGTCAGGCACTGGTCAGGATCGCATGGCCGGCTACCGCCACGTGGACAGGCACGGAATGGGCCAATGCGCAGGGAAGCATGCGAACGCTCATCTTCTTCCGTCCATGAAAGCCTCCTTCCCCGCCCCTAAGCCGCATGCCGCTTTCACGCTGCTTGAATTGCTCACCGCGGCAACGATCTTTATGACGTTGGCACTGCTGATCTTTCGTGTCTTCGGCAGTGTCAGCCAGGTCAGCCAGCACTATGAGCGAAAGGCCGATGCCACAGCGTCTTGTCGGCAGGCACTCGACACCCTTTCTCAGGACATCGGAACGCTCGTCACGCGCGGCGGCGCAACGCTCGTCTTCAAGCCCGGAAATGAAACGGTTAATGACGAGCTGCGCTTCCTCTGCTTTTCGCGTCCCATGGCTGAACATCCCACAGCGCGAATGACTATCGCAGCCTACCGGATTGAAAACCGCCCTCACCCGGAGCTGGGACGCGACATCCCCATGCTGGTGCGCGGGAACGCGCCGGTCTTTTGGGTATCCGGATCCAATACCGACGACTACCGCTTCCCAAAGGTGCTGGAGACGCGCAATCTCACCTATAGCGACGTTCTTTCCGAACGGGTCTTCCGTTTTCAGATCGTCTGGATTCGGGCCGATGGAGAGATGACCCATGATCCCCGGGGGCCATTTCCCGGCGACTCTGCCATGGAGGTGGACGCCGACGGATACATCTGGATTGATCTGAAAGAAGTGCGCGGCTTCATCCTCTCACTGGCAGCAATTGATCTCTCCACCCAGCGGCGCACCGTTAACTTCGCGGAGGTGCAGCGCCACTTCACAGCTCTCCCCGCAAGCGAACACAAGGTACCGGCCGCCGGCTGGTTGTCGCAACTCAGAACGCTGGAGCCGGAGCATCTCCGACCCTCTCTACAGGTGGCTCAGCGCACCTATCTCTTTCATCGCTAGTTGTTATGCGTCATTCCTCTTCAACCCATCGGCGCGGTGTTGCGCTGGTCATCGTGTTGGCATTTATCATCCTCATTGCCGCCACAGTGGTCGCCTTTCTGGCCCGCAGCCGAAATACACGCGCCATTGAGGCGAGCGGCGCGGCAAAAGCGCAGGCAGAGATTTTCGCCCGCTCCAGCGTGGAATATACCTTGAGCCTTCTGTCCGATGAAATCTCGGACCCCCAAGCCTCTACTCCCATGAAAGCGGGCGATGAGACGATCTTCTATCCGCGCACTCCCTCCCGCATGGTTCCTCTTCGCCAGCTTACCGCCAAAGCCGCGGCGGAATTCCACGTTCCCGGTATTTACAAGCAAAGCATTCCAGCCTTTGATCCCAATGCGAGCAACGTGGCGACCGATGATGCCAACCGGCAGGGCCGCATGGTCCCTTACGAGACGTGGGCAAAATCCCGCCTCTACTTCTCCAACATCATCCCGGGCCTCATCCCGAACTGGATTTACTTCAACGACCGGGGTCCCACGACTTCGCCGCAGGGAGAAATCATCGGACGCGCGGCGTTCAACATGTTCATTACCAATAACCTGCTCGATTTCTCTGTCGCGGGATTTCCAAGCTCAATGCAGGGCGATATTCGAGCCATCAACCACCTCAAAGGCAGCACGGCGGGCGCGAACATTCGCAAGATCGGATTTGTCGTTCCCCTACTGAATGACCCCGATCTGGTCCTTGTAAACTACCGGAATCGCGAGTCTGTCCGCTCAGCGAACTACGCCAGCCGGATTCTCGCGGAGCGGGACGGATTTCTGGAGCCCTTTGATGGCGATACACAGTTCATCGGTCGCATCGATATGCAGCGCTTTTACGCGCGACTCCGCGAAGAAGCCTCCGCTGTCTTTATGCGAGATGATCCCCTCGCCTATATGGCCCCGCTGATCCGCTCCATCGACGGTCCCACGTGGAAGCCTCAGACCGAGACCGCCGCCAATCGCTTTCCCCTCACGCAGCTTCGCTCCCGCGACGCCACCGTGACGGATTACTTTACCGACGGCACCACGCGCACCCGGGAAATCACAGCCGGCGAACCGGTCGCCGCCCGCAGCTTTCCGCTCAATCGGCTGGCATGGTTTGACTCCACCAGCGCGAATCGCCTCACCGCCATTCGTCAATACCTCGGGCTGCTCTCCGGCGGAGGAAAACGCTGGACCTATCAGGACGCCTCCATCCTCACACTCGACGCCGTCGGCGCCCTCGGGCGGGAGCCAAACTTCTTTGAAATGTTGAAAGCCGCCATTGTCAGCGGCTCCCTCGGTAAATCCTTCCACTCCGGAGATGGCATCTACTCCTCCGCGCGCGATCTCAATAGCGACCTCCAGATTCTACGCATTGGCGCCTGCATTATCGACGCAGCCGGAGCCGATAACCTTCCCACCATCATTGAGATGAATAGCGCGACGGTCGCCGGGGTGAAAGATCTTCCGTACCTCCGGGAGGTCCGCTTTGTACAACTTATCCATAAGAATGCGGCCGGGAACGTGCAGCGTATTGACCAGTTTGCCCTCCCCATTCTCGTGAACCCCCATGCGACTCCTTTGGTAGCAGGGATTGCGAAACCTGCCGTGCGCGTTCGGATGGTCGGCGATATCAGTACAGCAACCGCGACGGTTGGAAGCGTTACGCAGGCGCTTCTCCCCCGCTTTACCGGCATTGAACCCGAAGCGGGGAAACGCTCCTTTGTCATCGACCCCGGTGCGTTCCGCACTCCAGCTCCCGCCTGGCGTTCCACGATGACGTCTGTGCCTGCGGAAGAGTTGCCCGACCTGCCGCCGCATTTCCCCGCGACCGAACAGAAGAAGCTTTATGCCTTCTGGCTTGCGGAGTCCGACCCGGCAGCTCCGTCTTCAACCGTCGCTCCATCCACTTCCCTCTCCGCAAAGGTGGAGCTTGATGAGTTCAACGTTGTCATGGAGTACTGGGACGGAGCCGATTGGGTGATCTACGACGCCCTTATCGCCGACGGGACGGGGCTATTCAGTGAAGAAATCCCCCTCGGCATCGGTGTCGAGCTTGCCCCCGACTCAACCCATTTCGGCATCGCCAACGCCTACTCCCTACTCAAGCCCGATCCGCGCACCACCCGCTGGGGTCCGGCCCGAATGCTTACCTCTACAAAGCCCTTCTTCCTGGACAATCTCAACCGGAGCCAGATCGACAGCTACCCCGGCGAACCGATCATGAGCTACACCCTGCCTTATGAAACCAATGGGGGGGTCTTCAGTTCCACCGCCGACCCCGATGGCATCCGTCGTTCCAACGATCTCGAAATCGGCAGTATTGGGAGCTATGTCAAAACGGTGAATACCGTGTTGGGGGATTTTCTCAACTCAGCCCGCCCCCGTAGCGGCCAAACCCCTCCCGTCAGCGAGGAACGCAATGCCATCCGACATCAGCCATTTTATACCGTCGCGGAGCTGGGCGGCGTCTTCCGCGATGAACCGTGGAAAACGCTGAATTTCGCTACCCCGGAAAGTGGCGACAAGGCGCTGCTTGACTTCTTCTGTATCAATGAACCTGGCGCGCTCGGCATTTCAGCGGGGCGTATCAATCTTAATAACACCAACCCACCCGATACCTTCGATCCCCAGTTGATTGACACTTCCTATCTCATCGGGGGAGATACCGCGATTACGGAAACGGAAGTAAGCCTCCTACGCTCCTATCTTGTCAACGCCACCGGGGAGCGGCCCTTCCTGAGTCCCGCAGACCTCGTCGGCGTACCGGATGCCACGGCTTACGCGGAAATCTACCCGGACCTCACCGGAAGCAAACAACGTCGCGAAATTATCGCCCGGGCCCTTGGCACCGCAGGCCAGACGCGGACGTGGAACTTCTTTATCGACCTGATCGCACAAGTCGGCACCATGGCAAAGACGCCGTCTCCCGACCTTCGCAACGACTTCATCCCCACTGCGGAATATCGCTTCTGGATTCACGTCGCCGTAGACCGCTTTACCGGAAAGGCCAAAGACCTTCACATTGAAGCTTATCAGGAGTAAAGGCCGCCTCATGCAGAAGGAGAAGGGCTGTTCTTCTCCGTTCCCTTCTTCCAGCTGGCTAACCAACGCGAGGGCGTCGTCTGGTGATACCGCGAAAAAGCGGCAATAAACGCGCTGATGTTGCTGTAGCCCACCGTACTCGATGTCTCCGTAACGGTCATCCCACCCCGCAGGAACTCGGACGCCTTCTCCATGCGAATGGCTTGGTGGTAATCCGAAATACTGATCCCATATACCTTCTTGAAGATCCGGCTCAGGTGAAACGGACTGCACTTCGCCGCCTTCGCCAACATTTTGAGCGACCCCAAATTCTGATAATCCTCTTCAATCAGCGAGCGCACGCGATCCGCCCTTTCACGGTTCCTCATCTCCGTGGCGTCCTTCGCGTCCTCTTTGACATAAATTGCCAGCGCCAGAATTTCAAAGATCTTTCCGTAGTACCATGTCTCTCTGGCAGCAGGATGTACCGGCGGCGCCAGGAGGTCGATCCGGCAGGGAATGAGCGGCAATGGTAGCGTAAACCACTCGAAGAAAGAATGGGGGTCCTGCGGGTGCTCGATAAAGTGCCGCACCTCCGGTTTCAGAAAATCCATCGAGAGCCGCATGTGCTTGAAGAGCCACTGACGGGAAAAGGTCAAAGTGTAAAAACAGTGATGACCTCGCGCCTCGCGGGTCACTTTCGGCTTTTCCTCGCCAACGGTATAGACGGCCACTTTGTTGTCGCCAAATACCGCCGTTCTTCCGCCCTGCTCCACGGTCGTATCGCCATGCAGGTTGATGCAGATTTGAAGACTGTGATCTGCAAAGGTATCCCCCCAACGGAAAGGTGTCTTCAGGCTGAAGTCACAGAACTCGACGTTGAAGCCGTACTGGTGCAGGCCGCCGTAAATGTGGTGGGAGCGGCATCGATCAGTCTCTTTCCGGGGCGCGGCGCTGTCATGAAGGCTATTGGAAGGAGAGTGATTGGGAGTGAGCGGGTTCATGATACTGGTGCCGGACAGGCTATCTTTCATGGTATAGAGATCCCGACCAACGGTCACGTATCGACTGGTGCTATTTAATGCACGGTTGATTGCTAAAGGTGTCTGCATTTTCTAATATGGGTGCTGGAGAAACTGTAGCGATGCCGGAGATTCACAACGCGATATTGCGATTTTCCCCTCCGAGCAGCCCAAAAGCATAACATGGCTCAGAAGAATCAGGATCGCCGGTGAACTCGGGATTTGAAGCTACTTCATGACAAAGCGGTTATTCGATGTTGCCGAACGTAGGATAAATCGGGGCATAGCACTTTCTCCGAATTGCCTTTGGGGTTTTCCTGATTGCTTGCGGATCTCCTGAGAAGATCGCCCCTTACCCAAGAAGCCCCCTCATGACTCAACTTGTCCACCTTGCAGAGCACACTTCAAAATTCGCAACCTTCTGCCCTTGCCGATTCGCCTTTAGCCTCATCGTCTCCGACTGAATGGCAATATAACAAGAGAATTTGGCAACGAATCGCCACCTCCCGGAAATGCCTCTCCATTTCGTTGTCTAAGATTGTGGTAGACTTATTTGAAATTGTGATAACCGTGAAGAAGATCATCCGAACGCGGGTCCGTTTTCTCTGAAAAGACTCCTTCTCTACGGGAACCGGCAAGCCGTCGCAGTTCCAAAGCACTCTACAGGTAGCGCGATTTCATGGAAATGCTAGTCTCGCATCCGCTACGGAGTCGTCCATGATCATTCCGATCTATCCCATGAAAGAAGCGGTCCGAAGGAAACTGCCGGCCCCTCAAGAAAGATGGAAAGGCGCCTCCTCCCGTTCACACCTGCACTATCATGAAAACCCATCGCTTCCACCGGACGCTCCTCAGCGTCTCTCTCCTCGGGCTCTTTGCGCCTTCCTTGTTGAATGCTCAGGTGCTCCCTCTTACCAACGACCTATCCGGCTACACCTTGCCGGGGGGCGATCGAACCGTCATCGCCACATGGGGCGGTAAAGGGACACTCACTTCAGGAAGCGACTTCTGGGCGGATGATCCGGGATCGACTCCTGTCGCCAGTGGGATCTCCGGCTATGGAACCTTCAATTTCTCCGCAAGCAAGACGCAGAACACCTTCGGCGGCCGCCCGAGCTACCTCTCGGCCAGCAATAGCACTTACACGATCAGCACAGCCAACTACTCGGGAGCGGTACCCGACATTCTGACGCTTCAGCTCTCCATGAATGGTACAGCGGGAGTCAAACTGGACCCGAACCATGCCTCTTACAGCGAGTCTGCGCTAACGCTAACCATCGGATCAACGATTTATGATCTCGGAGACGCCATTGTCGCGCCCATCGTCACCAACTATCATACCTCCGGCTATGATGATGCGCGTTTTGATGGCACCTATGCCAGCAGTTTTGCCACTTCACTCTATACATTCAGCTGGAACCTGAGCGATCTCGGCTACACCGGAAGCATGGACGCTTTCTCATTCGTCTTCTCAAGCGTCTCGACGACGATGCTATACGACGCCCAGGTGTCGGTCGCCTCCATTCCGGAACCCTCTACCTACTGCCTGTTGGCGGGCGGCATCGGGGGCCTCCTGCTCCTGCGTCGACGGTATCATCGCGCTTAGCGCGCTCTCCCCCGCCCGTGTCATTCCAGACCACGCAGCTCTCCGGGCTGCGTGGTCTGCTTTTTGTGCCTTTCTGCAAGATGTGGAACGGGTTGCGTTCTTTCGGGTGGTTCGGCACTTCTCCCGCTGCCGGACAAAAAGAAACCCTGCGCTTTTGACGCAGGGTTTCACGAATCTACGAGAGCAGTTCTATGCCGTACGGCGACGACGTCCAGCCCAGATCAGGCCGACAGCTCCGCTCAGGATGAACACCCATGTAGAAGGCTCCGGTATGGCGGCGAAGTCGCTGTTGTGATCCAACACGGCCCATACGGTACCGGTGCCCAGATCGACACCCCATGCTCCCAACAGATCGCTATAGGCGGCAGATGCGTGTCCGCCCATGAAGGCTTCCCAGCTCATTTCGTAACGCCCTGCGAAGTCTCCGGAGTCGCTGTTGCCGAGGACGGCATTGACCCAGAGTTGACTATCTTCATCGTACCAGCCCAGATAGTCGTCTGCGGTCAGTTCGCTGGTGGCGAGTTGCAGGACGAAGATATCGTCACCGGTTCCCTCCAGAGAGAGCACCGCTGAGCGGCGTGCGCTGTCATTGAGAGCGGCGCTGCTGTTGCCGAAGCTGTAGCTCAGCTCGCTGGTGGTGCTCGCCGCCTGTGAGGCGACGATGCTTGCGGTGACATTCACGGTATTGCTCAGACCGCTCCGGACAACACCCGCTGAGCCGAGGCTGTAGGTGTTCCCTTCATGAATGGTACTGATGATCGTCCCCCCTTCGACAGAGATGTCATTGAGGATCGAAACGCCTTCGGCGATCGAGAGTCTGCCGCCGCGAATGACGACAGTGGAGCTTCCCAGCGCGGTCGCACTGTTGGCGATGAGTTCGCCGCCGGTGATCAGAGTGCCGCCGCTGTAGCTGTTGTTCCCGCCCAGCACCCAGACGCCTTCACCTTCCTTGGCGATGGATACGACGCCGGTTCTTGCACCGCTAACGTAGATATCATTGATCGCGGCGTCGAGTTGGTTTGCCGCAGTGCTTGCACCTGACAAGGTTAGCGTACGATCTCCTGCGCCGGAGTAGACGACGGCTGCCTGATTTGTGAAACGAACAGCCCCGGTGCCGTCTGCCGCCAGACCGCCGCCATTGACTCCCAGCGTGAAGAGGCGGTTTGTGGAATTTCCTCCACCGAGATACTGAAGCTTTCCGCCATTGATTACCAGATTGGCGGCAGCCTCTGTTGAGGAGCCGATATTGCTGTTTACTCCCCCGTTCTGAAGATTGAACACGGAAAGCGTACCGCCCAGAACCTCCGTAATCCCCTTGTAGCTGTTGTTTCCGCTGACAATCCAGCGTCCTTCTCCTTCCTTCGTAAGTCGGCTTTGCGTCGTGCCGGTTCCGCCGATTGCGGAAGCAAAAGTGTTATCGCCAGAATTGCTGCCGCCAAGCGCAAGCCAGCCGCCCGTGCCAATGGCCGCCACGTTACCTGCGGCATTACTCGTCAGGCCGATGGCTCCGGTATTGGTAAACTTCAGGGCTCCCGTGCCGGAGGATTCAATCCGGTTTGGCGCATTGGTAGAGAATGCACTAACGCTGATAAGACGATCTGTGGAATCGCCCGCGCCGACGTAACGCAATCCGCCCCGGAAGAAGCGCAGATTGGCTGCGGCGCTGCTGCTTGCGCCGATGCTGCTTGCGATGCCGCCGTCGGCCAGCTTGGTGACTTCGAGGATGCCACTGTTAATGAAGGTAAAGCCGGTGTAGGTATTCGCTTCGTTTCCGATACGCCAGACACCGCCGGAATTGGCCGTGCCGCTGGCACCTCCCTTTTTCAACGAAGTCTGATAGGAACCGTTATCCGTAATGAGCAGATCGAAGCGATTGGTTTCGTTGTTCGTCCCCCGAAGCTGAATGGCCGTCGCCCCGGCGTAGTCGAAGGCAACAGCTCCGGTATTGGTGAAATGCACCGCCCCGGAAGAGGATTCGTTCGCGATACTGCCTTCTGCCCCCGCGATGGTGAAGAGGCGATCCGTCGAAGCGTCGCCTTCGCCCACATAAACGAGGTGACCCGTACTGCTTCCACTGGAGATGCGAAGGTTCTCCGCGGCGCTGGAGGAACTACCCAGCGTGCTGGCCGCGCCTCCACTGGTCAGCGAAGTGACCCGCAGAAAGCCGGCATCAATATTCGTGACACCGGCGTAGGTGTTTGGGGAGGTGACCGTCACCGTACCGCTTCCGGTCTTTCTCCAGCCTCCGCTACCGGAGAGAGCTCCAGTGAGGAAGACGCTGCTGTTCGCCTCAATCTCAATCGTCCGGGTTTGCGCGCCGAAGTCGATCCCATTCTCGAAGTAAAGCGCGGCAGCTGCCCCGCCCCCTTGCTGCACGATACTGCCGAGGATCAGCCGATGGTCGTCCCCGACGAAGCCGTTTTCATTCCAGATAACGGTTTCGCCGTTCCCGCCGAGATTAACGTAGCGCTCCCCATATACAGCGCGGAAGCCACCGTCACCATCGAAGCGGACCTGCCCGGGGCCGCTGCCCAGAGCAAGTTCGAAACGTTCATAGGATTCAGTAACAGTGATTCCCTCCTGATTGCTGCCGCCGGGGATCAGGTAGCTGAAGGAGCCCAGCCCCAACATACCGCCGTTAAGGACCAGATTGCTATCCTCAGAGAGGGCGCTCCGCCGATTAAGGGTTAGAACACCGCCGCTCTTTACAACGGTGTCGCCGTCGTAGGTGCTTGTCCCCTGCAAGGTCAGATTGCCGGTAACCTGCAATTCCAGATTATCTTCATAAAGACCGCTACCGCCAAGATAACCTGAGTAGGTACCGCTCTTCACGATCAGCGTGGAGATCTCATCGCTGCCGCCCACAACGTAGACGGGCGGGTCAGTCTGAGGCAGAGGGTTCAGGTCCTTGACATAACCCGGTTTCGCAGCATCCAGCGAGTCGAGCGTCTGCGTAATGCCGCCCGTGCTTTCATCGCCCAACTGAAGGTAAGCCGTCTGGCCAATGGTTGAAGTGCCCGCCAGCTTGACTCCGATGCCCGGCCCGAAGCGTTCGTCTCCGAGAAGCACCACGCGGGCATTCTTGATATCGGCGATGGTTGCCCCCGTTTCGGTAACCTGTCCTTTAATATAGGAGGTTCCGCCCGCGAAGATCATGTTGCGGGAAAGCGCGGCATCACCGGTGAGCGTCAGATCGCCTTCACCACGCTTATAGAACCCCTGACCAACGATGTTCCCGGTAATCTCCAGCGTGGTGTCTTCTCCAACATCCAGTGTGACGATGCTGGGAAGGTTGAGGTCCGCGCTAACCAGATGATTGCGCGTGCCGACTCCGTCGGCTTCAGTGACGATATTCAGGCCGGTTGTCAGGATGGCGTCGTTCGTCGATTTGATTTCGACATCTTCGCTGCTGCTGATCGTGACTTGTCCGATGGTGGTATCTTCACTGATGATCACTTCGCTCCCCGTGGCGATGATCGCTTTGCCGACTTCTGAAGGAACGCCACTGCCGCTCCAGTTTGCCGCGGAATTCCAGTGACGATCTCCGGCGCCGGTCCAGGTTGCGCTGATATCGAAAACGTAGCTGTCGTATGAGGCATCGCTCTGATCGATCCGGAACGACCAGAGCTGCGCATGCTGTACACCCGTCCAGTCGATCTGGAACGACGCAACGCCCGAGCCATAGGCGCTCAGATCCCACTGGAGACCGAAGGTATTGATGTAGATGTCTTCGTCCACCCCCGAGCCCGGTGGCATGTCAAGGCTACCGTTGTAAGCCTTCTTGATGATGTCGTAGAAGTCCGCCTGAACCGAATCGATCAAAAAACCGTCCGCATCGTACAGCTTGAGAAGCGGCATATCGTCAATCCCGATGCCGTCGTTATTCTGGTCGAAAAGAGTGTAGCCATAGGCCTCACCGAGCGAGAGCTGGAACGCTACGGTGGAAAGATTCTCCACGGCTGTCGTCCGCGCTCCAAGCGTACCCCCGTCGGTATTCGGAACGGGGCTGGCTCCGCCGTAGTAGATCGTGGATCCGGAAGGGAATGGTCCCCCGCCGGTACCGTTGCTGATCTTCAGAAGTTCGCCGGGCGTCTCGCCTGTAAAAAACTGCGATTTGATGGTTTTCGTTCCCCAATCCGCTGTCCCCGGAAACATCCCGAATCCCGTGTTTCCGGGGATCGAAACAATCCCCATCCCCATAAAGCCGTATCCCGGCGCCTCACGGGTTTGGAGAGATGAGGAGAGGTTCAGCCAGAGATCATACTGGTGCGTTCCCTGAAGGGTAATGTTAAGGGGATCTGAGGGAATCCAGACCATCGTGCTCGGCGCGGGACTTTGAGCGAATCCGGACACCGTCATCAAGGTAGTCAGCAGGATGGCGGTCTGCGCAGCACGACGCCGCTTCGACGAGCGCTTCGAATAAAAATGGGAGCGATAACGGGATTTCATAAATCAGGATAAGTTATTCGGTCAGAGGGGTCGGATTAAGACTGCCTTCCACGCAAACGCCGCTGCCGGAGGAGCTGCCCCCCGATGAAGACTGCGCCAAGGGCCGCCGCCGCATAGGTCGAGGGCTCGGGGATTGCGTAGATCAGATAGAGGTCGCCTCCTTGCTGCTGAAGGCGGAACGCATTGGCCACATCGCTTCCGAAGGCGTTGGCTGTAATGGTAAAGAGAGATTCATCAAAGTCGTTGATGCTCCCGGTAGCGGTAATGATCTTCCACGAGTAGCTTGCTTCCGGATCGAAGTTCAAAGCATCTCCGGCTATGACGACACGAATCTCAAACGGATTTACGCCGGTCGATGCGATGTTGATGTCTCCCTCGACAGCGAGCAGATCCCAGTCGATGCCTTCATCTCCGAAGATCGAGGAAATCTCCCACTCGTAGACGCCGCCACCGCCCCAGCTCTGCGTACCGGTTGTCAGGACACCGACGCTATTACCCGGCGCAAGGATTGCACCGTTCGCCAGTGAGATGGTTCGGGCAACTGTACCGGCTCCGGAAATCCGACCACCATCGACCGTGACATTGCCACTTCCGCCGACAACTCCTTCCACGCGCACATGTCCACCATTGATCAGCAGATCTCCTTTCCCGTTGACGATGCCTTCAACTTCGAGCTTTGCCCCGGCGGAGACGGAAATAGAGCCTCCGTTGGTGAAACCCGACCCGGCCTCAATCAAAAGCGTTCCGGAACTAATAACCGTGGAATTTGCATAGGTTTTATCGGCTCCCGCGTAAACCACGGTGCCAAGGCCATCAAGCGTAACGATCGCATCCGCAGCGCCCCCGGTCATCGTACCGGTAAAGAAGAGCCGGTCGCTCTCTTCAGCGGCTGTGATGAAAGCGCGATCCACAGCGGTGCGTCCTTCAAAGTCGGGGTTCGCAGGAACTCCGCTGAAGCTGATGTTACCGGAGAAGACAGCTCCATTATCGGTCCCGACCGCGCCAAGGCGCTTACCGAGATCCCCGGCGGCCAGAGCAATATCGCGGTTCAGCTCAATATCGCCGACCAGATACAGCTCCGCCATCCAGTGGGCGGCCCCCGTGGTGAACGCATAAAGGTCCGCATCGCCACCTAAAACTACGGGAGCGGTGGAGCTACCTAATGCGTCGTCATTGGAAATGAAGACGCGCCCGTTCACGATGGTCGTTGCGCCGGTGTAGGAGTTGCTTCCGTTGATATAAAGATCGCCGCCCTGCACGGCGAGAAACTTTGTGAAGGTGTTGTCGTTGTTGAAAACCACGCTCCCCTCCCCCAACTTTACGATCCCGTAGTTCCCGGAGATTGAGCCGTTGAAGACGACGCTTCCCTGACTGATCTCAAGGAAATTGAGCGATCCGAGTTCGTAATCAACGTCGAAGGTATAAGTGCGATCGGCGGCTGTCGGCGCAGAATCCGGCCGGACAGTAACCCCGGTGTTCGCGATGAGACGATGGCCCGCATCCGATGTAAACGTCACGTTATGAGCTCCGTCGAAAAGGATTTCTCCCACAGTGTGACTGGCATCGTCAATCGCGACGGCTATCGCTCCGCCGTTCGTGAACTTCAGGTTGCCATTCTCAACGGGAGCGCTGCCGGATACCCAGTAGGTGCCGTCGCTCCAGTTACCGCTGGAGTAGCTGTCGTTCCACGTGGATGAGGTGGGAATCCCCGCTTCGTAGTACGACGCCGTGATCAGGTCTGCCTTCTGAAAGCTCATACTTGAGCTGAGAGAGTTCCATTCGATCCAAAACTCTCCAGTGCCTTCGATCCCGCTGAGGTCCCACTGGAGCAGGGTCCGATTGCTATAACCGGCGGACGCACTCCAATGATCGCTGGTTCCCGTGGCGTATTCGCGGAGGTACTCCGTCTCGGGATCGTTCACCCCAAAGGTGTAAATGTTACCGTCAGTAGCAGCGACCTTGAGGACGATGTTCTGAAAATCGACATTGGTTCCCTCGGTCTGGAACTGGAAAATCACCGTGCCTAACGATCCGAAGCCGTTGTAAACGCTTTCCCGGTCGTTATAGTCAGGATGATTGTGAAGCTGATAGGAAGTCTTCGCCTGAAACGTGTAGATGTTTCCGCGATCATCGGGCGCGATGATAAAGGCGCCGCTGTTGGCCGCCGTTTGCGTAATGGTCGGGTTATAAGGATGCCAGAAAGCCAGGGGATTCTGCGGATTCGAACCCGGCGAAACCGGAAATCCGGGCGGACGCTCTTCCGGATGCCACTGCCCATCGCGCCAAACTCCGCCATCCGGAGCGAAGATATCGGGATAATTGCCTTCTCCGGAATTGGGCGAATAGAAGACGTCCCAGGCACTATACTCGTACCAGAGACCATAGTCGCTTTGATCGGGCTCCTGATGAAAAGTCAGAGTGGGCTTGAAGAGTCCGTTGTCGGTCACCTCTGGAGGGCTGAAGAGAAATTCGCCCCGTAACGGCAGCGCGATGCTACCCAAGGCCAGACTGGCGAGGATTGTCCTTTTCATGTGAAATCTCATCGCCGCCCTCCGCCTCCCCCACCAATGCCGCCACTTCCCTGCGTTGCCACCTGGTAGTTCGGATCATCCTCCTGCTGGGCGCGATAACTCCAGTAGCGCATGTCCTCCAGCTCCTCCTCTGTGTGAGTACGTACGCTCCCATCAAGAAAGACGCACAGCACCTTGCCGTCGTGACGGGCATCAAGCTGGTTCTCCGTTGGCCAGAGCTTTGTCCGATATTGTGGCGGTGTGATGCGATGAAAGCCTTCCAGTCGCCCGCCGGGAATTCCCATGGAGGTCAGCACCTCCCCTTCATATTTCGCGCTGGCAAAGACCAGAAACCGCCCCGGCTCTTCCACCTGATTCAGGCGCTGCACACGCTCAGCCTCGTAGCCGACGTCACGCTCGCTCGCATTGTCCGGCGCCAGATAGCGACGGGTGTAGTAGTCATTGATCCCAAAGGACGGATACATGCTCAAGCCGTAATGTGGCATCCCCGCCCGGACCCTCTTGATCTGCTCAGCGACGCGAAGATTCGCTCCTGTAAGCAGCGCCCCTTCAATCTTGAAGCCAAGATAGGCCGCAAGCCGATAGGTGTAGTGCGCGGAACTGACGTCGTCGAGCACCTCGCCGGTTGGTAGCTTTACCTTAAACTCTGCGTACCCCGTGGGGTCGGCATCCGGTTGAGGATATTCACCGCTCAAATATTGACCAACCATCACGCGGCCCCCGTGATCGATAGCATACGCCTGATAAGCGGTCATTAGCCCTCTCCCTGCGGAGACCTCTTTGAGAAGCTCCCCTTTTCGGGAGACGCTCTTCGTCACCGCCATTCCCAACACACCAAGCAGCACCAAAAGACCGATGGAAAGCAGAAACTCCATCAGAGTAAAGGCGTACGCGCTTCTCAGATTCCGGGGGGAACTGATTGGGCGGGCTCTGCTGTTTTGTGTCATTCAATCTGGATTTTGAATATTGATTAACAAATTAATCCAATTACCAAATCGCCACTCTCTTCGACTTGCTTTTGAACTTCTTGAAATTGCAAAACCTCGCTCTTGATCGGTATTTTTTAGCAATGCAAGGTAAGTTATGAGGGTATCGCCCGATCCATGAGCCTCTTCACGCCCCATCTTTTCCGGCACAATTTTTCCTTGGAAGCAACACTGCTCCAGCCCATCAGAAAACGCACAAAAACCAAGTAATTACCGGAATTACGACGCAATACCTCCGTCTCAGAAATCCGGAAGACGTTCTCAAACCATCCCGAAAACAGTCTATAGGAAATGCGTAAATTCGCGAATTCCCGTTAACGAATATAACATTGTTAAACCAACGCGCGTGGTTATGCAAGAATGACAAAAACGCGATATTTATTAGCAAATATCAGATAAAGACTTTCGATTAAATCCCGCTATATGATTAAGCGTCAGAAAATTCCTCACACGCAATTTCTGTGAAGAGGAGCCGAGATCATGCTCATTAATCAAAAGAAATCTGCTATCCCCCTCGCAACATCCGAAGGTCAGTTTCGGGAACCCATTACCGAAAAACGACGCCTCATCTACGGGGGAGACTCAAGCACATGGCTCACCGTCGAGTTCTACGATTTCTTCGCGGATCACCCGATCGACTGGGTAAGTATCTCCCATGAACTGAAACTCCAGGTCTGCATCAATCTGGAGGGAACCGCTACCTTTTACGTGAATGGGAGTTCCCGCGTTCTAAGGGCTAACGAATGCGCCATCTTCGCTACCAGTGGCAATCGACTGAAAGCCATCCGCTCCGGGAATCAAAAACACTGCTTTTACGCGCTGCAATTCTCCCTCCAGTGGCTTCAACACAGCTTCCACCAGAGCATCGGGCAGTCAAGGCCAGCCATTCGGGGACTCCTCAGTCAACCGGAGCGGACGCTGCCATTTGTCGAGTGTTTACCCCTGCCCTTCCCGCTGCTCCCGATCCGTAAAGAATTTCTGGCTCCTCCCGTTCCGCAGGAAGGAGCTGAAATGTGGTATCAGGGCAAGGCGATTGAGGTGCTGGCGCATCTCGTATATCTCCCGGCAAAGGCGATGAGCGGTTCGGAGCGCAGGAATCAGGCTCGCGTCGAAAAGGCGCGAGCGATGATCGAGCGGAGTGTCGCTGATCCTCCCTCGTTGGAGACGATCGCTCAGGAAGTCGGTTGCAGTATGTCGCACCTCAGCCGTACCTTCAAGGAAGCACTGGGTGTGAATCTCTCAGACTACCAGCGGGCAGTCTCAATGGATGCCGCGACGGTCTATCTTCGTGAAGGGATGTCGGTGAACGATACGGCCAATGCCGTGGGATATCGGAGCGCGAGCGCTTTCATCAATGTCTTCCAGAAGCATCACCAGATGACCCCGACTCAATGGGTCAATGCCTGGAAGAAGCGACTACAGGAGAAGCCTCTACCAGACGAACGAGTTTTCGATAAATCCAACGCTATTCTCTAAAGCGACCACTCCGGGGGGATTTCCTGACCGGCTCAGACTTCCGCCAAAGACGATAGCGGGGAGAAGACGAATGTGGGCTTCATGCTGAGCGGATTGATGAGCTGATGGCTGTTAAGCTGAAAGACATCCCGCAGCGTACCTGCGTTCAGGACGCCCTCGGGTGTCCCCTCGCAGACGGGAGTGCCGGACTGGAGCAGAAGGAGCCGGTCACAGTAGTTGGCAGCAAGATTCAAGTCGTGAAGTATGACAAGCACGGCTACTCCGCGGGCTGCCATATGACGACAGATCTGGAGTGTCTGATGCTGGTGCGCCGGGTCGAGATTTGATACCGGCTCATCCAGCAGCAGGAGTTGCGCTCCCCCGCTCTCCCCCAGCCCCAGTTGCACCAATACACGCGCGAGGTGGACACGCTGCAACTCGCCGCCGGATAGATGCCGTACCACCCGCCCCGCGAGCTGCTCGGATTCTGTCCAGCGCATCGCTCGTAACGCCAGTTCCCGCTGCCTTGCGGCATCACGAAACGGCAGTCGCCCCATCAGAACAATCTCCAAGGCCGTGAAATCAAAGGGAGTGGACGACTGCTGTGGCAGGACGGCCCTGCGGCAAGCCAGCTCTTCGGGACGCCATTGAGGCAATGGTCGGTCGCTCCAGCGGATCTCTCCCTCAGTCGGTTTCCACTGCCCGGCCAGCAGCTTGAGGAGCGTCGATTTTCCCGCACCGTTGGGCCCGAGAACACCGATCACCACCCCCGGCGAAAGCTCAAAGTTCACCCCGCCCAGCAGACGCTTCCCGCCGACAACGCATCCCAGTTCGCGCACGCACAGGCCGTGCATTTCCGCCGCTATCCCCATAGTACCCGCCTCCTCTTTGCAAGCAGCATCGCCATAAAAAACGGTCCGCCGATCAATGCCGTTAAAACGCCGATCGGCAACTCTGCCGGGGCAACCCACGTGCGGGCGACGGTGTCGGCGGCAATCATCACCAGCCCGCCAAATGCCGCAGAGCCGCTCAGGACCCATCGGTGATCCGGCCCCACCATTGCCCGCACCATGTGCGGCACGATCAACCCCACGAAAGCGATCATTCCGGTAAAAGCGACGCTCGCCCCGACAGCGGCCGCAGAAACCAGCACGAGAATCATCTTCGCGCGCTCAACGCGGAATCCGAGGTGCCCAGCCTCCGCCTCACCGAGTGTCATGGCATTCAGCACAGGCGCAAAAAATGGGGCTACCATGAGCAAAAGCACGCACATGGGGGGCCATCCATCCCAACGTTTCCCAATTCACCGCGCCAAGGCTGCCCTGCGTCCAGAATGAGAGAGTCCGCAGTTGCACGTCGCTCGCGAGAAAGGTGCTAAGGCCAATAAGAGCCGCCACCACCGCGTTCATGGCAACGCCCGCGAGCAGCAGGGTGGCCACCGCCGTATAGCCTCCGGAGGAAGCGAGCCGCTGAATCGTAAGCGTGACCACCAATGCTCCGATAAACGAAGCGGGAGGCAGCATGCGCATATCCCCCATCCAGCCGACATCAGGAAAAAAGCTGCCAGCCAGCACGACCACGAGCACCGCTCCCATCGCCGCTCCCGCTGAGACACCGACGAGGCCGGGCTCCGCCAAGGGATTACGAAACAACCCCTGCATCAACACGCCGGATACCGCCAGCGTGGCCCCTACAAGACCGCCTGCAAGAACGCGAGGTACCCGCAAATGCCAGACGATGGCCTCGAACTGTGACCCGGGACCCTCTACACTGCCCCCCAGCTTCCCGACTAGCACAGCCCACAACTCGTGAAAAGGGATCGATACCGCTCCGCTGCACATACCGATGATCGCGCTGATGATCCATAGGACCACAAGCGTACCGACGATCCATGAACGCCATCTCTCCTTGAAGCTATTTCCCATCATGGCTTCCACCGTGGAGCTTCCAAAACAACTCGTTTGCCGCTTTTCCCATACGGGGCCCGAAACCGAGCAGCATCAGGTCATCCATGTCGATCACCCGCTGCTGCGTCCCCGCTTTGGTCAAAGCGATCCCCGGCTGCTTCAGAAGCGAGCGCACTCCTCCCGCGCTTTCCAGACCACGGGTAGTCACCAGGATCACATCCGGCCGCGCTGCCATCACGCCCTCTGCGGTAATCGGTTTATAGCCTTCAAACCCCTCAACGGCGTTTACCCCTCCGGCGAGTTCAATCATCCGCTCCACCCCGGCTCCTTTCCCTGCCACATTCATCGTGCCCCCTCCCCGTGTGTAGATAAACAAAACCCTCGGACGTTCCTCTGTCTGGGCGACCCGTCTGGCGAGCGCGTCGAGATCGGCCGTCAACTCAGCGACCAGTCTTTCGGCCTCCTCCGTGCGCTGCAACAGCTTGCCGATCTCGCGAATCCGATCGATCGCAGCCTCCGGCGTATGATGATTGGGCAGCGTGACAAGCCTGACCCCGGTCTCCTTCAACTGCTGAAGCACGCTGGCCGGCCCCGCGTCTTCATTGAGCAGTACAAGGGTCGGCCTCATCGATACAATGCCTTCAGCGGAGAGAAAGCGGGAGTAGCCGATCTGCGGGAGCCGGGTCATCTCCTCAGGGTAGACGCTGGAGATATCGACAGCCACCAGGTCGCTCCCCACGCCGAGGGCATGAACCGTCTCGGTGATCGCACCTGCGGTACTGACGATCCGCTCGGCAGCTTCCGCCTTCGCGCCCCATGCGCCAAAGCAACAGAGCACTGCCATCAAGCGACACACCATCCTCAAATTGAATCGCAGCTTCACCACGCTTAAATAAGATGCGCCAGAATACGCCGCCAACGCTCATCCTCCGGCTGACCATAGCCGCGCTTTCCAAAGAGAAGGCAGACGTTGTCGCCACGGGTGTCAAAAAGCTCCAGAGAGGTGATCAGCCCGTCAATGGTCGGCTTGCGGACAACCCACGCCGAGCCGATGGCTGAAGCATCGAACTGAAAGCGGAAACGGGACTCTTCGATCATTAGCCGCTCGTCGTTCTCTATCACCAGCCCGTTAATCGCCCCGGTATGAATTTGCAGACACCCCGGCGAACGCCCGAAAATCATCACGCGCAATGCTTCCAGACGCGCCGTCTCGAACACAAACTGGCTGGCATCGGTGCGTACCCGCCGCGCATATCCTGCGGGGGCAAGGCGCAGTCCCTGCTCCCGGCGGACACCAAAGCTCCTGAGCATATCCTGAAAGCTGGCGGTATCCTCCATCTCCATCCAAGCCTTGTGAAAGCCCTTCACATCCACCTCGCTATCTTTCAACGGCTGAAACGGCGGGCGACGGGCCGGGAGCACCCGCGATACTTCGCCCTCGCCCAGCGCATGCTGTTTTACCAGCGCATCAAAGGCGGCAGCGTTCCCTCCTTTCTCAAGAACCACCTGCAACACGGGGTTTCCCACTGCGTCAGCAAATACAAAACTACGCCGGAGCCCCTCTGAAGACTCCTCCAGCAACGCCGCGCCCATTCTCCAGAAATCCATGAAAAGGCGAAGATCGATTTCCTGACCAAGGATGACGCAGATCTCGGAGTAAAAATCAATCGCCTCAAACATCCCGACCCGCTCGTGCCGAAGCGCGGCATTTTGCGTAATGCAGCGCACTTCTCCCAGCTTGGGAAAATCACGGATCAGCGCCTCCCAGTCTCCCGAGAGTGGGGCGATCGATCGACAGGGATCACCGCACCACCGGGCCGCCAGTTCCTGAGGAGAGCTGTTCAGCTCTGATGCAGATGAATCGTGAGGGTAGTCCATGGAAGAAAAACCACGTTATATACCTAGTGTGCAGATCCGCAAGCATCCCGTCGGGGCATCTTCTCCACGACCCGCCGCCAATCGGCATGCTCGCGCTCCAGACGGCCCCGCTTCCCGTAGAAGACCGCCACATTCTCGCCCTGTGCGTCAAAAAGCTCCACAGACGACACGATACCAAAGAGCGTCGGTTTCTTCACGACGTAAGCATGCGCAATGGAAGGCTCGTGGATGTTCAGGGTGAAGCCACCTTCCCGAACGCAAAACCAGTCTCCGCTCTTCGAGAGATCGCTCGCTGCCCCATTGTAAATCTGAAGACAGCCCGAGTTCCCGGAGAACGTCATGAAGCCGAACCGGTCCTCCGCCGCGACCTCAAAGAGTCGCCGTGCCGCATTCAGCTCCAGCGGATGAACCAACTCCGGCGGCCCGAGCCGGAGCGCCTGGAGGCGCCCCAGACCAAACTTCTTGTGCAGTCCAAAGAACTGATGCGTGTCCCACATCTTGCGCCACTTTCCATGAAACTGTTCGATATCAACCTCTTCGTCCGGCTTTTCAGCCCGCCGACGGCGAGGCAGGACCGTCATGCCCCTTCCCTGATCGGAACTACGATACCGCGCCGTAATCGCTTCAAATGCCGCCACATTGCTCTCCGACAGCAGGCTTACCTTATGCAGCAGCTCGCCATATTTATTGAAAAACTGGAAGCTCTTTCGCGTTTCATCGCCGTCAGAATCCGTTACCGAAAACCCATAAACCCAGTTCTGCATGAACAGCCGAAGATCAACCTCGGGGCCGCCAGTCTGGCCGGCGTTAAAGATAAACCGAACCCAGCGGTATGGCCCTACGCGTTCGTGGACTACTGCCCGGTTGCTGGTATGGCAAAGGACGACTCCCAACTGCGGCATCGCTTTCAGGAACCCCTTCCAGTTCCCTCCATTCAGCCGTACCGCCCCGTCTCCACATCGAAGAGCCAGAGCTTCGGCTTCACTGAAGGTTGCTGAGGTTGGCGATGAAGCAGTGGTAAATGAGGATAAGGTATTCATAGAGGTTCCAGACTGTTCACCAGCCTGGCATTTCTGAGATAGCGCTGGCTTGCTTCAGATTGCCGCATCGCTTCTTTCAATTGCCTCGGCGGGGCGGGTGCTCTACTTCCCGTTGTGATCCTTGTTCAGATATTGTCCGGGCAAAATACCGTGCTGCTCGGTAAAAGCTTTAATAAAGGCACTGAGACTGGAGTAACCCACAGCCATTGCCACCTCCGTAACTGACATCTTTTGCTTGCGAAGCATCTCTGCGGCCTTCTCAATCCGGCGCTGACGCAGATACTTTGGAATACTGACGCCACACTCCTGCGAAAAAATACGACTGAGGTGGAAGACGCTACACCCCACTTCGGATGCCAGAAGCTCCAGCGATGGGGGATCTTCCATATCGCGTTCCAACAGGTATCGGGCGTGCTCAACCCGCTCCCGGTTCTGGCGCTTGTGCTGAAGACAGAAGAGTTCGTCCGCCGGTTGCTCACAAAAGAGCGTCATTGAGAGGATCTCCAGGATCTTCGCCTGATACCATAAGGAGTGCGCCCCAGGCAGCGATGGCGGTTCGGTCAGGTGCATCCTCAGCGGCAACAGTGTACTCGGCAATGCATGGAAATTCAGGATAGGAGCGCAGTGAAATGGATTCTTCATAAACTGCACCACCTCCGGACGAACCGCCCCCATTACCTCAGAAAGATGGCGTTCCAGATAGTATGGAGTGACCTCCACAGTAAAAAAGCGGTGAATGGAATCGGCGCTACGCTGCGCCTGCTGCCGGCTATAGACAGCGATTTGTCCGCCCTGAAGCGCCCCTCCTCCTCCGCTGTCGCTCTCAAATCTCGCCATACCCCCGAAATTCAAACAGATCTCCAGCACTCCCTGATGAAAGCTCTTCGACCACTCCAGCGTATCGCTAAGGTGAAAGTCGTGCCACTCCAGACTCACGCCACGACTCGCGAGGCCGCCGTAGAGCGGCTTCCAGACACCCCGTACCTCACGCCATGCAGCGCCCTCAAAGCAGACGGCAGCGGCATCACGAATTTCAGAACTGGATACTTCGGTAGAGATGACGGCATGCTAGCGAATTCCAACCAGGGCCGCCTCCCCGTACTTGCAATCGCAGCACTCCAGATTGCACAAGCAATCTCAAGCTCCCTCATGACAAGGCGGAACTAGCCACTCTCCCGCTCCATGGTTCACCATTCCCTCATGGCCGACGCCCGTCTCCAACATCCCCTATGCGGTATCGCTTCCGCACTCCTCATGTTCCTTTCTGCCTCTCCCGCAACCGTTGCTGAAGAGGTCCCCACCCTGATGCTTCCCGGCAATAGCGCAACCGGTGCATGGAGTCAGCTTGGCAAAGAGACGCTTGCCTTTGCGGTGAACGATGTCGATCCATGGCCTAAGGATCTTCCCGCGCAATCAGGAGAAAAGCGCTTCCTCTTTCGGAAAGTCTCCGGCTCCGCCTATGCCATTGCCAATGGCCTCTACTCCGGCGGTGCGGAGTATAAAGGCCCCATGATGGCCGAGATCATGACGGGAAAAATCACGCCTGAAGACCTGAAGAACTTTAAGGCGGAGGATTTTGTCAATCCCGGTACGTTCCGCGTAGCCACCACCGCACCGCTGAAGGAACTCCAGACCGTTATTCTCCTCGTTCGCCTCAGAGGCCTCCCTCCCGGAGAGCACTTCACGGCGTTTGAACTGATCCAGAAAGCCTTTCCGGTGATCCTGCGGACGGAGAACGGTGAAAAATTGGCAGCTTCCGATGGACGCCTTCTGAGCACCCGACTCGTAGATGGATTCCATGAGGAGATCTACGTGCTCCAGTGGAATCTGAACACCGCTACAGCCCCCGTCAAAGGCTACGCCATCGAATGGAAGGTTTACCCGCACGCCTCGACAACCGGCGTACGGGTGCAGGAGTCAGATTCAGCGAATCGCAGTATACTCGGCGTCGTCCCGCTCCTGAGCGACACGGTTCCAAAGCCGTGAATCCCGCAACTCCTCCGGTGTGCGAAGCTCTGAATGGCCATCCATAAAGGAGACAATCGCCTTTCCGGTATATGAGAAACGGACATTTCCGAAACGCTCCGGGTTGCCACGGTACCCGGCGCGGCTCCACTCCTCGGAGTTCATGAGATGCACCTCGCCCGTTCGGGGATTGGTCCACGTGGACGCCATCCGGGGCGGACGAACGTAAAAGTAGCCGCTGTACGGGCTCTGTGCCGCCGTCGCGAATACGATCATCTTCTGCGGTTGAGGGATCTGAATCAGGCGGGTCGCCAGATCGTCCGGAGCCGTTGCCCCCGAGGTGCTATTGACCTGATAGCCGCCAACGCCGTAAGTATTCAGCCCGAAGGCAGGCATTGCCGCTACGGCGTAGTAGTAGTTCGTCTCAAAGAAGCGCTCCTTGCGGTTGCTCCATGTAATCATTGCGCGGTCCACATCCCAGCCCAGATAGGGCGCCAGATGCCAGCTATAAGTCAGATAGGATATTCCTTCGCTGGTCTTCTCCTTCAGGCTCTGCCCGTCCGGGAAAATCAGGCGGTCGGCGCGGCTGGCATCGCTCGTCTGCCCTTCCAGCAGGCGACCATTATTCTCCTGCGCGTAGGCCAGATAGGCCTGCGTCACAACGCGGATCGCCGCCATCTCCTCCATCAGGTTTGCCCTCCGCATACAGCTCTGAACCGCCAGCATACCCACGCAGGCAAGTACCACCAGCACGGCTGCTGATACCAGCAACTCAATCAGAGTGACCGCACGCTCTTTGCACCAGGGGGAAGCAAAAGAGACACCTTTTCTCATATTACTTAAGCTCTCTCCTCCGGCTCATTACCGTCCACGCGGCCCCCGTCAATATCAGCAACACCATTGCCCCCGGCTCCGGGATCGCGACGACGTGCTCAAACACATCGCCCTGATCCATTCGCACTCCCGTAAGCGAGGTGTGCGGCATCATCCAGAAATCGATCGAAAAACTGGTGATTTCTTCGTTTACCCATGAAAGATCCCACTGAAGCGCAAACACCTCGGCGCGATGCTCATCCCCCGGCATGTAGCCGCTATCCCCCCGGTGAGGGCCGGACCAGACGACTTCCGCAAAATCAGCCACGATCCCTTCGCTGGAACCATTGAGATAGAGCGTCACCGGATAAGCATAATGCGCCATCTCATATGGCGTGAGGTATCCTTCACTGTTGGGATAGAGGTTGGGATGCCCCTGAATCTCAAGCTGGAGAACAATCGTCTGCAATCCCGAGAAGACCTGATCCGTCTCGACGGCCAGAATCGACTGCCCCGTAGGTGTTCCCCACGCCCCAAACTGCACCTGCCCCATATAATAATCGACGTCGGCCTGGGTAACCTGTCCGGTATTGATCAGGTTTGCAAACGCCACCGGCATCGAGCTGGAGATCAGACCGCCTGACCCGGCATAGATGCCAGCCTCCGCGCTATTGGCCGTCTCACCGTTGCGCCGGACGATGAGTGCGCTCCCTCCGGGGTTTTGCGCAAGGTAGTCATTCGTAAAGGGCGAGTCCCCGAAGTGAACCACGCCACTGCTGAAGCCGAGATCTTCACGCCCGAGCCCGGTCCAGTAGTCGGTCTGGCGATTTCCGTTCAAGCCCCGGTCATTCGTTTCCAGGTCATAGCGTGGTACTTGAGCCGCCGCCATAGCGCCGGTTGAGGCGAATGCTGCGATGAATAGGATTGTTTTCATAATTTGATGCACGATCTGCAAAAATAAAGAGCCTCTCCCTCACCTCGGTAAACGACGACGGCGCAGCATGAAACATCCCGCGCCGGAAACAACCAGAAGCGCGAAGGTACCCGGCTCAGGGATCACCTGTACGAGCTCCACGCCGTAGGTGTAGTTGTTCTGATTGAGCGTCCAGTTCACCGCAAAATCCTCTACCGTGCCGACAACCCCCAGTTCGCTCAGATCCCAGACAAATTCCCAGATGTAATGTCCGCCACCCACGATCTCCGGAAGGGCGCTCCCCTGTGTGATCGAAGTCGCGCTTACATTGAGCAGATCGCCGCTCGTAGAAGAGAGCGTAGCGTATTCTGAAACCAGACCAAACTGTCCCGCGCCTTCCACATCCACCCGGAAAATCAGCTGCCGCAGCCCTGTCAGAGCATCGTCCGTAGCTACCTGAAAGCTTCCCTTCTGCATATGCGTGTAGATTCCCGGCGGTACAAATGACTGATGGAACGGGGTAAACCCTTCATAAGCCATGGCAACACCCGCAGTACGGGAATAGCGGATCGTAGAGGCATACGTATCGCCCACATCCGAAGTGATGCCTGTCGACCAGTCCCCGCTCCACGTATAGAGAGATCCTCCCGGGTAACTCTGCTCGGTGATCGCAGGCGTACCAAAATCGTTGAAAAAACGCTGGGGCGAGAGATCCGTCCAATGATCGGCGCGACTCTGAGCCTCCGCCTGCCGGGGAAGCAATACGCACCCCAGCAATGAAAAAAGCGCGAAAACGTGCGGCGGGATACAAAACGGGAAAACTCTAACCATGACCCGAAGGTGACATGGATTTTGTACCGCCGATTTCTTCAACTTGCTTGGACGGTGTGTGGGATTGCGCAAAGTTCCACCGTCCCCTCCCCTCGGGCAATCAAGCGCACCCGGTGAGCAACCCCAAGAAATCACGAACCCCCGGTTTCTGGCAAAAGGCGATGGTAATCGATATGACACATCATCCTCTTACTCCCATCCTATCCGGCGCATTGCTCGCAGCGTTTTCGATATCTGCTTCCGCGCAAACCCCTTTTACCCCATTCCCCTCGCACAACAGCCTCACCTCCGAGAGCTGGACGTGGGATAAAACGCGCGCCGATCAGCAGATCATCGGCGGCACGCCTCAGGCCGTTACCTACTCTCACATCGGCAACCTCGCTACAGGCCTTCGCGGAGACTCCGGCAGCAGCGCCGCTGCTCTCCGCCTGATTTCCGGCCCCGCGCGGATCGATAACGGTCTTCCCGAGTTGATTCCCGAGCCCTACCGCACCGTTACCGGCACTACCTATGCCTACCCCGTTCCCTCCTCCTACACCGGTGTCTTCGGGCTCTACGCTGGCGATGCAAGTGCTTATGCCGCCATGATGTTCCCCAACTCCATGGCCGTTTACAATGGCACCTACACGCAGGCGATGGTGGACCAGTATCACGCCAACGGCGGCTGGACTGGCTACTGGGATGGCCTCGATTCCCAGACGCAGCAGACCTACTCGTTTGCCAACGGCATCGAAGACATGATGGCTGCCAGCCGCTTCTCTATCGACGTCAACGCCGTCGATCCCGCCGCCACGAGCATTCTCTTTCAGATCCGCATTCAGGGTCTTGGCCCCACGGTGGCCGATGTTGAGAACGGCACCTACATCACGACGTTCGGCGCAGCCTATCAGCTCGGAGGGATCAACTTCGTCTACAACGGCACGGAATCTCTCGAGTTCACCAGCGCCGAGCTGGTCTCCTACACGGCCACCTCTGCCGGCAGCCGCCACTCGTATGTGCACGCAGGGTACGAAGAGATCTGGGAGTTCAGTTGGGATATCAGCAATATCGCAGGCGGCGTAGATCAATTCTCCATTGAGTTTGGCAACTACCCCACCTCCGTCATCTCCGGGCTCGCCGTCGCCCAGATTCCGGAGCCCTCCACGTGGGTCCTGCTGGGAGCCGGAGCGGCTTTTGGGCTCGTCCTCGCCCGCCGCCGCAGACAGACCTCTCTCTAAAGCAACAACGACCGGCTCCCCGGGAAACCTCCCACAGCAAAACGGCTTTGCCCGCCTCCGGTGCAAAGCCGTTTTTCCTTACGTATGGCAGGTTTCGTGGGCGTTTTCCGATTTGAATGATCTCCTATCGGGAGCGGAACATTTTGTGATGACGTTCACCGTCCGGATTCGCTCGATAGCTCATCATCCTTTGCGGGCACCACTTGCGTATAATCCCCAAGGGGCAGCCCCAGAGCGCGGAGGTCATCGTGCGTGATGGACACCTTACGCATCATCGCCTTCTCTTCCGGCCCCAGCTTCAACTCTCCGCTTTCAGTGGCCAGCAGGATACGCTCTTTATGCCCGGGGAGACGCCGCCTCACTCGCGCAGGAGTCCCAAGGCCGTAGTTGATATGCCCCCGGCCACAGACCACCACGACCAGTTTACCTCCTTCCGCCGCTTCTACGACGTTAGCGGCCATGGACTCATCTCTGGCGACCTGCGCCTCAAAAACAGGCCGCAGCTTCTCCGGGTCCATCGTCGCGTGCGCCGAGAGCATCAGCGTCATGAGCTTTTCATACAGAGGATCATCCGTGACGATCTCCGGAGGGAGTTGGTCGCGAAGCCCGGCTTCGAGCTTTGCCAAGCCGCCGCCCCTCGAAACCTGACGGATAATCTCCGCCGGAGCATTGAGAGCTCTAACCGGGATGCCGTTCTTCCGGGCCACTTCACACATCTCGCGGTACTGCTCGTAGTTCTTCCACTTCTTGCTCCACCCGATGGCCTCGGCGAGCCCGGTAAAATCGAGTTCTCCCCGATTGAATCGATCCACCTGCGCCTGATCCCGTGCTTCGAGTTGCTCAAGACCGAGTACGATCGACCGTTTGCCGGTTGCCGCAAGTTCGCCTAATAACTCCGCCTGCATCTGGTGGTGCCGCTCAATCGTATGCACCTCTCCCAGATAGATCACATCCGCCGTTCCCAAATCTTCCAGCACCACTTCCTGAGAAACGGGTTCTCCACTGTAGAGATCCAGCCAGAAGGGTTCAGCAGCTTCCATCCGGAGCGACAAACAAGCCAGAGCCATTACAAAAAAGCGTAGTTTCATGGGATAAAAAAGAAAAGCCGACCATCGGGCATTCCTTTTGATGGATGCATCACGATGGCCGGCGAAGCAAGGTTACTTTCGACCTTCGGGAGTTACCGTCAGTTCCACGCGTTTTCCATCGCGTTCCACCACAATGGCCACAGCCACGCCAACCTTTACGGCATCGAGTGCGTAGGTGTAATCGTAGATATTGCTGATCTTCTGACCGGCAAAACCGACAATGACATCTCCCCCTTGCAGCCCTGCTTTGTCAGCAGGTGCGCCTCCCCGAACCCCCGAGAGCTTCACACCGTTCACCTCGGCAGCATAATCGGGAATCGTCCCGATCGTGGCACGAAGCTTGTCTCTCGAACCGCCCCCCGGCATTTGACTGCGCTCCACCTTTACATAGGCGGGACGTTCATCCATCAGCATCAGGTCATTGATGATCGCTCCGGCAAATCGCGTAATCCGTGCAAGCCCCTCGTAGTTCAAGCGATCCGCCGTATCGGTGGGCCGATGGTAATCTTCATGGGCCCCCGTAAAGAAGCAGAGAACAGGTACGCCCTTGGGATAGAATGCGGTACTGTCCGTTGGCAGGTAGGGGTCCTCCTGAAGCGTAAGGTTAAACCCGGCGGCCACATTACGTTTCTCAACGAGCCTCTTCCAGTCGGCGGACGAACCGACTCCCTGCACGCTGAGCTTGTTATCCCGCAGACGGCCTACCATATCGAAGTTCAGATAGGCTACAATGCTCTCCATCGGCACGGCAGGCTTCTCCCCGAAGTGCGAGGAACCGATAATCCCGATCTCTTCTCCCGACCAGAACGCCACGATCACCCCGCGCGCATCCCGCTCCGGCTGTCCCTTCCGGACCGTCGCTTCCCTCTTGGCTAGCGCAAGGACGAGGGCCGTACCGGAAGCGTTATCATCCGCTCCGTAGTGAATGCCGTGCTCCTCGCCTTTGCGCTGCATGGAATTTCCGCTCTCACCGTGCCCGAGGTGATCGTAGTGCCCCCCAGCGGCTACATACTCCGGCTGGGTTGCAAACCGCCCCGTAGGGGGCAGAATCCCGATCACATTCCGGTCCTTCCGGCGCACCCGTTCCACCGCTGTAGAAAGTTCCACCGTAGTATCCGGGATGATAAAGCCGCGTTCCGCGTGAGGATTCTCCTGATCGAGCTGGCCCTGAACCTCTTTGAGCTTTTTACCCACCTGCGCGAAGAGAGCCTCCGCCGCCTCCTGTGAGATCGACGCTGCCAGAATATCCGACCCCGTATTACCCGCATCGGTTTCAATCGAAACCAGCTCACCGGCATTTGGAGAGTTCGGCCCTGTCACCACCAGCAGCCCCTTCGCTCCATGCTCACGGGCGATCAACGCCTTATAACGCAGCCCCGAATAACGATTCAACTCCGCGCGCCGCTGCTGGGAAACGCCTTCAGGCACGTAACGGAACACCACCACAATCTTATCTTTCACGTCGAGTCCCGCATAGGAATCGTAAGCATGCGCCCCCTCCCCCGGGGTCCGCAGACCGTACCCCGCAAACACCACTTCGCCCTCCACACTCCCGCTTCCGCTAAATGCCAATGGGCGAAAAGCCTTCTCCACCTCAAAAACCATTTCCTCCCTGCCCTTTACAGAAAGCGCACAACCGGCAGCATCCACCTTCACGCCATCCGTGAACTCAAACTCCTGAAAATAGGTGCCGTTATCCCCCCCCGGAGCAATGCCGGCTTTCTGCAATTCCGCCGCAAGATACCCCGCCGCCTTGCGGGCCCCATCGCTGCCTGTCGCTCTACCCTCAAGCTCTGGCGAAGCCAGATACTCCACGGTCGAGCGTAACGCAGCGGCATCGTGAACAGAGGCGGCATCCCGTGCCGCCAACGGAGTAAGGAGAGCTGCCGATAAGAAAGGCGTTAAGAAAATGGAGTGGAGTTTCATGATTTGAAGAATCCGCATTACTTTGTTCCCTCGCGGAGAGGAGATTGAGCCAGAGCTTTAAGCGCTGATTCGTGATTCCAGTCGGCAATGAAGATCTGAGCCGTACCGTCAGCAGCACGCCCCGTAGACCAGCTCAGTTTTTTGCCGTCATTGGAAAACACCGGAAGACCGTCGAAGCCATCCGTATAAGTCACCCGAACCGGCTCACGCGCGCCATCAACATCCACGATGTAGAGTTCAAAATTCGTGAACCCCAATTTGTTTGACGTGAAAACAAGGTACTCACCGCTCGGATGATAAAAGGGAGCCCACGACATCGACTTAAATTGCGTAACGCGACGGACATCGCTCCCATCCGTCTTCATCGTGTAAACGTCCGCGTGCATCCCGCTTTTGTCGAACCGCCTCCAGACGATCCGTTTCCCATCCGGAGAGAAGAACGGCCCTCCGTCATATCCCGGAACATTCGTCAGCCGCCGCTGATTACTCCCATCGGCGTCCATGATATAGATCTCACCGAACCACGCCGGGTCCATCTCATAACGTCGTTGATCCTCCTTGGAGAGTTTTTCCAGCGGAAACGCGTCGCGGAGGCTGCAAAAGACGATCTGCTTGCCGTCCGGCGAATAAGCTCCCTCCGCATTATAGCCGGGAGAATCGGTCAGACGCCTTGGCGCGCCATCCGGTTTATCGAGATCAACCGTAAAAATATCGATACTCCCATCGTAATCCCATGAATACCGGCGCTCCTTTCCCGAGGCTCGGAACTCAAGCTCCGCCCTCTGTTCCTCCAAGGCCTTCGGATTCAGATGGGACGACGCAAAATGAGCCTCCCTATTACCGGGGCGAATGAACCCGCACGTCGTCTTCCCGATCCCCGGAGAAAGCCTCCGCGTATCACCGGTGGAGAAGTCCAGCAGATACATCTGATAGAATGGATTCTCCTCTTCCCGCTCGCTTTGGAAAATCATGAGAGCGTCATCGGCAGAGAAGTATCCCTCTCCACTCCGCTTGCCCTCATAGATGAGTTGACGGGGATTCGTTAAGAAATCGCTTTCCTGCGAGACCGCACGAAGCGGAAACGCCATGACTAGCGCGACGAGGATGGCAAGGCAGGGTTTCATAGCCCGTCATGATATTCGTTTCAGATTTCCCTGCTACCTGCTCCATGCGCGCCGCGTGTCAATTGATGCGGCAAACCGGAAGAACCTTGTTTGGAACAACATTTCTCCTCCGAGAAATACTTGCAAAACACAATACCGAGCATGCGAATTGCAAATACAGACAAAGAAAATGGAGCCATTTTCTCTGAAACTGTCCTCCATTGCTTAATTGCTATCAATCGATGTTGTCCGGTTTCGTTTCAACATCCGGATATCTTCGGTATCCAGGGACTCCACCAGCCGACGCGACGGCTTCGCTCCCCGCTGCATACTTCTGACGCGATCGCCGTTGGCGGGGACATGCACGAATTAAGTGGCTGAACGCCCAATTTTCGTTGACGAGTGTATTTCTTCCCCATACTCTACACGTGTAGAGTGACTTTTCCTCTCAAGACAAACTCAACCTGAATCATCCCCATGCGACTCAGTCCGATAAATTTCTGTATCAGCATCCTTCTCTCTACCGTCGGACTTTCGGTTATCTCTGCGGCGGTAGCCGCACCTGCCGTCGCGGAAGAGGTCTTTTCAGTTCCCATACAGTTAAGCGATTCCGAGGTTGCCTCTATCTATGGTGCTGACTTTAAGCCTTTTCGGGATCAAACAGAGATTATTACCCGTTGGGATGGACGTAAAAGTCCATACTGCATCACGGGATTCCTTAGATTCCGACTAACCGGAGAGGCAGCGATTGATCCGGGAAGAGTGAAGGAAGTTAAACTTTACCTCAAGACGCGCGAAAAGGTAGCTGAAGATGGGAACCATCCCGTAGTGCTGGGATACACGGCGGAAGAGTTTGAGCCCTTTCGAATGACGGTTGACACGTATGATGGAGAGAATCCCTGGGAGCAGGCCCCTAATGCGGGGATTGACCCCGGACAGCGCAGATACCCTAATGTGTTAGTTGTCCTTCCTGGCATTACAGAGCCCGAGACCTCCTACGAATTTGCCTCGGAAGAATTGAAAGCCTATATCATCGCGCAACTGAAAAACGGCAAAGATGCTTTCTTTTACCTTTCTCAGGGGAACCCCGCCACGCACCATCGATTCATCAGTTTCCATGGTCCCTCCAGCGCAGACGCGCCTTATCTGGAGATCATCGCACAATAGTTATGAAACTCCATGTTCCCGCTGAGAAATCAGCATTTTCGCTCTTTGAGCTTCTTTTGGCGATCACGGTGATCGCTGTTCTGGCTGTTGTCCTTGGGGTTGGGGCAGCCAACGTCAAAGAGCAATCACAGCGAGTGCGCTGTGCGAATAATCTCCGCCAGATTGGCCAGTTGCTTCATATCCATACCAGCGAACGTAACGGCAGCATTCCTCTCTACATCGACAACGGTCGAAAGATCGAAGATCGGATGTGGCAACAGAGAATTTCGGGGGAAATCAAGAAAAAGCCTACGTTGTTTCAATGTCCGGCGGTGAAGGATCATCGGATAGTGGATCGCGAAGAGCGGTCCAATTATTACTATTTTTTTGCAGCGGGCGGCAGCACCGACTATGGGTTGAATGACTATCTGGGCGATGCAGTACGCCGGGTGACCCGTATCTCTCAGATCAAGGCACCTGCCCGTACGGTCTTTGTTTCCGAACGGCAGAACGTGATATTCTCACCGGACCGCGGGGGAGCAGGAGGAACGGGCCGCGCCTCCATCGGAATGGGCAAGCATCCGCGAGGAGCAAATGTACTCTTTGTTGACGGACATCTCGAATTTGTAACAGGAACGCCGGATGGGATTTACTGGAAGAGTCAACTGGACGACATCTCCTACTGGAACCCATTGCTCTAAAACTTCCGATTTTTATGATGACATCGACCCTTGACTCTAAACCCGCCATTCAGGGTGGCCCTAAAATCCGTACTTCGCCGTGGCCGCCGCGGTTCCTTTTTGGAGAGGAAGAGAAAAGGGCTGTTGTGGATCTCTTTGATCGCGCGATCTCCAAAGGCTCCCATATTCTCGGCTACAACGGAGCGGAAGAAGAAGCCTACATGGCGGACTTTGTGGAATGGATGGGCGGCGGCTTTGCGGATGGCGTGAACTCCGGAACGAACGCACTCTATGTCGCTATCCGGGCGCTTGACCTGCCACCGGGAAGTGAAGTGATTGTACCGCCCGTTACCGATCCCGGAGGCATCATGCCAGTGGTGCTCGCCGGTTTGAGACCGGTGGTCGCCGATAGCGCATCGAGTTCATATAATACCGGCGCAAAAGAGATCGGGAAATGCCTGTCGGATCGTACTTCTGCCATTATTGTCGCTCACATTGCCGGAGATCCGGTGGATATGGAGTTCGTTATGAAGTTGGCCCATTCGCGAGGAATTCCCGTGATTGAAGATTGTTCACAAGCACACGGAGCCATTTATCAGGGTCAAAAGGTCGGGCGTTTTGGGGCGATCGCCTCATTCTCGACTATGTTTGGAAAGCATCACGCCTCGGCAGGGCAAGGGGGAATCGTCTATACGCAGGACGAGAAACTCTACTGGCGGGCGCGGCAGGTTGCTGATCGGGGAAAGCCGTTTGGAATTTCGGATGCCAAATGCGGGAACGTAACGCCTGCGTTGAATTGCAATATGGACGAACTGCATGCGGCGGTTGGTCGGATTCAGCTGGCAAAACTTCCCGCTCAACTGAAATATCGGCGGTCTTTGGCAAAAGCAGTTGCAGATGCCCTTGCGAATGAAGTCCGTAGCATCAGGCTGGCTCCCCGACCGGAGGGCGCGGTGTCTGCCTATTGGTTTCTGCTCCTGTCAGTGGACCTTTCGGGCTGGTGCATCAGTAAGCAGGAGATTGCGAAGGCCGTTCAGGAGGAAGGGATTCCTTTGGAACCGGGATATTGGCATGTGCCAGCGGTACAGCAATGGTATCGGGAGCTTGATGACGATGCCAGCAGGCGCGATCTGAGCGACTTGCCGAATGTCTGCGAGTGTGAAGCCAATCATCTGATGATGCCGTTTCACGAAGGATGGTCGATAAACGAGGTTGAAGATCTCGTCGCCGCCCTGCGGAAAGTGGAGAACGCCTTTGCGCGGAGATCGTGATGAAGCCTCGCTATCTTTTACTCGTGTCCGGGGCGATGGCGGCATTTCTCATCGCCTCGGACGTAACGGCTTCGGGAAATCTCCTGAAGAATGGAGATTTTAAGGCCGGGCTGAATGGTTGGACCGTCTCATCAGGGCTGAAGAACGGAGCAGTGCGTATCGAAAGGCGAGCTCCCGGCAGTCTGGAGAGAGCCTGCCGGATTGAGGCAAAGGAAAAACAGCGTATTTCCGTAAGACAGGAGTTTCCGGTAGAGGGGGAAAAGGTTTATCGTGTCCGCCTGAACTATCGAACGGAAGGTAGTGAGGCGCTGGAGGCTGAAGCTGTTGCAGCCAATGAGCTTGCAGAGCTGAATCCGAATGCTTCGTCGAGCATCCTCCGCTTTGCCATGAAGAGCCCCGAAGGCACACGAACCACCATTGGCCGTTCACTCTGTTATGTGGGAAATGAAGCTTTCGCCCCCACGTTCGGCCAATGGCGGGAGATGGTGGTCTATGTCCGCGCTCATCCGTATGCCGGTTCATGTATTCTTGAGATCAATGTAACGGGGCTTACGCTCTCGGTCAGCGATCCGGTGATTGAAGAACTAACACCGGAGGCGAATGAAAAGGTGTTGGCCTTTTCGTCGCTGCCACCGGCTCCCCTTTATGCGGAGCTTTTCACCGATGAAAAAAGAGATGCGGCAGTATTCCCGAACTGGACTTACAATTTCGATCAGAGGCATTATCATGACTACGGCTTGAAGTTCGGATGGGAATATCGCTATCGGGATCAGTTTGAGGAAGCGGGACGCTTGGGCCTCTCCGTGTTCAAATCTGATGAGCTGAGCCGTGAGTTCAAGGTCCCCGAGTTGTACTCTGCCAATAACTCGACGGTGATTCAGGCAGGTAGCCGAGGCCGAGGGCATGATCTTCCCTTTCTCCATCCCGAAAAGAGACGTCTGATACTCAAAGCACTACAGGCCCGGCTAAAAGGGGGCATGCCGCTTCCTTATGCTGTATTCTACGCCGACGAACCGTTCTATCATTCCGCTCCGGTTCCAGCGCGGAGGTACAAGGAGGACGAGGAATATTGGAAGGCCGTTGATCAGGAAGTGCGGGAGAAATACGGTAGGGGAAAATATGGCATTCCTCAAGGAGATGGCGTAGGTCAACCCTTTCAGTGGATCGCGTTCCGGCGCTGGGCGGATGACCTGCTTTATACGTTCTTGAGGGAGCTTCAGGAAGAAATCAGAAGCAGCGATGAATCCATCCGGATTATTGGCCCCAATGAACTCTCGACTGCGATTCCACGGGATTGGGAGCGTCTCGGCGAAACGTGGGACTATACCTCCGGGCAATCGCTACCCGCATGGAACGCAGTCTATAAAAACTACACAGGATTCCTGACGAAATTGTATGGCGACCTCAGCTTTAAGCGCACGATGCCCTTCATTCAGATCAGCGCGTATGATCACGCCTCTACACCAGAGCTGGTTCAGGATCATTACAGCCAGGCGTTGCGTAGCGGTGCTGAGCTTTTCTGGATCAACGGCGTGGAATGGTACGACCGGGAACTGAATCACCCGAAGTACAACTCGCCTGATCGATGGCAGGCGATGACCGAGCTGATTGATATCGTGCGGAATACCCCCCGGCTACGTCAACCCGGCGCCGACACCGCCATTTTCTATGCACTCGATACCGAGCAGGCAGCCCCCCGGATTGAGCATGGAGAGAATGCTGCGGGAGTGGCCTACGTTTATCTCGGGCCGGAAGCTGGCAGCTGGTTTCATTTCCTGAGCGAGCCACAGGTGGTCCGGAAGAGCCGGAGGCTCGCGGATTACAAAATCATTTATCTCCCGAATGCCCGCCATCTCCGCTCGGAGGTAATTGAAGCGCTGGAAAGATATGTGAGAGAAGGAGGAACCCTTGTTTGCGGTGATCCGTTTGCTTTGGAGACCGACGATTTCGGCTATTCAATGATCCATTGGCGCGAGAAGATCTTTGGCGTAGCAACAGACGGCATCATGCCGGCTACCCCGATCATCGCCCATGAGGTTCCCAACGGGCCGTCTCTGGGCGAAGGCGTGGAGTATCCGGTTCTTTCCGGCACTGTGCGTATGAGGATCACTTCGCCGCAAGATACGGTAAAACTGATGAGCTACGCAGACGGCTCGGCCGCATTCACTCTACGGAGACTGGGGAAGGGGCGGGCTCTCTACTTATCCTGCAATCCTTTCAACGTTCGTTCGGCAAGCCAACGTCAATGGCAGGAATGCTTCCGTCAACTTCAGATCTGGGCTGGATGCAACGTTGATGAGGAGATATGGAGATTCACGCTACCCCTATCGCAGCCTCAACCGAAGGAGTCTCCAGAGGACGGGTTGGTCTGCCTGACGGGAAATCACGTTGAAATGCGGAGTAGCGTCATCT
>JBEBWR010000007.1:0-40731 GCA_040392045.1 Chthoniobacter flavus | reverse complement strand
TGACGGTGATCAATCTGCGTCATTCGGTGAAAGATCACGACTGGGTTTGGTCGCTGGGAACGCCGCTTTTTGAGGCCTCGGAGAATGCGGGATCGTGGATTCTCCGGCGGGATCGCTAGTGTGGTGAAAGACAAATAAGCATCGTAATTCCGGGTGCTTTTCCGAATCTCCTGCGTTGCTCATGCAGTCGGTATCTACAGATACCGCCCTTACTCGCGCCTTGGAGATTCAAAAAATCCCCTCGGGATTACTTTGCGAACTTATCTTTCACCACACTAGTGTCCTGCCATCTCCGCTTCCGGGCGGCAGGCCCGGAGGGTACGCCGGAGGTTGCCGCCGAGGAGGCGGGCGATGGTCTCTTCCTTCAGCCCCATGCGAACGAGGCCGACGGTGATGAGCGGCCAGTTGGTCCAGGCGAGGCTGCCGCGATGGGCGGGGGTGGGCGGTGTGGCGGCGGCTCCGGGGCGGTTGGCGTCGTTCCAGCCCGCGGGGTCAATCTTACGCTTGAGCGGGGCGGGGTAGTCACGGATGGAGGCGGGGCGCGCCATGCCGTAGCCGCGGTCGGTGCCGATGGCGACGTGGTCTTCGCCGACGAGCTTGAGCGCGTGCTCCAGATGGCGGAAGAAGGTGAGGAGGCTGGCATCGTCGCCAAGGAAGGAAGGGACGGCGCAGATGCCGACGTAGCCGCCGCTGTCGGCGATGGCTTTGATCTCTTCGTCGGTTTTGCCCCGTGGATGAGGGTGTACGGCGGCGCAGCCGATATGCGTGGCGACGATGGGGCGGCTGCTCATCCGGGCGGCATGGAGCACGGTCTGGCGGCTGCTATGGGGGACGTCGATGACGATGCCCGCGCGGTTCATCCGGGCGATCAGTTCCCGGCCAAAGTCGCTGACGCCGCCGTCGTACGCTTCCGTGCAGCCGTCGGCAAACCAGTTGCGGCGGTTGTAGCCGAGGTGCATGAAGCGGACGCCGAGATGGTACCAGACGTCGACCCAGTCGAGCACTGATTCCAGATCGGAGAGGCTGCCCGCTCCGGAGGTGGGCAATCCGGTGAGGCTGAAGAGGATGCCGACGCGGCCCGTTCGGCGCGCTTCGTCGAGGTCCTCCGCGCAGGTGGCCTGAAGCAGGCGATCCTTGAAGACGTTACAGAGATGGCGGTAGGCGGAGAGGATGGAGACGACATCCTCCAGCGTTTCGCCGAGATAGTTGACGCTCTGGATGATCCCGGCGATTCCCGACTGCTTCAGCAGGGAGAAAAAGGCATCGCGGGCCTCGGTGTCGCGCGCGGGGAGGGAGACACGGTAGGTGCGCGAGGTGCGCTTCCACTCGACCTGACTGAGGCCGCGCGTGGCCAGCGCGTCGATCTCTTCCTGAAGTTTCGGCGTGTAGACTTTCGGGAGAAAGCCGTAGTTCTCGCACACGCCCAGCTCCCGATGCAGCGCCAGCCCTTTCTCCAGCTCGGCGGACGTGGGCTTGAGGACGGAGAGGCCATGCTGCCAGTTGGTCTCTACAGGGGCGAGGTCTTCATGGATGGGAGCGGTCATGCGGGAGGATTCTCCCGGGGAATGACCGGGAGGTGAAGGACTTAAAAGTTCTTACGGTGATCGCTCGCTCCTTTTACCGGGAGGGATTGACGACATTTTGAGGCTTGCCTTCAAGGAAGGCGCGGAGGTTGGCGACGACGGCGTCCATGAGGGTATGGCGCGCTTCCACGCTGGCCCAGCCGAGATGGGGCGTCAGGACGGTACGCGGAGCGGTGAGCAGCGGGTTATCCGCAGGTGGCGGCTCGGCAGAGAGGACGTCGGCTCCGTATCCGGCGATGACGCCGTCGCGCAGGGCGGCGGCGAGGTCGGCTTCGTGGATGAGACCGCCGCGCCCCGTATTGATGAGGAGGGCGGTGGGCTTCATCAGGGCGAGGTGTTCGCTGCGGACGATGGCGTTCGTCTCCGGCGTGAGCGGGCAGTGAAGAGAGAGGACATCGGAGCGGCGGAAGAGATCGGCCCAATCGTCGGCCCACGCGATGGAAAGGTCGCTCTCGCGGCGGGTGCGTGAATGAATGAGAAGCTGCATGCCGAAGGCTGCGCCGATCCGTGCGACGGCCTGGCCGATGGCTCCGAACCCGGCGATGCCGAGGGTCTTTCCCGCGAGTTCCCGGATGGGGCCGAGGGTGAAACAGAAGTCGGGTGCGGCGGTCCAGCGGCCTTCCCTGACGGCGCGGTCGGTGGCGCCGGTCTGCGTGGTGAGTTCCAGCAGAAGGGCGAAGACGTGCTGGGCGACGGCGGAGGTGGAGTAGCCGGGGACGTTGGTGACGCAGATGCCCCGGTCGGTGGCGGCGGGGAGGTCGACGACGTTCGTCCCCGTGGCCATGACGCCGATGGTGCGGAGGTCGGGCAGCGCGGCAATCTGCGCGGCCGTAATTGGCGTTTTATTCGTCAGGAGGATGGCGGCTCCCTTGGCGCGCTCAAGCAGTTCGTCGGGCGCGGTGCGGTCGTAGATGGCGAGGTCGCCAATCGCGGCGAGAGCGTCCCATGAGGGGTGATCGGGGGAGGTTTCGCCGGGAGCGAGAGGGGAGAGGGTGTAGCCGTCCAGAACGACGATGCGTGGCGGATTCATAGGCGGAGATTTTGCGGCAGTTTTCCGACGGGGCCAAGGCGGAAAAAAATCGCAAATAACCTTGAACAGAACAGGCCCGACGTGCTTTTTCTGCTTTTCTATGCTCATTGGCGTTCCAAAAGAAATCAAGGCTCAGGAAAATCGCGTGGCACTGCTGCCCGCAGGCGCACTTCAACTGACCCGAAAGGGGCATCGCGTGTTCGTGGAAAGCGGAGCGGGGGAAGGCGTGGGCTTTACCGATGAGGATTACCGGACGGCGGGAGCCGAGGTGCTTTCCCGCCCGGAGGAAGTTTTCAAGCGGGCCGAGATGGTGCTGAAGGTGAAGGAACCGATGGCGATTGAGTATCCGCTGCTGCGCCGGGGGCAGATCCTCTTTACCTATCTGCATCTTGCGGCGGATCGTCCGCTGACGGAGTCGCTGCTGGAGTCGGGCGTAAACGCGATTGCTTACGAGTCGGTGGTACTGAATCGTCGGCTGCCGCTGCTGGAGCCGATGAGCGAGATCGCGGGACGGATGTCGACGCTGATGGGAGCTGCGAGCCTTGCGAAGAACAAGGGTGGGCAGGGGATTCTGCTCGGCGGGGTGCCGGGGGTGCTGCCGGGGAAAGTGACCGTGCTGGGCGGCGGTGTCGCCGGGGTGAACGCGGCGCGCGTGGCAAAGGGGCTGGGCGCGGATGTGACGATTCTCGATATCGATATCGATCGGCTTCGCTTTCTGGACGCCACGCTGGGAATCCGGACGCTGCATTCCAGCGAGGCCAATCTTCGCCGCCTGTTGCCCGATACGGATCTGCTGATCGGGGCCGTGCTGATCCCGGGGGCAAAAGCGCCCAAGCTGGTGACGCGTGAAATGCTCCGGCTGATGAAGAGCGGCAGCGTGCTGGTCGATATCGCCATTGATCAGGGCGGATGTATCGAGACTTCCCGGCCGACGACGCATGCCGAGCCGACGTTTCTGGAGGAGGGCGTGGTGCACTACTGCGTGGCGAATATGCCGGGGGCCTACCCGCGCACGGCGACAGAGGCGCTGACGAATGCCACCTACCCGTACATCGAGGCGCTGGCGGAATTTGGCTTCAGCAAGGCGATGGACCGTAAGCCGGAACTGGCCACGGGGATCAACACTTATCAGGGCCGGCTGGTCAATCAGCCCGTGGCGCAGGCGCACGATCTCGCGTGGGTTTCGTGGGAAGCGCTGAAAGCTGCTTCCAACTGATCCGTTTCTTTGGTTACCTTACCGGCCTCCCGGCGGGAAACGACCCCCGGGAGGCCTTTCCATTTTCCCGCCGATTCTCCCGCCCATTTCCCATGTCCGACGCTACGCAAACCCCCATGATGATGCAGTACCAGAGTATCCGGCGCTCGTTGCCGGCGGATACGCTGCTGCTCTACCGGCTGGGGGATTTCTACGAGATGTTCTTTGAAGACGCGAAGATCGCCTCGGCGATTCTCGACGTGGCGCTGACGAAGCGCGGGCAGGTGCCGATGTGCGGCGTGCCGTACCATGCGGCGGAGAGCTATCTGGCCCGGCTGATCCGCGCGGGGCGGCGGGTGGCGATCTGCGATCAGGTGGGCGAGGCGAAGCCGGGGAAGATCGTGCACCGGGAGGTGACGCAGGTGATCAGCCCGGGGACGGTATCCGACGCAAACCTGCTGGAGGCGAAGTGCAATAACTACCTCGCGGCGATCTACGAGCGGAAGGGAACCTTCGGCTTTGCATTCATCGACCTGAGTACGGGGGAGTTTCGCATCACGGAGCTGTCGAACGCGGCGGCGCTGGCGGACGAGCTGGCGCGAGTGGCTCCGGCGGAGGTATTGGTAAGCGAGGAGTGCAGCGGCGAGGAGGCGTGGTGCCGGGCGTTGAAGAACCGGGTGACCTGCGACGGGTACGCTTTTCTGCCCGATCAGGCGATGTACACGCTGCGGGATCATTTCAAGGTGCAGTCGCTCGACGGCTTCGGTGCCTCGGGGATGGACGCCGCTATCGGGGCCGCCGGGGCGATCCTCCATTACCTCACGCATCAGATGCGCCGACAGGTGGGGCATATCACGCAGCTTTCGGTCTACCGCGACTCGGCTTACATGACCGTGGACGCCGTGTCGCAGGCGAATCTGGAGCTGGTGCTTTCCCGGGGGAGCCGGGATATGAGCCTGCTGAGCGCGCTCGACCGGACGATCACGCCGATGGGCGGACGGCTCCTCCGCCATTGGCTGCTCCATCCGCTGCGCGATCTCGCGCCGCTACGCGAACGGCAGGAGGCAATTGATGCTCTATTGGCAGACCCCGTGGCGCTCGACGGGCTGCGCGAGGCGCTGCGCGGGGTACGCGACGTGGAGCGGACGCTCGGGCGGCTGAGCCAGAACGGCGGGAACGGGCGCGATATGCTGGCGCTGCGCTCGTCGATTGAGCAGCTTCCGGCGCTACGGGCGAGGCTGGCGGCGCTGGGGTGTGGCGATGCGTTTGCTGGGAAAGCCGCTCCGGTGCTGATGGAACGGCTTAAGGGGGCGATCGGGGAGTTCCCTGCCCTCGCTGCGGAACTGGCAGCGGCAATTGTGGATGAGCCGCCGATTGCGCTGAAAGATGGCGGGATTTTCCGCGATGGGTTCAACCCGCAGCTCGATGAACTCCGAAGCGCCTGCCGCGAGGGGAAGGAATGGATCGCGCGGCTACAGGAGCGCGAGATCGAGACGACGGGGATTCGCTCGCTCAAAGTACGGTTTACGAATGTCTTCGGCTACTTCATCGAGATCACCAAGGCGAATCTCGGCAGCGTTCCCGAGCACTATATCCGCAAGCAGACGACAGTGAACGGCGAGCGCTTCATCACGCCGGAGCTCAAGGAGATGGAGTCGAAAATTCTCGGCGCGGACGAGCGTTCCCGCGCGCTGGAGTATGAGCTTTTCAACGCGTTGCGCGAGCGGGTGCTTGACGATCTCGCGGAGCTTCAGCGTACGGCGGAGTCCGTGGCAACGCTCGACGTGCTCTGCTCGCTGGGGGAAGTGGCGCGACTGTTTCACTACGTCCGCCCGGTCCTGAGCGAAGGGCTGGAGCTGCGGATTCGCGATGGGCGTCACCCCGTGCTCGATCAGAATCTCGCGGAGGAGAAATTTGTGCCCAATGACGTGGAGATGGATGGCGGTTTGCACCGGCTTCATATCATCACCGGGCCAAACATGGCGGGTAAATCGACCTATATCCGGCAGGTGGCGCTGCTCGTCCTGATGGCCCAGATCGGCAGCTTCATCCCCGCGCGCTCGGCGGAGATCGGGCTGGTGGATCGCATCTTTACCCGGGTCGGCGCAAGCGACGACATCTCCCGGGGGCAGTCGACCTTCATGGTGGAGATGAACGAGACGGCGAATATTCTCAACAACGCCACGGCGCGCAGCCTCGTGATCCTCGACGAGATCGGGCGCGGCACCTCTACCTTCGACGGCCTCTCCATCGCGTGGAGCGTGGCGGAATACCTGCACGACGACGTGAAAGCGCGCACGCTCTTCGCCACGCACTACCATGAGCTGACCGAACTGGAGATCACCCGCAGCGGCGTGAAGAATTACAACGTGGCCGTGCGCGAGTGGAACGATCAGATCATCTTCCTGCGCAAGATCGTCCAAGGCGGCGCGGACAAGAGCTACGGGATTCAGGTTGCCCGGCTCGCAGGGCTGCCGCAGACGGTGGTTTCGCGTGCCAAGGAGATCCTCGGCAATCTGGAAATGGCGGAACTCAACGCCGACGGCAAGCCGGTGATCGCGGGGCAATCCGCCATGACCGTCACCCGCCGCAAGCGTTCGGGAAAGAATAGCGACGAGGGCCAGGGCGGCATGCCGCAGTTGACGTTTTTGTAGTGACCGTCACCGGATCGCGGCAAGGAAGGCGTCAATCGCATCGCTTTGCCCGGCAGGGTAGGCGAAGACGTGGGTGATCACTGGCGCGTTGCGGAGCGGTACCACCACTAACGCTCCTTCCCCGACGGTTCGCGAGAGAGAGCGCGGCAACAGCGCCACTCCACAGGCGGCGGCAACCATCACGGCTACCGCTTGCGCCCGGGGCGATTCCAGCAGGATTCGGGGCGCGAACCCCGCCGTCCGGCAGGCTTCCCGTACCGAGGCGGCGAATGCCGGAGCGGATTCTCCCGATACGGCTACAAAGGGTTCATCCCGCAGTTCGGAGAGAGCAAGCCGCTTCCGTGTAGCGAGCGCGTGACCGGTGGGGAGATAAACATCCAAGGGCTCGCGACGCCACGGCAGAAAGTGGAGCTTCCCATGACGCCCCGGCGGCAGGAGACCGATAAAGCCGCCGTCAAGCGTGCCTCCCTCGATGGCCGCAAGCTGTTCCGCCGGGGACGCGTCGTGGAGCATGATCTGGGTGCTCGGGTGAGCCACCCGAAAGCGGCGGAAGCACTCCACCAGTTCGGCGTTCAACACGGCGCTGACGAAACCCAGCCGGAGCCGTGCGGTTTCTCCGCGCACAGCGCGCCGGGCGCTCTCTCCGGCCCGGATCAATTGCGAAAGCAGCCCCCGCGTTTCTTCATAAAAGAGCGCTCCGGCGGGTGTCAGCGTGACCGTGCGCCGATCCCGTTCAAAAAGGCGCACCCCGATTTTTTCCTCCAGCTTGCGGATGTGGCGGGAAAGCGGCGGCTGCGAGAGATGGAGACGCTTCGCCGCCCGGGTGAACGAAAGCGTTTCTGCGATGGCCACGAAGCACTCAAGTTCGCGCAGGGAATAGTCCATATCAAAAAGGTATCACAAGCGGACAAAGAGAGTCATTCCGGAATCAGCAAAATTCGCTACCTTTTCCTGCATGGCAATCAGCGATACCATCAAGCGCGGGGCTCATCGGGCGCCACACCGCAGCCTTCTCAGGGCCACGGGAGCGATTCAATCGGAGGACGACTGGGAGAAGCCGTTCGTCGCCGTGGCGAACTCTTTCGTTCAGATCATCCCCGGGCATGCGCATCTCGACGTTGTGGGGCGCAAGGTGCGGGAGGCGATCCGCGCGGCGGGCGGTGTCCCGTTCGAGTTCAATACGATCGGCGTGGATGACGGCATTGCGATGGGGCATGGCGGGATGAACTACTCGCTGGCTTCGCGTGAGTTGATTGCCGATAGCATTGAGACGATGCTCCGGGCGCATTGCTTTGACGGCGTCGTCTGCATTCCAAACTGCGACAAGATCGTCCCCGGCATGATGATGGGAGCTGCGCGGGTGAATATCCCGACGGTGTTCGTCTCCGGCGGGCCGATGCTGGCAGGGCGGAATCCGGTCACGGGGGAGGGGATGAGTCTTTCCTCGGTCTTTGAAGCGGTGGGAGCGCATTCCGCCGGGACGATCTCGACCTCGCAGCTCGCGCAGATCGAAGCGAATGCCTGCCCGACCTGCGGCTCCTGCTCCGGCATGTTCACGGCAAACTCGATGAACTGCCTATGCGAGGCGTTGGGGCTGGCGCTGCCGGGCAATGGCTCGATCCCTGCCACTGATTCCCGCCGTGACGCGCTTTTTGCCGCTGCGGGAGAGGCGATCATCCGGCTGATCCGCGAAGACGTGCGGCCCTCGGCGTTGCTGACCCGGGAGGCGTTTGAGAATGCGCTCGTTCTCGATATGGCGATGGGAGGCTCGTCCAATACCATTCTGCACACGCTGGCGGTGGCGCGGGAGGCCGGGGTGTCGCTGGAGCTCAAGGAGATCAACGCCATTGCCGCGCGGACTCCGCATCTCTGCAAGGTGGCTCCTTCCGGGATTCACTATATGGAGGATATCGATCGAGCAGGTGGGATTCCCGCCATCCTCAAGACGATTTCCGGAATCTCGGGGCTGATTCATCCGGAGACTCTGACGGTGAGCGGAAAGACGCTGGGAGAACAGATGAGGGAGGCAAACGTCACGGATCAGGAGGTCATCCGTCCGTTGGAACGCGCCTATTCACCGCAGGGCGGGCTGGCGATTCTCTTCGGCAATCTCGCGCCGCAGGGGGCGGTCGTGAAAACGGCGGGAGTGGCAAAGCCGATGATGCGCTTCTGCGGTCCGGCCGTCATTTTCGAGTCGGAGCGCGAGGCAAGCGCGGGGATTCTGGTCGGCAAGGTGAAGCCGGGCGACGTGGTCATTATCCGCAACGAAGGACCGCGCGGCGGACCGGGAATGCAGGAGATGCTGGCACCGACGGCGGCGATCATGGGGCGCGGCCTCGGGGAGAGCGTTGCGCTCCTGACCGACGGGCGTTTTTCCGGCGCGACGCGCGGAGGAGCGATCGGGCATATCGCTCCGGAAGCGGCGGGAGGCGGCCCGATTGCGCTGGTGGAACCGGGAGACCGGATTGCGATCGATATTCCTGCTCGCACGTTGACGCTTCTCGTCGATGAAGAGACGCTCGCGCTACGTCGCCTCGCGTGGTGCCCGCCCGTTTCCCGGGCGACGTCCGGCTATCTCGCCCGGTATGCCGCCATGGTGAGCGGCGCGGAGGATGGGGCGGTTTTGCAGCTTCCGTCCCAGGAAGGACGCGTCGCGAGATAGGCCCCGGTGTAGACTGCCGGAAAATCCAAGGCCGTACGAATAGGGTATTCGCAGGTGTCGGATGGAGTTATGATCGACGGATCGACTGCACCGGCCATGAAGATAAAACTAGCCATCCTGATCGCTGCTTCTGCTCTATTGTATTTCGTGTTTTTTTCTCCGGTGGGACTCTGGCAGGGGCATGCTCCGAAAGAGGACGAGGTGGCGAAGTATCAAATGGCGCTGATTGCTACCTCCATTCAATGGTTTTATATGGAGTATGGCGAATTCCCCAATGTTTCAGCCTCTGGTGACATCACAAGCGCGGCGGAAAACGCGGCTCTGATGAGAGTGCTTTCCGGTGAAGACAAGACGGTAAATCCCAAAGGGATTCCGTTTCTCGAAGTCGGGAGAGCAGGTTCCGAAAGCTTGCTGGACCCGGAAAGCGGCGCTTTTCCCGATCCGTGGGGAAATTTCTACCGTATCCGATTTGCTCGTAATGGCATGGGCCCGATCAGGAGTCCCTATGAGGACGAAGGGAAAGTAAATGCTGCGGTGATTGTCTGGTCGGTGGGAAAAGACGGCGTGCAGGGTAGCGAACAGCATCCTGACCGCTTCAGCGCGTCCGATGATCATGTTTCATGGCAATGAGGAGACTCCACGGAGTATGGAAGGAAGCGGGAACCTGTAGGGAGAGAGCACAGACGGCCTTTGGTACGAATTTGATTGCGTGCTGCACAAATTGGAGGCAATATTCAGCATCACAAATGCATCAGATATGGATCGTGATGCATTTTATTCCTCCCATACGATGTCCAGCAAAGTCCAGTTCGCCCGCGAGGCCATTCTCAGATTGCGCGAAGATACCCGGCAGGCCCGAATCCCTGCCGAGCGTCTTTTAGCCGAGCAGTTGGGGATGAATCATCGCACGGTGCGGCGCGCGTTGGAGGAGTTGGTCGCCGAAGGGGTGATTGAAAAGCGGGCGCGGGTAGGAAGCTTTTTCTGCGAGAGTACGGGAGCCATTCCGCTGGCGCTCGTGCTGCCCAGCTATCTGCTGACTCCTGCGGAGGGGCAACATCTGATGGTGGGGATGGCGCTGGATGCCATTCATGATGTTCTCGACCACCGGCTCTATCAGATCACGACGATCCCGTATCGCCCGGATTACTTTGAGGAGGACGCGGGGCAACTGATCCTCCAGCGAAAGATTCAGGGGTGTCTTGTCGTGGGGCACTATCGCGTCTCTCTTCCCGCCGTCAGAAAGCTGATGAATGCCGGCGTCAAGATCGTTCTGATGACACAACATCCGGCGCTGGTGAATCTCGGGCTTCCGGCGATCTATGACAATATCGCCCCGGCGCTGGGCCGATTGATTGACGGGTTGGTGGAGCGTGGACGCCGCCGCATCGCTGTCGTACGCTATACTCAGCCACGCTATGCCTCAATGGACATGGCGCTGGAGATGGCGGCCCGGAAGCATGGACTGGGCGCTCCCGATGACTTCATCACATGGATTGCGAACGAAGATAGCGAACTCGATTTTCGGGCGTTTGACGCTCTGATTCAGTCAAAGAACCGTCCGGATGCCATTGTCGTCCCGGATGAAGTGGTGGCCGGGCGGCTTTTCCGGGAGGCCTATCGGCACCATGTGCGGATTCCTGATGATCTTTACGTGGCGGCAGTCACTGACCTGAGCCCCGCCGTGCATCCCGTGCCGCTGACCGCTCCGGATTCCATCACGCTTGCCCGAAAGCGCAAAACTCTCGCCGCACAGGAACTGCTTGAACTGATGACCGGCAAGCCCTCCGCTCCTGTTGAAATCACCGTGCAGGGCGCGGTGATCTGGAGAGAATCGACGGGGCCTTGTCCGTAGCTGCTCTCTCTCCCGAAGATCCCCTTTACCTCCCTGAACCATGAAATCGCTGAACCGCCGTATCTCTTGCAGCGCTTTTACCACCACTGAACTGCTGCTCGTCGTGGGGATCATCAGTACGTTGGTGGTGATCGCGTTTTCGATCACTGGCGTGGTTCGCTCGCGCTCGGATCTGGCGCAATCGGTGAGTAATCAGCGGCAGGTCGTGGCGGCGCTTCTGGCCTACGCCCAGGAGCATCGGGGGGAATTGCCGCAGATGGTGGCGCTCGACTCTCCGATCAGCCCCGGGTACACGGTGTTCTGGACGCGAACCCTCGTGTTTCATGGCTACCTCAGCTCTCCGGCTCCGCTTTTCGCACCGGGAAAGACCCGTTGGCGGAGCTACAGCAGCATTCATAGCCTGGAGACCAACGCGACCAAGCCGTGGGCGTATCCCAGCTACGGCGTCAATGCTTACGGAGCCATGCCCCGGCGGGTCGAGAGCGCGACGGCCATTGACGCTCCTGCGAATCTCCGGCAGGTGGGATCGGACGCTTCCCGGCTGATGCTCCTGCGCGATGTCTGGCATCCTCTTTATCCAAACGATGACTACGGCTGGTACTACTGGGACGCGAGAGGGGTTACCTCCGCTTATCTCCCCGAGGACGACAAAGGCTACGGAGGGAGGATGGCGGCAGCCTTCGCCGATGGCAGCGTAAGAACCTACCCGATCCGTGAACTTCGCCAATGGGTAACCACCGCCACATGGGGGGACGCCCCGGAATTTGCCCGTACTTATACCCGCACTCTTCGCTAAGCATGATCCGATTATCCCGCGTTTTCGCTACCATGATGGTTTTTACCGCTTCCGCTCATTTTTGCGCGGCGGCATCCGACCCTTCTCCTTCCATGAATCCTACCCTGTCGCACTTTCAGGACCGTCTCTCGGCGGCTCTCGATGCCAAGCGTTTGAGCGCGGAAGGGAACTTCTCTCCCGATGCGCAACTGGCCGCGATCACATGGGCCTATCACGACCCAACCTCCCGGCTTCACGGTCGGAAGGAGCTGTTGCCGCTGATGGGGGCAGCGCTGGACGGGTTCCTGACGAAGGCGGATGCCCGTGATCGGAAGGAGCCGCGCTCTCTGGAGGAAATCTATGCGGACCCTCCCATGGTCAGCATTGATCTCTATACCGCTCATCACGGCACGCTGATGGCCATGGTGGCGGCGGCTCGCGATACGACGATTTCCGAAGCGTTGGGTTTCGCCCGGATGGCCACAATCCGCGCTTCGCTTGATAAGCATGCCGCTTACTGGAAGGCGCTGGAGAAAAGCCCGAACCATGAGCAGCCGTGGTTCTATGCGATGGCCGTGGCGAATCTTGCTCAAGCCTATCGCTATAGCCGGGATGAAGCCTGTCTGGAGCGGGCGTCGCACTGGATGGACGAGCTGCGCCGATGCCGGGCAGCGGATGGAGCGCTCGAATATATGCGTCATCCCGCGGCCTACGGCGGGGTGTACTGGTACACGGATGCAACGCTTTATGAGCTGGGCTATGCCTGCCATGCGCTGGTCGATGAGCCTGCCGGTGCGCGACTGGTGCAGGAGATCGGAGAGCTGGCCCGGCAACTGGTGCCTTACCATCTTCATGCTCTGATTTCTCCGGGATATACGGAATATTATTCCGTGATATGGTGGAAGCATTTGACGCGTGCGTTTTCCAAGCCCTATGCCACCGGTGCGCTGGCCTATATGAGCCGGGACCCGCGCATTCTCTTCATGGCGCGGGAGGGAGCGCGGCGCGGCTACCACTACGATGGCAATCCGAATACCACGCGCGCCCTTTTCGCGGGCATCTGGGAGGAGGAGACCGCCGAGTGGCCCGAAGAAGCTCCTGATGCTTCTCCCGGCAGCTTCTACGATGCCAACCGCGTCGGCATCCGGGGGCGGTATGGACGGTGGAACTTTACGGCTCAGGCAGGCAATCACGCCGGGACGATTCCGGGCGTCACTTTGCTGACGGAAGACCGGCAGCTCTCCGCCGTGCTCCAGCGGGTGACGCCGATCATCCGGAAAGATCCTGATCCGACAAAGCCCCGGGAGGATTTGCACGGGCTATGGATTCTTTCCTGGGACCCGGGAAGCTCCGCACCCCGGCCCGCCGTGGGCGTAGCCCTTGCCGGAGACTTCGGTGTGGTCGCTTCCCGCTATCATCCGCTTACCAGTCATTGGGCGGAGGACGGGGCGCTGAAGCAGCGGCTCCGCTGGGCGGATGACTGGAGGGTGGATCAGCTCTGGATTACCACGCCGCAGCGCTTGCTCGGGCTGGTGCGGACGACGGCTTTGCGGTCGAATCGTTCCGCCGGAGTGGCGCTCTGGAGCGCGTTCTCAGAGGTGTCGCAGGTCCGCGCGCTCTCGCCGGAACGCTACGCCGCAGGGGAGCTAGCCTTCCATCTGCATGAGAATAGCTACCCTCACGCGGGTACGGCTCCGAGCCGTGCGACTGTGTCCCTTCCCAAAAGCCCGATCCGCTGGGAGGGACTCTATCTCACCGATGAGCCGGGAAAGGTTCACTACCTTGAGGGGAAAGCCGGAAAGCTGCATCGCTATCACGAAGGCGATACCTGGCATGCGCTGATTGAAATCTCGCCTCTGGCCACTTCTCCGGCAAAGGCGAAGGTGTTGCAGGACTCCGGAGCGTTGCTTGTTGTCTCCCTTGATGCGCCGGAAGGACGGGTCATAGCGATTTTCAACCACAGCGATCAGGCGCAAGTGCTTACGGAATTCGCCGATCTCCCGGGATTTCCCGAACGCACCACGCTGACGCTGCATCGCGGCGTCTCCGGAAAGAGCGGAAGTCCTCTCTCTGAAAAGCTGCATCTCGCTCCGCGCGAAGCGCTCCTTCTCACTCAACCTCAACCCGTATCTCAACCATGAAAACCATGTCCAATATCTCGCCTCTCCATTTCGCGCGCCAGTTCCTGATGCCTTTCTGTACGGCCGCTTTGCTTCTCGCCACCGGCAGTCCGGCGGAAAGCGCGACCATTCAGCCGGATCAGGTCTCCGGTCTCCAGCTCTGGCTGGAGGCCCGAAGCAATGTGGACGTTGATTCGGAGAACAAGGTCACCCGCTGGCATACGCTGGCCGGATCAATCGATGCTGTCCCTGCCATTGACGCGGCTCCGGTCTATGCTCCTTCCGGTGGTCCGGGCGGCGGCCCTGCCATTCAGTTCTCCGGCGGCTCGCGGCTGACCGCTTCCGGTATCCAGAGCACGACTGAGAGCGAGCTTACGGCTTTCGTTGTGGTTTCGCTGACCGACCTCGTGGGCAATCAGGGCATTCTCGACGACAAGGCTCTGAGCAGCAATAACCCCGGCTTTTACCTCGCGGCCCGAACCTCCGGAAGCACGACCAATATTGAGTTTCGGGTTATCGATATAGCGATTCGCGATACCGTTCCGAATATCAATCATAGCCTTGTGTTACCCTCCTCATATGACGGAGAAAATATCGTCATCATGGCGCGCATCTCGGCGAACGGGACGACGACGCTGCGCATTGGAGACCTCGCGGAGACAACGATCGACCGCACGCTCTCCCTGACAAACATCAAGGGGACCAGCAACTTCACCATCGGCGCGGGCAGCACCGGCGCATGGGGATTGGAGAATTCGGTCTCGTCCGTGGTCCTCTTCAATCGGGCGCTGAGCGATAGCGAGGCCGAAGGAGTGTACGATTATCTTTACCAGACGCAGGTCATCCCGGAGGGGAAAACCGCTTCGCTCCTTGGTCTTGGCGTAGTGGCATGGATGCTATTCCGCCGATACGCACCGGCCCACTCCGCCAGATAGGCAACCGTGGCTTGCCACCGGCAGCGGGGGAAGGTATGATGGGAGAGTCGTTAATCATTATCCCCCCCTGCTTATGAAACGATTCAAACGATTTCTGGTAGTCTGTCTGGCTGGTGTGGCTTCGTTGGCGTTTGCCGATGAAGGGAGCTTGAGTTTTCAGATCAAGGGGGAGGCCGTGCCGGTGGAGCGGGAGGCAGATCAGCGGCTTTGCAGGCAGGTGGAGCAGATTGTGGCGTCCTCAAGTGTCGATTCGCGGCGCTATCCGCGCATTTTCCGGCGGCATCCGCTGCCGACGGCGGATCAGCTGGCCGAGGAGTCGTTTCTCAAGGTGACCTATGCGGAGCCTGCAGCGCTGAAGAACCACTGCGGAGAGCATCAGGTGAAGGAGGTATGGATTCTCCTGCGCGATAAGGAAAACTATCCCGGCCCGGTCTATCTGGTGGACCCGGAGGGGAAGGTGGTGCAGGTCTCGAAGTATAACGGGATTGCGCTGCTGGAGCTGTCGCTGGATGAAGCGGTGCTGCCGCATCTTCCGGAGAAGATGCGGGCGGTACAGGAGCGCGCGAGAAAGACGCTGGGGCAGAAGAAGGAGGCGACGCAGTAAGGCAGCGACCTTCTGAGGCGTATCGGGGGCTACGGGTGAAGCTCCAGCTCTGCGAAGTAGATCGCGGTTTTGCCTTCGTGCTGCGAGTAGTAGCTGATCCGGAGGCGGTCGTTGTGCCAGACCATGCCGGGGTAGCTACAGTCCCCTGCGGAGGGGAGGATGCGGAGTTCCTCCAGCGTGCGCGTGTCGGGATGAAGCTGCCAGAGGGCAGTGTAGTGAACGGTATTGACGATTTTGCGTCCGCAGACGAGAAGCTCTCCTCCGGGGAGTCGCAGCAGGGCGGGGCCGCCGATGTAGAGGCCGAGATCGGTGGTTTCCCAATGAGTGTAGGGAGCTTCGGAGGTGGCGAGCAGGGCGGTGCCGCAGTTGTAGGGGGGAACGGCGGTTTGGCCGGGGGCCAGCTCACGGCGGATCACGGCGATGCCCCGACCTTCATGAAAGAGCAGCGCGGTTTCATTGGGGAAGCGGGCGTCGGTATAGAGCGTGGTGAGCTGCTTGAAGTGATCGCTATGGCTGTCAGAGCAATGGTAGAGGGTCACTTTGCCGTGGCCTTCCTCCGGGAGTCGTTCGTACCCGGCGCTATAGAGGGTGTTGCCTTCCGAGGTGAGACTCCAGAGCCAGCAGCCGTTTTTCCCTGCGAGGCCGGGGGTGCTCCAGTCGGTACCATTGACGGAGAGGTAGAGGTAGCTGCTGCGGGGGATCTCCGTGCCGCGATTGGTCCCCGCGGCGATGAGGGCCAGTTCGCCGGAGGGTATGACGAGGAGCTTTGGGTCGCGCAGGTCCGGGCGTGTCGGATCATGCGCGGTGATAAGGGCGGCGCTTTCCCATTGGCAGCCATCCCGGGAGCGGAGGATGCGGATGGCTCCATCTTCGCTGACATGGCTGGAGCCTTCACGGAAGGCGCAAACCCATTGATCGGCAAAGCGGGCGAGGCTGGTAAAGGCGTTGTGCGGGGCGCTATCCGCGATTTTGCTGACGCCGACGAGACGCGTTTTCATTTTTTGGGGAATGAAGGGAGTTGTAGGAAGACAGAGGTGGAGAAATCAAGCTCTTTTCCTATAATTCGTTACGTTACGAATCCCGATTCAATGCCGTTTCCGGTAGAACGATGGGGGATTCTCCTCAAGACCGCAGAGGGCGGTGGAGGCGATAGGGGATTGTGCTGCGTTATCGTTGGCTGAAACTTTCGTCGCGGACGGGCGCGTTGGCGCTGGCTGGACTGCTTTGCGGGTGCAGCAGCTGTCCGCCGGTGGCGTCGTGTCCCGCCCCCTACAGCTTTGTGGTGAGCGCGGATGTACGGGGGAATGTGATCTCGGAGTATATCGCCGAGGGGCCGGTGGCATCGGATTGCCGCGGGATGAGCTTTACGGCGCTGGAGCGGCGGGTATATGGGCCGCATCCGATGACGCGCTGCTATCCGGTGGGACGCGCGGTGCGGCTGGAGTCGCCGAATCTGATTGCGCGACCGCTCTACAGCTTGGAGGCGAGTAGCTTTGCGAGCAGGTGACGGTGGCAGTGCGGCTCGTCTTCCGGGCAGTGGCAGAGGAGGGTGATATTCCCGCGTTTGCCGAGCTCCTGAAGCAGGCGCAGGGTGAATTTCTGGCCGTGGTTCAGGATCTGCTGATTGTCCGGCTCGGGGGTGTTCTCCCCCCACATCTCGGCGCGGTAGCGCTTGGAGAAGTCGGCCCAGGTGCTTTTGTCCTTCAGGAAGCTTTTGAGCAGGGCTTCGCTCGGGCCGAGATTCGCCATCCAGAGATCGTACCGGGAGGCGGGTAGGCCGCGCCCCCGGTGTCGGGCGACCAAAAGGCGCAGTCCATCCTTCTCGGGCTCAATGGGGGAATGCACGCTTTTGGTCGTAATCATGGCGGTAACGGGTGGTTTACTCTTTCATCCGGACGAGCAGGTCCTTGCCCTCAACGGAGTCGCCCACGGAGATGAGGATCTCGGTGACGACGCCGTCCTGCGGGGCGTAGAGGGTGGTCTGCATCTTCATGGCTTCGAGCGTGACGAGCTTGTCGCCCTCTTTCACGCGGCTGCCGACGGTGGTGTTGAGCGCGGTGATCATCCCCGGGATCGGCGCTCCGATCTGGAGCGCGTCGGCGGGGTCGGCCTTTACCCGCTGCTTCGGTTTTCCACCGAGGGCTTTGTCCACGATGTTGGTCTGGCGCGGGACGCCGTTCAATTCAAAGGTGAGCGTGCGCCGGCCGTCCTTGTCGGGCGCACCGATGTTGATGAGCTTGAGGAAGAGGGTCTTGCCCTGCTCGATGTCGACGGCGATCTCCTCGTCGAGCTTGAGCCCGTAGAAGAAGGCGGGAGTGGGCAGGACGGAGACATTTCCGTACTCGCGCGCGAATTTGGCGTACTCGGCGAAGACCTCGGGGTACATGAGGTGACTGTAGAGGTCGTCGCAGGTGGCCTGACGCTTGAGCTTCTGCGTGAGCTGCGTGCGGACTTCCTCAAGATCGATGGCGGGGACGCTCTCATCAGCTTTCCCGCTGCCGACGACGACTTCGACGAGCTTCCCGGGCCAACCGCCGAGCGGTTCGCCGAGGCCGCCGGAGAGCATGTCGATGACCGACGCGGGGAAGGGGGTCCCCGGCGGAAGGTTGACGACGTCGGCGGGCTTGATCCCGCGGGTGAAGAGGAAGAGCGCCATGTCGCCGACCACTTTGCTCGACGGCGTGACCTTCACGATGTCGCCGAAGAGCTGGTTTACCTCGGCGTAGCAGCGGGCGATCTCGGGCCAGCGATGGCCGAGGCCCATGGAGGTGGCCTGTTCCTTGAGGTTCGTGAACTGACCGCCGGGCATTTCATGCAGGTAGACCTCGGCGCTGCCGGACTTGGGCGAGGTGTCGAAGGGCTTGTAGAATTCACGTACCTGCTCCCAGTAGTCGGAGAACTCGTTGAGCGCTTCGAGGTTCAGGCAGGTGTCGCGCTCGGTATGCTGGAGCGCGGCGACGACGGAATTCAGGTTCGGCTGGCTGGTGGAGCCGCTCATGGAGGCGATGGCGAGATCGACGATGTCGACCCCTGCATCGGACGCCTGAAGGATGGAGGCGGCGTTCACGCCGCTGGTGTCGTGCGTGTGGAAGTGGATCGGCAGGCCGACTTCTTCCTTGAGCGCTTTGACGAGCGCGTGCGCGGCGTAGGGGCGGCAGAGGCCGGCCATGTCCTTGATGGCGAGGATGTGCGCGCCCATGCGCTCCAGTTCCCTGGCCATTTCGACGTAGTACTTGAGCGAGTACTTGCTGCGGGCCGGGTCGAGAATATCGCCGGTGTAGCAGATGGCGGCTTCGCAGATGGCGTGCGTCTCCTGTACGGCTTCCATCGCGACTTTGAGGTTCGGCGTGTAGTTGAGCGAATCGAAGATGCGGAAGATGTCGATGCCGGACTCGGCGGCATGCTTGACGAAACCGGCGACGACGTTGGACGGGTAGTTCGAGTACCCCACGGCGTTCGACCCGCGGAAGAGCATCTGGAAGCAGATGTTCGGGATCTTCTCGCGCAGGGCGCGGAGGCGCAGCCACGGGTCTTCCTTGAGGAAGCGCATGGAGGTGTCAAACGTGGCCCCGCCCCACATCTCCATGGAGAAGAGCGCCGGAGTGCGGTGCGCGACGGCAGCGGCGGCTTCGAGCATGTCATAGCTGCGGACGCGGGTGGCGAGCAGCGACTGGTGCGCATCGCGGAAGGTGGTGTCCGTAACGAGCAGCGGCTTCTGATCCCGTACCCACTGGGCAAAACCTTTCGCCCCCAGCTCCAGCAGCTTCTGCCGCGTGCCGGGGCGGGGCTGGGCGGTGGTATCGTAGCGCAGCTCGGGCGGCGCGGGGAAGGTGTCGGCGGGGCGGTGGCCCTTGGCCTGCGGGTTTCCGTTTACCACAACGTCGCCGAGGAAGTTGAGCAGCTTGGTGGCGCGGTCGCGGCGCGGGCGGAACTCGAAGAGCTCGGGCGTGGTGTCGATGAGCGTGGTGGTGGCGGCTCCGGAGCGGAAGGTGTCGTTCCCGATGACGTTCTCGATGAAGGGGATATTCGTCTTCACGCCCCGGATGCGGAACTCGCGCAGGGCGCGGTCCATCCGCTGAAGGGCCATGGGGAAGGTACGGCCCGAGGTGGTGACCTTGACGAGCAGGGAGTCGTAGAACGGCGTGATGACGCTCCCGGCGTCGCCCATGCCGCCGTCGAGCCGGACGCCGAAGCCTGCCGCCGAGCGGTAGGCGACGATGCGCCCGTAGTCGGGCATGAATTTGTTCTCGGCGTCCTCGGTGGTGATCCGGGCCTGCACGGCGTAGCCGTTGCGCGGGATGTCGGCCTGCGCGGGGATGTCGATCTCCGGGCCGAAGAGGGAGGCGCCTTGCGCGATGAGAATCTGGGAACGTACGATGTCGATGCCGGTGATGACTTCGGTGACCGTGTGCTCGACCTGAATGCGCGGGTTCATCTCAATGAAGTACCACTCGTTCGTATCGAGGTCGTAGAGGTACTCCACGGTTCCGGCGTTGTCGTAGCCGATCTCCTTGGCGATGCGGACGGCGGCGTCGCAAAGCTCCGTGCGGACGCGCTCGTCGAGATCGACGGAGGGAGCGATTTCCACGACCTTTTGGTGACGACGCTGTACGGAGCAGTCACGCTCGTGGAGGTGCACGACGTTCCCGTGCTTATCGCCGAGGATCTGCACTTCGATGTGCTTGGCGCGGCCGATGTATTTCTCCAGAAAGACAGCGGGATTACCGAAGGCCCGCTCGGCTTCGCCCTGCGCTTCGTCGAGAAGGGAGACGAGGTCTTCCTCCCGGCGGACGACGCGCATGCCGCGTCCGCCGCCCCCGAAGGCAGCTTTGATGATCAGGGGGAAGCCGATCTCCCGGGCAACCTTGACGGCTTCGTCGCGGTCGGTGACGGGGTCTTCCGTACCGGGGAGCGTGGGGATGCTGAGCTTCTGGCAGAGGGCGCGAGCGGCGACTTTATCGCCCATCAGCTCCAGCAACTCGGGCTTGGGCCCGATGAAGGTGATCCCGGCAGCAGCGCAGGCGCGGGCGAAGTGAGCATTCTCAGAGAGGAAGCCGTACCCCGGATGAATGAGCGAGACGCCGTGCTCCTTGGCGAGCGTGACGATACCTTCGATGTCCAGATAGGCACCGACCGGGCCTTTGCCTTCGCCGACGGGATAGGCTTCGTCGGCTTTGAAGCGGTGGACGGAGAGTTTGTCTTCCTGCGCGTAGATGGCGACCGTGCGGAGTTCGAGTTCGTTCGCCGCGCGGAATACGCGGATGGCGATCTCACTGCGATTCGCTACGAGGAGCTTTTTGGCGGCAGGGGAGATGGAGGGTGCAGGACTCATGGGGTAAAATGAGGTAAAGGGTTGAATAATTTCGTTTATAGACGGATGGGCTTCAGGAGCAAGGCTTTACTCTGAAGGGACGGCCCGGAAGGGGCGATCCGGTCAACAAAAAAACGCTCCAGTTAAGGCTTCGGGGGCAGTCGCACAGCTAGCGGTAACCTGAAGTGTCCGGATATGCGGAATGCGGCTCTGCGATTGCCAGCACGGCGGCGGAGCGGCATGATGCGGGGATGCGAGCCCAATACCACCTCCGGAAATCGCCTCGCGGGTTGTTGGCGTGGGACGTGCGAAAGCTGCTGACACATACGCAGGGACTGGAGCCGGAGGAAGTGCCGCTGAGCGCGATCCGGGAGTTGGATGAGCCATTCTGGTATGATGCCGAGGGCGACGCGCCGACCTGCCGGAGCGTAGCGCAGCACGCGCGGCTAGTGGAGGAGGCGGAGCTGTGTTATCCGATCCTCCTCGACCCGGAGGGACGGGTAATGGACGGAATGCACCGGGTCTGCAAGGCGCTGAACCTTGATCACAAGGCGATCCGGGCCTATCGCCTGCGGGAGCTGCCGCCGCCGGATTTTATCGGAGTTCCGGCGGAGGAGCTTCCTTATGACGATTAACCTCCTCCGCGCGGTAGCGCGAAGAAGGTCCAGCAGAACGCTGGCTTGTTATTTTTTCAGGAACGAGATGATCGCGAGGATCAGGAATACGATAAAGAGAACCTTCGCAATCCACGCAGCCGTTCCGGCAATGCCTCCGAACCCGAGAACAGCAGCGATGATAGCGACGACGAGAAAGATAAGTGCGTAGTGTAACATAACTAATGGGTTCCTTTCGTATTTAATACTATCACTTATCGTACCCAATGACCGGCAAAATCGTCCCGGACGGGGGGAAACAGGGTTTCCCTGATCGCTTCGGAAATGCCAAAAGCCGCCCGGATCATGAAGACCCGGGCGGCTTTGAAATCAGGAAACAGACAGGTTCTGCTTACGCGTAGGAGGCCTGAGCGCCCTTGAGGGAGCGCTTCTGGATCCACGGCATGCAGGCGCGGAGGCGGGCGCCGACCTTCTCGATCTGGTGCTTCTCGCCTTCCTTGAGGAGCGCGTTGTACTGCTTGTAGCCGCCTTCGTACTCCTTGACCCACTCCTTCGCGAACTTGCCGTTCTGGATCTCCTTGAGCACCTTGGCCATGCGCTTCTTGGTGCTGGCGTCGATGATGCGGGGTCCGATGGTGACGTCGCCCCACTTCGCGGTCTCCGAGATGGAGAAACGCATGCCGGCGATGCCCGACTCGTTCATGAGGTCAACGATGAGCTTCAGCTCGTGGAGGCACTCGTAGTAGGCCATCTCCGGGGAGTAGCCCGCTTCCACGAGGACTTCAAAGCCCGCCTGCACGAGGGCGGAAGCACCGCCGCAGAGGACGGCCTGCTCGCCGAAGAGGTCCGTCTCGGTCTCTTCACGGAAGGTGGTCTCGATGACACCGGCGCGCGTACCGCCAACGCCCTTGGCCCAGGCGAGGGCGACTTTCTTCGCCTTCTTGCTCGGGTTCTGGTAGACGGCGATGATGGCGGGAACGCCTTTGCCTTCGGTGAACTGACGGCGGACGATGTGGCCGGGGCCCTTCGGGGCGACCATGATCACGTCGATGTCGGCAGGCACTTCAATGGTCTTGAAGTGGATGGCGAAGCCGTGGGAGAAGAGGAGGGTCTTGCCCTTTTCGAGGTTCGGGGCAATGTCGGCGTTGTAAACCGAGGGGATCTTGGTGTCCGGAACCGCCACGAAAATCACGTCGGCCTTCTTGACGGCTTCCGCCGTGTCGAGCACTTCAAAGCCGAGGTCCTTGGCGACCTTGCGGCTCTTGGAGCCGGGGTAGAGGCCGATGATGACGTTGATGCCCGAGTCCTTGAGGTTGAGGGCGTGGGCGTGACCCTGGGAGCCGAAGCCGATGACGGCAACGGTTTTGCCGATCAGGGGATCGAGCTTGGCGTCTTTATCTGTGTAGATTTTGGCGGACATAGTGGTTGGTTGTTTTGCGGTTCTATCGTGAAATGGATGGGCCGATCCCTGTAGGACCGGCCGGGGTTGGCATGGGTGAGGGTATCGCTTTCTCCGGGAAAATTATTCCTTGCGGGAGAGGGCGATTTTTCCGGTACGGGTCAGCTCAAGGATGCCGAAAGGCTCCATCAGGAGGAGGAATTTCTCGATCTTGTTCTGATTGCCGGTGATCTCGATGGAGACGTTTCGGTGCTGCACGTCGATGATCTTGGCGCGGAAGATGTCGGCGATCTGCATGATCTCGGCGCGGTTCGCCGCGTCGGCGGCCACGCGGATGAGCACGAGCTCGCGGTCAACGTAGTGGTCGTCGCGGAAGTCCTGAATGTCGATGACGTCCACGAGCTTGTTGAGCTGCTTGATGACCTGCTCCAATACGGCGTCATCCCCGCGGACTACGAGGGTCATGCGGGAGCGGGTGGGGTCGAGGGTAGGGCCTACGTTCAGCGTGTCGATGTTGAATCCACGACCACTGAACATTCCGGCGATGCGGGTGAGCACGCCGAACTTATTTTCGACTAAGACCGATATAGTATGACGCATGGAAGGGCGGCGAGTTTCCTAGGGAAAACCCGAATCGTCAAACGGAAAAATCACTCATGGCCGCTCAAAGGCTCTCGGGTTACGATTTCAAGACACCCGAATCGGGGCTTGGATTCGCTCCCCCGTGGCGTTAGCCTCTGGGGGACGGGACGGATTTCCGAAGGCAGGCAACCCTTTATTCTTACTCATGCAGCCGCTCTATACATTCAACGTTATCCCGAAGCTTCCCGTGGAACTGGAACCGCTCCGCGAACTGGCGGGCAATCTCTGGTGGACGTGGGAACCCGAAGCGCGCAGGCTTTTCCGCTACCTTGATCCCCGGCTCTGGGAGGAGACGAATCATAACCCCGTACGGATGCTCCAGCTCTGCCGTCAGGGGCGGCTGCTCAATCTCGCGGAGGACGAGGCGTTTCTGAGTGAAGTGAAGCGGGTGATGGAGAAATTCCGTACTTATATGGCAAAGGCCGATACGTACGGAAGCACGCGGAAGAACGACCTGATCGCCTATTTTTCGGCGGAGTTCGGTTTTCACGAGTCGGTGCCGAACTACTCGGGCGGGCTGGGGATTCTCTCGGGAGATCACTGCAAGTCGGCGAGCGATCTGGGGCTGAACTTTGTGGCGGTGACGCTGCTCTACCGGCACGGCTACTTCAAGCAGCAGATCAACCGCGACGGATGGCAGGAAAGCGTGGAGCTTAATCAGGATTTTCATCATCTGCCGATGAAGGAGGTGCAGGTGGACGGAGTGCCGCTCCTTGTAGGAGTACCGATTCTTGATCGCGAGGTATTGGTGCGCATCTGGGAGATGGCGGTCGGCCGGATCACGCTCTATCTGCTCGATACCGATATCCCGGACAACCGCACGGAAGATCGCCAGATTACCGGACAGCTCTACGGCGGTGATGAAGAGATGCGGGTAAAGCAGGAGATCGTACTGGGGATCGGCGGGGTGCATGCGCTGCGGGCGCTGGGGCTGAAACCGGCGGTGCACCATATGAATGAGGGGCACTCTGCGTTCCTCTCGCTGGAGCTGATCCGGCGGGGCGTGGAGGAGCAGGGGCTGACCTTCCGGAGCGCGCTGCAAGTCGTCGCGGCGGGGAACGTTTTTACCACGCATACGCCGGTTCCCGCAGGAAATGACAAATTTCCCCACGAACTGGTTCTCAAGTATTTCCGCAATTACCCGGAGGCCGTCGGCATTACGGAGGACGAGTTTCTCTCCTACGGGCAGCAGACGCGGAATCGGGATGAAAACTGGTTCTGGATGCCGATTCTCGCGCTGCGGACAAGCCGGTTCTCCAACGGGGTAAGCCGGTTGCACGGAGAGGTGAGCCGCGCCATGTGGCACGACGTCTGGGCGGGAGTGCCGCAGGAGGAAGTGCCGATTGTCAGTATCACAAACGGGATTCATACCAAGACGTGGCTTTCGGAGGAGTTTACGGCGCTTTACGACCGTTACCTCGCCGGATGGGAAGATCGGCTGACGGATCAGGAGTTCTGGCGCGGGGTGATCGACATCCCGGACGACGAGCTCTGGGAGGCGCATTTGCAGCTCAAGCGGCGGCTGGTGGCGTTTGTCCGCAATCGTGTGCGGCGGCGGCTGGAGCGCGTGGGCGAATCGCCGGGACGGGCGCGGCAGGTCAATCAGCTGCTCAACCCCGAAATCCTGACCATCGGCTTTGCACGGCGCTTTGCCACCTACAAGCGGGGGACGCTGCTTTTCTCGGATCTCGACCGGCTCAAGCGGCTGGTGCTGCACCCGGAGCGCCCGGTGCAGTTCGTCTTTGCCGGAAAGGCGCACCCGAAGGACGAGGCCGGGAAGCGGTTGATTCAGGAGGTCTGCCAATGGTCCCGCGAAGAGGGGCTGGAGGATCGCATTGTTTTTGTGGAGAATTACGACACCTGTATCGGCCGAAGGCTGACGCAGGGCGTCGATCTCTGGCTGAACAACCCGCTGCGCCCGCAGGAAGCGAGCGGGACGAGCGGGATGAAGCTGCCGCCGAACGGGGGGCTGAACCTCAGCGTGCTCGATGGCTGGTGGAAAGAGGGGTACAACGGGAAGAACGGCTGGGCGATCGGCCCGGACGTTCCGGAGGACGCTCCCGAGGGCTTCCAGAACGAAGCCGATACCGCCAGCCTTTTCTGTCTGCTGGAGAACAACATCGTCCCGCTTTACTACGCGAAGCCCGACGGGCGTTTTCCGACGGCGTGGCTGCAATTCATGCGGGAGTCGATCCGGAGCGTCACGCCGGTATTCAACACGCAGCGGATGGTGGAGGAGTATAACGAACTGCTCTACGAGCCTGCGGCGGCGGTACACGCACGGCTGATGGCGACGAACGCGGCCAAGGCGCGCGCGCTGGCGGATTGGAAGCAGGAGATGCGCCGTATCTGGCCGCAGGTGCGTATCGCGGAGGCGCGGGTGCTCAACGCGGATGTCCGCAAGCTGCTGGTGGGCGAAGCGCTCTCGGTGGAAGCGGCCGTGGAGCTGGGGGAGATGAAGCCGGCAGACGTCCGTGTGCAGCTCTACGTCGGCCCGATGCACGAGAGCGACATCGGCAAGGCGGAGATCTTCGACCTCTTCGAAACCGGCGAGACACAGGGAAGCGCCCGGCTCTATCGCGGAACCGTCCCGGCGACGGAAAGCGGCGCGTATGGGTTCAGCATTCGGGTAATACCGAATAACCCCGATCTGACGCAGTCACATGAGTTGAGGCTGATCACGTGGGCGTAGCCGCTATTGACTTACATGAGCCTAAATGGCTAACAAGAAGCGGACGCTTCATCGTGGCATCAGGCTCCTTTGACAAGGGGCAAGGGGATCAATGATGCAAGTATTCACGGCTAATGAAACGGCTTCCGCTCGCCTTATTTTTTTCCGGATATCTTTTGGGCGGATGGGTCGTGATCTGGCTTCTCGTAATGGTCCTTGGGCGAGGTGATGTTAAGTTTTCCAAAGCAGTCGGGTTTTATTATGGTATTTGGATTTTCTACTACCTGCCGATCGCTGTTACCGGAGCGATGTTCCTGGCGAAGATGTCTGGTCCATTTTGGAAGCGAATGATCGCTGCGGGACTCGGCTTGTCGGCTATCCTTGTTGCCATGTTTTTCACGTTCTATCTGGACGCTCATTGGACTATTCTGCTCGCCGAGTATTTTGGATTTGGTGTCAGTTTTTGGCTCCTTACCAAGACAGCGGCGAAGATCGAAAAGGCGGATGCGGGCGATGGATATTCTGTCGACTTCTGATCTGGTATCCAAAAACTATGCCTGTTTCAATCTATCGTGTCACATCGCAACATGAAGAAAGTACCAAGCTCGCGTGGCTGACGCTGGAGGAGGAAGGGCCGTACTCGATCCGGGGTTTCTGATAAAGATGGGTGAGGCCGGTTTTTCTTTATACCTTTCAGAATATCCGGGCTTGTCCGACGATGAGGACGTTTCCGAAGATGCGGAATAACCACTAACCCACCAAGAGAACCCCATGCCGGTAAGCCCGCTGCCTCTCCTTTTGCCGCTTCTGATTTGCGGCGTTCTTGTTTATGGTGCGATTGGCGGATGGCGTCGCTTTTTGAAGGCATTCGTTGGCACGATCCTGATCGTTGGTGTGATTGTGGCTCCGTTCCTCATTCCCGGGGGGATTTTAAGAATTCAGGCGGGGGCCGGGAACCCAAAGGCACAATATCGTTATGCGCGTTGGTTGGAAAATACGCCTGAGTCTATTGGTTCGGTTATTCTTTGGCCGTTCCCACCCGATGTTCTTGGAGGTTACGAGTGGTTGGAAAAATCGGCGGAAGGAGGGTTCCCTCCCGCTCTTTACGTTCAAGGCATAAGGTTGAAACACGGATTCCATGTACCTGAGCCCGCAGGTTGGACGGGGCCGGGCGGGAATGTCTTTCCTCAGCCGGAAAAGGGACAGGCGCTGATCGATAAGGCCCTCGCGCTTGGTTTTCAGACGCCTGCTGTACCGGAGGAAAGCTATTACTGGCACGTCTACCGGGGGCTCTATGTCAAAGACCCCAACGGCTGAAGGGGCGATTTGCACCAACCATAGCTGTTTTGGGGAGAGGTCGTGAGATTTTCCGGGCAGCGTGCTGATTTTTGCTTGTCGAATCGACCTGTGTCGTCAATACGTATTGATGGCCTCCCGGAAGATTCCCCTATGAACCGCTGTCACTTCTGTTTTTTTACACTGAGCCTCCTTGCCGCTCCGGTCGCTTGGGCTGATGTTTCCCTGCCTCCGATCTTTTCCGAACATATGGTTTTACAGCGCTCGGCGGAGACTCCGGTATGGGGCGATGCCGCGCCGGGGGAGGTGGTGGAGATTACGTTGTTCAAAGCGGGGGAAGCATGCGTTCAGGCGAGGGCAACGGCTGGCGCGGATGGACGGTGGATGGCGAAGCTCGACCTTTCAGTGGCGGCTTTGGGGGGCCCGTATCAATTCACCGCAAAGGCGGCGAACGAGGTCGCTTTGTCTGATGTGCTGCTTGGCGATGTCTGGCTGGCATCGGGGCAATCCAATATGGCGCGACTGATGCGGGTGAGCGGTTCGCGCGAGGAGATCGCGGAGTCGGCCAATCCGCAGATCCGGTTTTTCACTATTGCGAACATTGCCTCGCCAACCCCGTTGCCAAAGGTGGAGGGGAAATGGACCGTCGCCGGTCCCGAGGCGACCCCGGAGTTTTCCGCTGTGGCCTATTATTTCGCGCGGCAGATCAATGCGGAAGCTGGCGTACCGGTGGGCGTGATACATGCCTCCTGGGGAAGTACGCCGGTCGAGGCGTGGACCAGCGAAGAAGCACTGAAATCCGATGCCGAGGTTGGCAGGACGGCAATGGTGGAGATTGAAGCCGCCCGGAATTTCCCCAAGGTCAAAGCCGCATGGCTGAGCGAACTCAAGCCGTGGCTTGCGGCGAATCAGCGGGAAGACACGCAGACTCCGGAAGCGGAATTGGCGGCATACACGACCCTTCCAACGGACGAGGGGTGGGCGGCTGTGAAGCTGCCGGGAAAGCTGCCGGGCGAGCGTATTCTCTGGGTGCGACGCGATGTCACGCTGTCACAGAAGGAGGCGGGCAAGCCGCTGATGCTCCGAATCAGCGAAATTTCAGGTATCGATACCGTTTATTTCGACGGCAAGCGGGTGGGAGGGCGTACGCTGGAGACTTACGACGGCGATGGAGAGAAGCGCTTCAATGTCCTCCGCGAGTATACGGTGCCCGCGACGGAGGTCACTCCGGGGAAACATACCGTCGCGGTGCGCATTTACGCCCCGCTGGGAGCGAGCGCGATCAGGGGAGGGTATTTCTTCGCTGGCGGACAAAGCCTTGCCGGGGAATGGCTGATGAAAACCGAAAAGGAGTTCGCGCTGCTCAGCGATGCGGCCAAGGCTTCCCGCCCGGGACCGCTGAAAAGCCCGCTTCGGCCGTGGATCGTTTCGGCAGCGCTATACAACGGCATGATTCATGGCCTGATACCCTACGCTTTGCGCGGTGTCATCTGGTATCAGGGCGAAAGCAATGCCAACGATGGCGTGCGCTATCGTACGACGTTTCCGATGCTGATTCAGGACTGGCGCAAGCGGTGGGGAAAGCCGGAGCTGCCGTTTTATTGGGTGCAACTGGCGAATCACCGAAGCAAGATGGACGACCCGAATGCCGCATCGGGCCTGGCATTGCTGCGCGAGGCGCAGAGCCTGACGCTGAAGTTGCCTCATACCGGACAGGCGGTGATCATCGACGCGGGAGAGGCGGGCGACATTCATCCGATGAGCAAGCGCGAGCCGGGAACGCGTCTGGCCGCGATCGCGTTGGCGCTGGATTACGGAAAAGTGGGTGAATATTCCGGCCCGGTTTTTGACTCGATGACGGTGGAAGGCTCGACGATCCGGATCAGATTTCGCCATGTGGGAGGAGGGTTGGTCGCGCAGCCGGTACCTGCGGAGTACCTTTACATGAGCAGGCGGGGGATCACCAGGCCGCTGAAGCGCAACAGCCCCGAGAGCGAGTTGGAAGGATTCGCCATTCGCGGGGCTGCCGGAAGCAAATGGCACTGGGCCAGCGCTCATATTGAGGACGATTCCGTAATCGTTTCATCCCCGCAGGTATCCAAACCCGAGGCAGTCCGCTACGGCTGGGCCTCAAATCCCACGTGTAATCTTTACAACAAAGAGGGATTCCCTGCTTCCCCCTTTCGGACGGATGCGGATTGAACTTGCGGCGCTTATTCGACCCGCTGGTAGGTGTTCTCCAGCTCATCCTGAATGACGTGAGCCGTTCCGGAGGTGCGCATGATGAGGTCTTCGGATGGGATGCGTTCCCGGTAGTTCCAGCCTTCGGGGAGTTTCAGCTCCGCCCCCAGACGAGGCAGATCCGCAGCGGTCAGCTTCGGCTTTATCGTTCGGGCGTAGCTCTGCATCACATAGACGGTTCCCTTGGGCGAGACGAGTTCGTAAACGGGGCGGCCCTTCGTGAAGGTGTATTGCGTCGTGCGGGCTACCGTATTTTCCTCATAAGGCTTCGATTTCCCACGCAGGACAGAGGCGAGGGGAAGGGAAAGGTCGGCAAGATGCCGCATCTCCAGCCCTTGAAAGGTAGCCAGCTTGCCGGGACCGGTCAGGGCATTCGCGTCCATCAGCAAATACCGGGGACCATTGAGAATGACCGCCTTCGCCTTCAGCTCTTTTTTAAGCTGATCCGTGTCGAGCGCCGTCCAAAGCGTGTCAGGGCAGTCGTTCAGGCCGATGGTGTTGTAAACATGCCCGGTGAATTTTATCGGGCCGCCGGTCACCACGATGATCTCTCCATAGCGGACGTCGCGGAGACCGCTGCGCGCCAGAGTCTCGGCTTCCGCGTGGAGGGCACTACTCCCCGCAACGAGGAGAGAGGCACAAATGGGGAACAGCGATGTCTTCATGGCTCCTATCGTGCGGGAATGCCGCCCGCTTTGCACGGCGTTCGTCACCAACCGGGCTGAAAATTTGACGAACGGGCAGAGGGTGCCAGCGGGTAGGGAGTGACCGCTACCCGCCGGAGGAGCTTTCATGTCTACGGCTACCCGAGCGCCACTGCTCTCCCTGCATCAATCCGGATCGGGCAACCCTGATCGGCTGAGCGATCCGCGGCATCGCAGAGGCGCATGGTCTCAAATGCGTCCCGCGCCGGAACGGAAGGCGGCAGACCGGCTGCGACCCGGCGGACGATGTCGTGCGTCTGGTCCGTGGTGTTATGAAACCAGAAGTGATCATCCTCGGCGGGCCACTGGTGGCGCTCCACCATCCTGCTGACAAACCCGGCTCCCTCCGTCCGGTACTCCCACCGGCAGAGCGTGCGCCGGAAGACGTTGGTCTCCACGCCGCCGCGCGTTCCCATTACGCGGTATCGGAGTTCGTACCCCTCTTCCTTCTGGTAGTCGAGCAGGTCCATCAGCGGGTCGCCTTTGCCGGTGGTGGCAAAGGGCATGAGGAAGGAGAGGTGACTGACAGCGCCGCCTTCAAAGCGCAGCGTTGTCTCGTAGTTATCGCGGATTTCGTAATAAGGGACGATGTTTGGCGATGCCGAGGCGTAGACTTCGCGCACTGGCCGGTTCACCCACCAGCGGGGAAGGTCGACGTAGTGCGACAGCTTCTCTCCAAACATGCTCCCTCCTTCCGCGAGCCGGATACGCCACGAGTCTTTCCCGTAGAACTCGGAGCAAACATAGTTGCATAGCGTATGGCGCACTTCGCCGAGCAGCCCGTCGTCGATCCACTGCTTGACGGAAGTGTAGAGGCGCGAGTAGCGCAGCTCAAAACCGATCTGGAGAAACGCTCCCAGCGTTTCGGCGCGCTCGACAACCTCGCGGGCGTCGTCGAGCGTCGTCGCGATCGGCTTCTCACACATCACCGCCTTGCCTGCGTTCAATGCGGCGAGAGCGACTTCCTTGTGGGCGTGATTCGCAGTGGTGACGAAAACGAGGCGGATTTCCGGGTCCTCCAGAACCTCGCCAAAGCCTGCCGGTTTTCCCCCGACTTCGCTCACGGCCTGCCGAAGCGCTTCGGGAGAGGGGTCCACGGCAAAGATCTCCAGCGGCTCGGGATACGCCAGCAAATGCCGCAGGACGTTTCGTCCCATTTTCCCGGCTCCGATGACGGCGACTTTCATTTCCGTACCTCCAAACGTCCCGGCAGGTTGAACTCCGCCCGCAGGCGCGCAGCTTCTCCGCTCCCTTTCTTTCCGATGAAGACGATTTTCCCCCGGCCCGGTGAGATCCAGAGCGCGCCGCTGCCATTAGCGTCCAGCTCCACGGACGCTCCGCTGCCGAGATCGATGCACTCCTCATCCGATTCACCTCCAACGTCTCCCGCGAGATGAAAGCTCAGCTTTCGGGGCAGGTGATAGGCGCGGTAATCGAGCAGGTTCCCCTCGTCATCAATCCGGAAGGGATCTTTCTCCTCCAAACGGTCAGGCGACCGTCCGTCGGACCAACTGCCGACCTGGGTATTGACGACGATCACTACCCGACCGTCGTATCCCGGAATGGTGAATGAACGCCAGATGGCGTCCGGTTCTTTCAGCCGGATCGGTGGCGCTTTCGGCGCGGCGGTTTGCACGTCTTCATGACCCTGCGGTTCGTTGAGCACCGGAGTGGTCTCCTTGGTCATCGCGCGCACCAGCCGTCCGAACGGGCGCACTTCGTTGAGGAACGCCGCATACTCTGTCGTGCTGGGCAGACCCTGCTCGTCCCAGCCGAAGGTGCCGCAGAAGCGGATCTCTTCCTTGATGTTCGGGCGGGACCATGTGTAATTGGAGACGGCGTGAGCGCCTTCCATCACGGCAAGCCACCCCATTGCGGCCAAACAATTCGCAGGCGGCCGGTAATACTTCCAGATATGGATTTTACCATCAGGGCCTTGGGAAATACCGTGATTGCCCGCTTCAGCCAATCGCTCCAGCCGACTGAGCGTCTTTTCCTTTACCTCATCGTCAGCGCTCTGAGGGTAGAGGCTTTTCAGGATGCGACTCTGATCACGATAGATTTGCTGCACCCAGTCGGTAAGGACCACTTCAAACGCCTGTCCCCGCTCTTTGGCATGCTGATAGAAGGCATCGATCTGGGTATGATACCACCGCAGCGCGGAAGAGGGCGTAGCGCGGTTGTTGTTCACGCCGAATTCAAACCAGAACGGGTAGCGGTCCGTTCCGACAGCTACCGGGTAGGGCGGCTTCTGAATCTCCGACGCCTTCAGCCCGTTATGCAGCAGGTAAAGCGGCGCATCGGGGACTTCCGTTAGGAGCTTGGAGTAATACTCCTCCACCCTTGGCATAAAGCTGGGGCTGGGCTCTTCCTTGATGAGGAAGTAGAGGACGGCAGGGTGATTCTTATAAGCATTGATGAACCGGGCCGCTATGCCGACCTGCTTGTCAATATTGGAATCCGGCGTCAGATACGCGCCGCCGCCCAACTGCGCCACCACCGCCATCCGCAGCCGGGTGCAGACCTCCAGAACCCGATGCCAGATGGGGCTTTCCGCGGCTCCTGCCACATAGACATAGTTGAACCCCATCGCTGCCATTCGCTCAATCTGCTCCTCAACATCCTTTGCCGCAGGGTCTTTGGTCTGGTCCCACGACCAGAGGTAAAGGTAGAATCCGCAGCGGAATTCGCCGTCAAGCCAGGCGTCCGCCTTCGCGTCTTTAAGTGGCGCTGAAGAGGCCGGGAGCGCATCGCGAGGGGGGGGCGTGTTGGGGGCCCCGGTATCCGCAATCCCGGAGAACAGCGGAAGGGAGATACTCAGAAGAGTAGAGATCGTTTTGGTCATAAGATACTAGAGAACCGGCTGGAGGATGATGGAATCAAAGAGGACAAAGCCCTGCTGCTTTTCCGGTCGGGTTAAGAGACCGATGTAGAGCCATTTCGTATTGCTTCGGGTATGGAAACGGGCGGTCTTCACCTGCCAGTCCTTCCCATTGTCGCGCAGTGACTCGCGCTGGATCAGATAGGGCTGGCCGTCCTTCGGATTCCAGCCGCCGTCGGATTCGTAAACGCGTATCCCGTAGAAAGGGGTGACGGTCCCCGCTCCCTGAGTCAGTATGGCGACGGATAGCTCATACTCGGTATCGGGCTGAACGACGACCTGTCGGCTCCGTACCCAGAGCAGGGGCGACTCGGCGGTGGCCACCTTCAGCGCATGGCTTCCTTCGTGCACCGTCCCCGCCTCCGCCTCAATCGCGGGAACCGTCGCCTCGCCTTTCAGGACGCTCCATCCCCGGGGAACGGAGACGCCGTCCGTTTCTTCGATAACTTCCATATCGCCCTCTTTCAGAAGCGATTCCTGAGCGGCGGCAATGGCTGTCGTCATCAGCAGACAGACGGCGATGGGCTTGAGATAAAATAGAGCATTCATGATTACAATTTCAAGGGACTGAGAACGAGCGTATGGGGAGTATCGGCCTTGATGATTTCTACGTGCCCATCAAGGCAGAATACCTGTCCCACCCGTTTGTCGCGATGTGAAGAGGTGATGGGCGCCCATGTCTCAAAGCCCAGTGAATCGTCGGATCGGTCGGCGGGCATGGCGGCATAATCGGCGATCATCGCTACACGGTGCGGCTGCTCCACCGTGTTAAGCCGCCACTGCTTATAGATCCACCCCGCGCTGGAATTCTGGTATCCCAGATGTTTGTTATAGCGATAGTTCCCTTGTAGCGCACGTCCCTGCGGACTGTACCGGAAGGCATAAGGCGCTTTCCGTTGATCCGGGCAGGTCATGGCTTCATTGAATCCGTTGAAATTGGTGGATTGAAAGCTTCGATACCACCACATCCCCGGCGTCCCTTGAGGGGCCTTGTACCATGAGAGGTCGCCGTTCCGCTCCTGGCTGGAGAGAAGCGTCAGCGCTCCGAGGTTCTTCAGGCGCTGTGCACACTCCGTCATCCGGGCGCTCTCCATCGCGCCCCGGAATGTCGGCAGCAGCAGAAGCGCAAGGATCGCGACGAGCCCCAGCACGATGAGAAGCTCCGTCATCGTAAAGGCGCTACGGTAAAGTCTGGTCCATGGATAACGCATCAGGCGGCAAAGCGTTTGCGAAAGGCGATCAGGGCGATTCCTCCTACCAGCAGCGCGACTGTGCCCGGCTCTGGAATTGCCTGAAAGGAAAGCGTTCCCGTTCCGGCATCCCACAGGAGTTGACCGTATCCGGACGACAAGGTATCGAGCGAGAATACGGGGAGATCACCGCCTCCTTCAAAGAGCGCCAGTTCATAAGTTCCCGCGCTGATCCCCGCTCCGATATCGATCCCGATCTCCACCGTGCCGCTTCCGGATACCGCGCCGAGCACATACAGCGATGCGGTGTCAGGACTGCCGCCGAGGTTGAAAACGATCCGCGCGCTATCATCCAGCAGGAGATCTCCGACGGCGAGATGCGTGGCCGAGTCGATATAGAGTTCGCCGCCATCAAGCACGGAGACTTCCGCCCCCCCGCCGCCCAAGGCATTCGCATGACGCGCTGCCAATCTCCCCTCTGCCACAATGGCCCCTGCAAAAGTATTATCGCCTTCCAGCCAGAGTGTACCCGCTCCGGATTTCCGGAGGGCTTCGGAGCCGCTGATGGTATTGCTGTAGGTGACCTCGTTGCCTCCCGTGTCGATGGTCGTCTCGCTATTCAGAGCGACCGCCCGGGTATCTCCGTTCCGGTTCACGGTGATGTCCGCTGTGTTTCCGGTCGCGTGCGTCAGCGTCCGATCATTGGTGGTAAAGGTCAGCGATCCTTCTCCGAAATTGTCGATGGACTGAAAACGGATGCTGGAGCGGATCTCGGTATCGCCTTTGTAGCTGTTATTTCCGGTGAGATCGATAAAGGCGTTGTTGGAAGCGCGCTCATCGCCAAAGAGCACGCCGCCGTCGCCGGTGATATTTCCCGAGAGGGTAAGGCTTTGCTTGGTATAGCCATAGATCCCGCGCAACCCTCCCGCGGCTACGGTGAAGTTGTTCGCCAGAACGGCAGTATCCGCGTTGCCCCCGATCCGGACGGAGCCGGAGGCGTTCAGAGCAATCGTGCTGTTACCGGCCATGCTCGCGCGGTTGAGATAGATATTGCCGCCGCCATTGACCGCGATGCCGCCATTGAGAACCGTCTGGGTATTCGTGAGGATCACACTATAGGCCCCCTCAAAGGTTACCCCGTTCTGAGCGAGCATCTGAGCGGAGATCGTCGTGGTTCCCGCCAGTGCCCGGATTTTTGCGGGAGCGGTAGCATTATCGAGTTGAAGAACTCCACCGGGGGAACCGCCTGAGATCGTCCACGCGGATGATCCGCTACCACCAACGCCGACATGTAGTTCGCCAATTGTTATCGATAACCCGTCGAGGCTCAATGCCGTGGCCGCGCCGACCCGATGGAGCTCCACGATGATGCCCGAATCATCAGGGTAGCCGCTGGGGAGTCCCCATTTTACGGAGTTACCCCAGACATTGTTTCCCTCAGCGGTGGGATCAAAGCTGTACGGACCCTGAGCCATGAGCGGGGCGCATACGGCGTGAGTTGCCGCAGCAAAGACGAGTGTTTGGAGGAGGGATTTCATAAGCATTTTAAATGATGGCTGGGAGGATCGGAGCCGTCCTTTGGGCGGACAGACGCTCCGGAATGGAGTTTTGATATCGGGTGGAGAATCTTAGGCTTAGGCGCCCTGGTGCCCCGGGACTGGCAAGGGCGCGGCATGGAGAGGTAACTGAATCTGGGGAGACCCGTCTTCCGGATGAAAATGCACCCGGACGGGAATTTCCATGGAGGAGTTTTCCACGGCGGCCCCTTGCTCCCGGCATTTTCGGAGCATCGCGATCATGATCGACGCGACGTCTCTCACCTCGCTGAAATGACAATAAAAGTTCGGGCGCGGCGGACACTTCACGGCGTCGGTCGCACAGGCGACCAGCGCGATGGAGTGCGACGGATCGATCACCTCCAGCTCTTCAACGCACTCCGCGAGCAAGGTATCGCATGAGAGGAAAATGACATCCGGCAGTGGGCTTCCGGAGTTGCGGATCTCCTGTAGAACCCGCCGCACCGCCCCCGGTTCCAGCCCGTTTACCCGATCAAAGAACCAGCGGTCCTCCGTCTCAATGCCATGCTCTTCTGCGAGCCTCCGGAACGCCATGACATTCGGCACGCGGTCGCGGTCGTGATCGTTATAGCCGATGATGGCGAGTTTGCGGTGATCACGCGCTACAAGATCGCAAATGATCGTACGGAGCGCCTGAACCGAGACGCCATTCCCGAGGGGCGCTTTGCGATAGGTTGAGTAAGTCGCCTTTTCGTAAAATCGAAGTTGCCCGATCCCGACGGCAACACCGCGCGACCTGACCGTGGAGATCAAAGGAATATTGCGTTTTTTTAATTCCAGCGTCCATGACGTATGCGGTAGGGCGTGGACGGAGATGACCGCCTCGATATGGTCATCGCGAAGTTCGTCAAAGAACTCCCGGCAGGTCAGTTCGCCAATCTCCACGCCGAGGCGCAGATGCCCGAGGTAGGGCCTGCTCGGAATCCGCTCCTTGGTCAGTTGCATCCTCAGTTCCTGAAGGAGCCGCAGATAGAAGGGTGAAAGATTCGGGCTGGAGATGTCCGCCTCCAGCAGCAGGGCGACATGCTGCTTTGTCGTGCGCGGCTCCAGTACGTAAGTCCCGCTTCCCTGCCGGCGCTCCACCAGTCCCTCCTTCTCCAGCTCCTTCAAAGCCGTACGGATCGTCACGGGGGAGACCTCAAAGCTTCTGGAAAGATCGCGCTCCGGCGGCAGGCGCATCCCCTCGGGCTTGCCCGCGACGAACTCCCGGCGAATCTGCTCGGCTATCCGGCGGTAGAGGGGGATGGTACTCTGGAGGGATGGAGGAAGCATGAGTGCTTGTAATAAAATGCTTCTAAGCATTTGTGTCAAGCATTTCGTCCATCCCTTTCTTTATCGGCGAAAATAATTACCGGCGACGAACCGTTCCCACTGCCTGCGAACCCTGTTGTCCTGAAGGTTGAATACAGGGATGGAGAGGTGCCGGGCAAAGGTGATGGCGGTGGCCGCGCCGTCTCTGATGATGCCGTCTTTTTCCGGTGCCCAAAAGAGGACAAAGTCGACGGGGTCTCCCAATGTGGGGCCGCCGATCTGCTGACAGTTGCAGGCGCGAAGCTTTCGGGCCTCGGCACTGAAGGCCTGCCAGTTCGGATGGCACAGGGCGGCGATCTGCTCCGCCTCATCCGTGGGATGGTAGAGAGGAGAGGGGTGATCGTTAAACTGCGCCCACGGAAGAAAGATCTCCTTTTTTCCTGCTTCCTCGTCGCAGCCGCACTCGAACGCCCGGTCGGCTCCAGGGGTTCCTCCACTGCGAAGCGTCCATCCTTCGCGGGCCAATGCTTTGGCGATCTGCCGCATCAGGGTTAGAATAGACGAAGGGGTTTTGCCCGATCCGATACCTGCGTAATGGCGCGACCGTTCGATAATCGTTGCGAGAGGAGAACGGTCGTGACCCTTCCGCGAAGCAGATGTCCAAAGCTTAAACAGGCCGGAAACGAGGGAAATCCGCATTTTGAAATACAAGTGATCACTGGTAATAATGTCAAGAATCAACCCCCATGATCGCTGGGGTGAACTCCCTCGATTTTATCAGGCAGCGTCTGCGGGAATTGCGACTACGGCATCAGCTGACGCAGCAGGAGCTGGCTGAAATCGCGGACTTTTCGCAGAACTTTCTCCAGCAGATCGAATCGGGGCGGAAAAAGGAGATTTGGGTAAGCACGGTGGACCGGCTGGCTGCGGCGTTTTCTCTGGAGCTGCACGAGTTTCTCGCACCGCAGGTGCCGAAATCGACCCGGCTGGCGAAGAAGCCGGTATCCAGCAAGGTGCACCAGAAGCGGAAGCGCCGGGCTCCCTGACGCGTTCGCTAAAGCTTACGTACCGGTCGGCTTTGAAAGGAGCGAAGTCCATAGAACGGCTCCACAAATAACGGCCCCGCCGAGGACGGTTCGGAAATCAGGCCGTTCGCCCAGAAGTCCCCATGCCAACAGGATGGCGTAGACCGGCTCCAGACTCAGAAGGACGCTATTGGTTTGAACGCTGAGGTGACGCAGGCTTGAGGCCACAAGCCATTGCAGCAGGCCGGTGAATACCGTTCCGAGCAGGATCAGAATCAGCCACTCCCGTCCCGGTGTTGAGGGTATTTGGGTCAGGATCAGCGGGAGCAATACCAGACCGGAGAAGGTCTGCTGATACATCGTCACCGTAACGGGAGGCAGCGTTTTCACCGACGACCTTGTAACGAGGGAAAAGACCGAATAGAGGAAACCCGAGGCAATGCCCCACAGGAGGCCCTGCGTTTGGGTATCTCCGAGATCGAACCGGGGGGTGATCAATAAAAGCCCGCTGATGACCAGGAAGCCCGTGATGACATCGCCCCGGCGCAGTCTTTCCCGAAAGACCAAAGGCTCAAGGAAGGTGGAAAAGAGCGTGAGACTGCCAAGCCCAAGGACTCCGATCGCCACGGTGGAAATCTGAATGGACTGAAAAAATGCGAACCAATGAAAGGCCAGCACCACGCCGGAGAATGCCAGCCGCATCAGATTGCTTCTTCCATTGGGCAGAAGGCTGATCTTCAAAAGCCGGCCGATCAATAAAAGCGTCGCCGCGCCGAATACGGAGCGGATGCAAACCATCACCATGGGGCTGACCGTCAAAAGCTTTGGGAAAAGCCCCGTGCCCCCGGCGAGCACGACGGCCAGATGCATCTGGATCAGGCCCGACCGCCGCTCAGCTCTGGTGGATTCCGTCGACCGCCCGAGGCTCTCAAGTTGCTGCCCGTTCATCTTTTCTGAAATGCTACGGTCGGTCGATAATGGCGTCGAGGGTGAACAGGGGGTGGATTTTCGCGGCGCGGGGAGGTAACCTCCCGCGATGCTTTCCATTTCGACCTGCTGGAACTCTTCCCGTCATCAGGACGGGGCCGCGATGCTGCTTGAGCTTGTGGAGATGGGGTTTGACACGGTGGAACTGGGGCATGGGATTCGGATGCCGCTGATGCCGGGGATTCTCAAGGTAGTGGAGAGCGGGAAGGTGCGGATTTCGAGTTTGCACAATTTTTGCCCCCTCCCGGTGGAGATTACACGACCTTCGCCGGATTGCTTTCAGTTCTCCTCCCACAAGGACGGGGAACGCGCCCGGGCGGTGCGGCAGACGCTCCAGACGATTGACTACGCTGGGAAACTCGGTGCGGATCGGGTGGTGCTCCATGCGGGGCGCGTGGTGATGCCGCCAGTGACGCGGCAACTCATCGCGCTGGCGAAGGAGGGGCAACATCTTTCGCCCGAATATGCGCGGATGAAGTTTGAGGCGGTCCGGCAGCGGGAGGCGGCGTCAGAGCGTTATCTGGAGCGGGTGCGGGAATGTCTCAAGCCGGTTCTCGCTTATGCCGGGGAACGGGGAATCCGGCTGGGGATTGAAAGCCGCCACTCGTATGAGGAGATCCCGAGCGAGCGGGAGTTCCCGGCGTTTCTCGATGCGCTGGAGGAGATGCAGCCGGGCGTGGCGGGGTATTGGCACGATATCGGGCATACGCAGGTGAAGGCGAACCTTGGGTTTCATGATCACGAGGAGGTGCTGGCGCGGATGGCGCCGCGGCTGATCGGCTGTCATCTGCACGATGTGACATGGCCCGGGGGGGATCATCAGGCGCCGTTTACGGGGGGGACGGTAGCGTATGACAAATTGATTCCCCTTTTGCCGGAAAACTGTTTGTTTGTCTGGGAAATGAACCCGAAGCAGAGCCGTGAGGCGATCGTCAAATCGCTGGAGACATGGAGAGGGCGATTTGGCGTATGAGCATCAAGAAAACGTTGATCACGGTCGCGCAGGCGGCGATTACCATCGGGATTCTGGCGTGGTTGTTCCGCGACCCGACGCGGAACCGCGAGATGTGGAACGCCTTTACCGGGGCGAGCCTCGGGTGGGTGCTCCTCGCGGTGCTGATGCTGGGGCTGGTGGAGGTATGCGCGGTGGTGCGCTGGAAGATTCTGATGGATGTGCAGGATCTCCGGCTCGGCTGGAAGCGGCTGACGGATCTGACGATGATCGGGCTCTTCTTCAACATCCTGATGCCCGGGGGAACCGGGGGCGACGTGGTGAAGATTTTTTATCTGATCAAGGAGACGCCCGGGAAGAAGGGCGCGGCGATGCTGGCGGCAGTGATGGACCGCGTGCTCGGACTGATGGCGATGATGACGCTCGGGGGGATCATGATTGCCCTGCGCTACGACTGGCTGACGACGACGAAGGCGACTTCCGGGCTGTTGCTCGTGCTGATCGGAGTGTTTGGCAGCGCGATTGCGTTCCTCGTGGTGTCGCTGGTGGTGACGATGATGGGGTGGGTGAACAAGCTGCC